>NZ_JAUSTO010000008.1:0-148104 GCF_030812885.1 Moryella indoligenes
ACCGGAATGCAACCTCCCGGAGGGTATTCATTTATAAGCAACTATGGACTCAGGTCAGGGTGAGAGGGGTTGCATCTCGTTTTACAAGTGAGGGATTATTTTTTCCTGCTGCCCGGATCGCCAAGCATCCTCAGAACCTCGCTCATGCGGTCACGCAGCCTTGCAGCCTCCTCAAAGTTCAGCTCTGCTGCCGCCCGGAGCATACTCTTCTCCAGCTCCTTTGAGAGCTTTTTCAACTCTGCATCGCTCATGGACTCCGGATCCTTCTTCCAACTCTCCTCATCCCGGATCACTGCCTTCGTCATCGTGATCACATCGCGCACCGCCTTCTTTATGGTAGTCGGCGTGATGCCGTGCAGCGCATTGTACTCCTCCTGAAGCTTCCGCCTCCGCTCCGTCTCATCAATTGCCCGGCGCATCGAGTCCGTGATGGTATCCGCATACATAATCACATGCCCCTCAGCATTTCGCGCGGCGCGCCCTATGGTCTGAATCAGCGAGGTCTCGCTGCGCAGAAACCCCTCCTTGTCCGCATCCAGTATCGCCACCAGCGTAATTTCAGGAATATCCAGCCCCTCTCTTAAGAGGTTGATGCCGACAAGCACATCAAATTCGTCGAGGCGCATCGCGCGGATGATCTGCGCGCGCTCCAGCGTGTCGATGTCCGAGTGCAGATAGCGCACGCGGATCCCGACCTCCCGCATGTAGTCGGTGAGATCCTCCGCCATGCGCTTTGTGAGTGTGGTGATCAGGATCTTATGCTTTGCCTCCGTCTCCTTCCGCACCTCGGAGATCAGATCGTCGATCTGCCCCTCCACCGGGCGCACGGAGATCTCCGGATCCAGAAGGCCGGTCGGCCGGATGATCTGCTCCGCCCGGAGCATCTCGTGCGCCGCCTCATAGTCGGAGGGCGTCGCAGAGACAAAGAGCATCTGGTCTATCCTCTGCTCAAACTCCTGAAAATTCAGCGGACGGTTGTCCAGCGCACTCGGCAGGCGGAAACCAAAATCCACCAGCGTGTTCTTTCTGGACAGATTTCCGTTGAACATCCCACCGATCTGCGGAATGGTGATGTGGCTCTCGTCCACGATGGTCAGATAGTCCTCCGGAAAATAGTCCATGAGCGTGAAGGGCGGCTCTCCCGGCTTCTGCCCGGTAAGAAAGCGCGTGTAGTTCTCAATGCCGGAGCAGAAGCCCGTCTCCCGCAGCATCTCCACATCGTAGTGTGTGCGCTCCTCAATGCGCTGTGCCTCGAGGAGCCTGCCCTCGCTCTTTAAATACGCCACTCTCTCCTCGCACTCCGCAAGTATCTCCCGGCAGGCTTTCTCAATCTTCTCCTTCGGCACGACATAATGGGAGGCCGGGTAT
This sequence comes from Moryella indoligenes, assembly GCF_030812885.1. Taxonomy (NCBI): domain Bacteria; kingdom Bacillati; phylum Bacillota; class Clostridia; order Lachnospirales; family Lachnospiraceae; genus Moryella; species Moryella indoligenes. The sequence continues at coordinate 1,369 of NZ_JAUSTO010000008.1, forward strand.
ATAGAGATGTGCATGGTCTCCGCCGTGGGGCTTCCGGTCAGCACGTCGATCTCTGTGATCCGCTCGATCTCGTCCCCGAAGAACTCCACCCGGTACGCGAGCTTGTCCTGATCCGCCGGAAATATCTCCAGCGTGTCCCCCCGCACCCGGAAGCTTCCGCGGTGAAAGTCCATGTCATTCCGCGTGTACTGAATGTCGATCAGGCGGGAGATCACCTCGTCCCTGTCCTTCTCCTGTCCCGGTCTTAAGCTCACCATCATGTCCTTATAATCTACCGGGCTTCCAAGTCCGTAAATACAGGATACACTCGCCACGACAATCACGTCTCTCCGCTCCAGCAGCGCGCTCGTCGCCGAGTTTCGGAGCTTATCGATCTCATCGTTGGTCGCGGAGTCCTTCTCAATATAGGTGTCTGTCTGCGGCACGTAGGCCTCCGGCTGATAGTAATCATAGTAGGAGACGAAATATTCCACCGCGTTTTCCGGGAAGAATTCCTTCATCTCACTGTAGAGCTGCGCCGCGAGCGTCTTGTTGTGAGAAATGATGAGCGTCGGCTTCTGCAGCTTCTGGATTACATTTGCCATGGTAAAGGTCTTCCCGGAGCCTGTGACGCCCACCAGCGTCTCAAACTGATTCCCCTCCGAAAAGCCCTTCGAAAGTCGCTCGATTGCCTGCGGCTGATCTCCCGTCGGCTGATACTCACTGTGCAGCTTAAATTCCATATTCTGCCTCTCAGTCTGATATGCTGCGGGATCATCCAGAGTCCCCGCAGCTGCATCCCTTCCATAAAGGAAGGGCTGCTCCCCTCTTCCGGAACTGCCCTTTTCCTGTTATCTCCTCTGTGCGCGGTCTCCCGGCTGCACTTTAGCGTCTTCTCGCCGTGCTTCTCCGTCTGCTGCCCGCGCTGCTGATGTAGCTCACGTAGGCGTGTGTGACAGAGATATCCGCGTGACCCAGCATCGTCTGCACGGAGTGCAGATCCGTGCCGCTCTTTAAGAGATGCGCCGCAAAGCTGTTTCTCAAGGACTGCGGCGTAATATCCTTCCGGATATCTGCCCTGTCTCCATAATATTTGATGATCTTCCAGAAGCCCTGACGGCTCATTGCCTTCCCGCTGATATTCACGAACAGCAGCTCCGTTTCATTGCCCTTTAGGAGCGCCTCGCGCGCATCCTCCAGATAGCTGCAGAGTGCCTCGCGCGCATCCTCCCCGAAGGGCAGCACGCGCACCCGCTCGCCGCTCCTCCTGCAGCTGACACAGCCCCGCGCAAAGTCCAGATCCGAGAGCGTCAGCTCTATCACCTCTGATACGCGAAGCCCTGTCGCACAGAGCAGCTCCAGCATAGCGCGGTCTCTGAGCTTTTTGAGCGTTTTTCCCTCCGTCTGCTGAAGAAAGCGCTCCACCTCATCTGCGGTGAGCACCGTCGGAAGCTTCTTCTCCACCTTCGGCGCCTTCAGCTCCTTGGCCGGATTCAGCGGAATATCCCCGTATCTCTCCTCAAACGAAAAAAAGGCCTTCATGGAGGCCACAACTCTCGAAATCGTAGTTGTCGCCCTTCCCTTGCGCTCAAGCCAGAGTACATAAGCGCTCAGCATCTCTGCGCTGATCTCACCGGGTCTCCGTATTCCATAGCCGGAGAGCCATTCCGCCATCTGGCGCAGATCCCTCTGGTAGGACACCAGCGTATTTTCCGCCATATGCCGCTGATCCCTCAAAAACTCTGCGAAGCGAAGCAGTTCCTCTTCCATCTCGTTCCCCCGTTTTTCAACTCTCTGTCCGGTGCTCTCTGTGCTCCCGCCCTTTGGCACCGGACGGTCAGTTCACAGTATACCCGCAAGATTATGTAAAATCAAACGCCCCGGAACAGCTGAAAAGACCGCTTGCGCGGCCTTTTTTTAAAAAAATACAAGATGTGGATATATGTCTGTCACTGCGGGGATATCTTGCCCTTTTCTCCTTCAGAAAATATTTTTGCCGCGTAGCCCAGAATCGCAGAAACGGTCTTTCCGTCCCGCAGCTCACCGCGATAGATCATCTGCAGAAGATCGCGGAGCTCCCACTCCTCCACCTCAATCGACTCATCCTGATCCAGATGCTGCTGTCCCGGAAGAAGCTCCCGCGCGAGAAAGATATCGATCTCCTCATCGCAGAAGGCGACAGTCGTATCGATGCGCATGAGAAATTCCAGCTTGTCCGGGCTCTCCACCCGGTAACCGGTCTCCTCCTCCAGTTCACGAAAGGCACAGAGCCGCCGCGGCTCGTCCGGGGAATCGACCTTGCCCGCGGGAATCTCCAGAGTGGCACGATCCAGCGCGTTCCGGTACTGCCGCACCATGAGAAGCTTCCCCTCCGCAGTCAGCGGAAGCACGGCCGCCGCACCGTTGTGATGAATATAGTCCCAGCTCGCCTGATGACCGCCGATCTCCACGAGATCCCGATATACCTTCAGTATGGTTCCCTCATAGGCGAGCTCACGCTTTAGGCGCCGTACCTCGTTCATATCTCACCTCTGCATCTGCGGTAGCAGGCCTCGGCGCCCTTCAGCACGACATTGCGGAAGCCGGTCTCCTCCAGCGCCGCCACGGCTTCGATGGTTGTGCCTCCGGGAGAGCAGACAGCATCCTTTAAGAGCGAGGGGTGCTCCCCCGTCTCCAGCACCATCTTCGCGCTGCCCAGCAGAGCCTGCGCCGCCATCTCCAGCGCATCCGTCTTCTTCATGCCGTAGCGGACCCCCGCATCGGAGAGCGCATCGATAAACATGTAGACAAAGGCCGGAGAGGAGCCGCTGATCACCGTGACGGCATCCATGAGCTGCTCATCCAGCTTCTTCATGCGCCCGAAGGAGAGAAAGAGCTGCGCAAGCTCCTCCCTGTCGCCGTCTGTAAATCTGCTGTCGTCATAGCAGATGCCTGTCATCCCCTCCCGGATCTGTGCCGGCGTATTCGGCATCGCGCGGACGATTCTCTTAAAGCCGCCGAGCTTCTCCGAGACCTCCGCGATGGTGATACCCGGCGCGAGAGAGATCACCAGCTTCGATCCGCCGATCTCCGGGCGAATCTCCTCCAGCACTCTGTCATAGACCACGGGCTTCACCGCAAGAATCAGAATATCCGCCTCTCTCGCGCAGAGCTGATTGGAGCTCACAAAGCGCACACCAGTCTTTTCGTTGATCTTCACCCCGCGCTCCGGATGCGCACAGGTAAAGAGAAGATCCTCTTTTTTATGTGTCTCAATCAGGCTGTTCATAATTGCAGTCCCGATATGTCCCATACCGATAAACCCTATTTTTGACATTCCGATTTCCTTTCTGTCCTGCTTGTCGCTGTCGTGCCTTCTATCTTATTCCAGCGCGCCCATTCGCGCAAGCCTGAAACTCAAATCCTCCCCGGATCATCCGGCATGGCCGTAAGCTCTGCCCCAGCAGACTTCCGTATGAAGCACGCCCGCGGTATGGCCTGAGGCGCACTCACTCCACAGAGGAATTGCCCTGAAGTGCCCAGTCATAGAGCTCAAGAGCCTCAAAAAAGCTGCTGTCCGCCGTGTTCAGCTCCGTCCGTGCAGCCTGATACTGTTTCAGCGCCCCCAGATAGGCCGAGACGGAGAGCATCCCCATCCGGTACTGAAGCTCTGCCGCGTCTTTGCTGAGCTCCGCAGCCTGCATCCCGCTCTGCGCCGCGTCAAGCCCCGCCTGCTTCGCCAGCGCGTCCTGCTGCATCTCCCGGAGATTCACCAGCAGATTCTGGTTCATAGCCTCCTCGCTGTCCGCGCGAAGCTCCCAGGATGTCGTTGACTTCACATGAGAGGCATTCCGGAAGTCAATCAATGTTCCGTTTTTGGCAATCGCCGCCCTGAGATCTGTCTCCGGATCCATGCCCTCAAGGCGCGCAGCATCCGCCGCCGGCGTCTCCCCGATCTCCGGGTCCGCATCCTCCTTCCAGCCGCAGAGCAGAATGAGGCTTTTCTTAAGCTTCGCCGCTCCCGCATCGAGTGAGACAAGCTGAGACTCCGCCCGCATGAGCGCTGTCTCCGCAGAGCTAAGATCCAGTGCGGTGCCAAGCCCCAGCGAGAGACGCTGCGCTGCGTCGTCCCGAAGTCTCCGGTACAGCGTCGCGGACTCTGACGCGATGGCGCGCTGGGTTCTCAGTCCGTTGTAGGAGATCATCAGCCGTTTCGCCGCGACAGAGACCTGACGCTCCGCCACGCGGAGCGGCCGGTTTGAGGCGCTCACCTCCCGCGAGAGCTTATCCGCTGAAGCCCCGATTCCCTTCGCCGTAGCGGAGAGTATCGCCTCCTGCATGGCATAGTTTCCATAGTCCGCCTGATCTCCCGCCGCCTTCGCGTTCTCCTTCAGCTGCCGCATATCCCGCTGCCGCGCGTGTAAATTATCGCGTATCGTCTGCATAAGCCGGATGTTGTCCGTAAAGCCTGACCAGGCAGAGACAATTGCCGGATTGAAGCTGTGTACCAGCTCATCAATCTCATCGTACTCCAGCCGGTTGTCCATCAGCGCAGCCCAGCGCTCCTCCGTGTAACCGTTCAGCTCCGCCGCACTTTTTCCCGCCTCCGCGGGCTCTCTCGCTGCCTGCACGGCCGCCGATGCGGGAAATGCCGCCGTCCCCGCCAGTACAGCCGCAAGCGCCAGTGCCGCGGCTCTCCTCTCTCTCCTCATGCTGTCACCTCGCCTCAGCTCGCCGCGCTGGCGCCGGCAAGCCCCCTAACTGCCCAGTCATAGGCCTCCATCGCCTGAAAGAGCGTGAGCTCCGCCTGCTTTCTTCCAAGCTCTGCCTGCTTTGCGTTCAGCTCTGCCGTCTCATACTCCACCCGGCTTAAAAGTCCCAGCTGATAGCGCTGCGCGCTCTGTGCGGCAGTCTGCGCGCTGAGCTCCGCATTTGATACGCTGTAGAGATAGCTGCTCTTCGCGCTGAGCACCGTCTGATACGCCGCATTGAGACTGGCAGCTATGCGGGCCTCATTATCCGCAATGGTGGATTTCAGAGTATTGATATCTGTCTCTCCGACCGCATTCTCAAGCTTTTTTTGATTCACGCGAAGCGTGTAGTTATTCTGTTTCGCATGCTCAAGATCCGCTTCCGGATTCATGCTGTCAATCCGGGAGAGCTGAAGCTCCGGCAGCGGTGCGATCTCTGCCTCACTGTCCGCCTTCCAGCCGAGCATCACCTGAAGCTTCTGCCGCGTCGCATCTCTCGCCGCACTGTCACTGATTTTCGTCTTTTCCGCATTCTGAACTGCCTGCTGCGTTGTGAGCAGCTGGATCTCCGTCCCGGCTCCCACAGCCTTCTGCGCCTCAGCAACAGAGAGCTGCAGCTCGGCGAGCTGCTTCGAGAGCGCATCCGCCTCCGTGCGGTACTGCCCCGCATAGTAAGCGATCATACTGTTCTGCGCAGTCTGCACCAGCGCCTTCTCTGCGCTCTCATAGTTCAGCCGTATGATCTCCGCGTCCTCAAGCGTATCGTCCGCCTGCTTCTGAAGGTTCTTCGCCTGCATCTCAGAGGTGAGCGCCGCCGTCATCGCGGCCGCGTAGTTCGCATCTCCCTCATCGGGATAGCTGATGTCCGCAAGCAGCTCGTCCGCAAGTCTCCGGTACTCTGAGGCCACATCGTCACGGCTGCTGCCGTAGTCCTTCCTGAATTTCCGGTAGCTGAACTGATTCTGCTGCACTGTCGGGTTGTACTCCTGAATCAGTCCCTCAATCTCCGTGTATTCCATGCGGTTGTCACGGAGTGCCGCCCACTCCTCCTCTGTCCGCGCAAACTGCGGCGAGGAGGCAAATATCGTCCCCGCCCCGAAAGCGGAGAGCTGAAGCACGAGCAGCAGCGCTGCTCCCCGACGGAGCACCGCGCACCCCGCACTTTCCCGCTCTGCCTGCATGACCCTCATTCTGTTCTTCAAGGCATTCCTTTCCCGGCCCGTCAGGGCCGCCCGTAAAGTCCACTCAATCCACATCCGCAAACTCGTCTATTCCGCCCTTCCGCTTCCGATCCGTCATCTTGTAGAGCGTCGGCAGAAGCAGAAGCGAGAGCAGAGTAGAGGCCACCAGTCCGCCGATATCCACCAGCGCCAGCCCCTGCATATACTGACCGGCGGTGCCGTAGCGCAGCGCCATCGGAATCATCGCGATGATCGTAGTCAGCGTGGTCATGAGAATGGGGCGCAGGCGAACTGCCCCCGCCTCCACCAGCGCGACATCCAGATCTGCATTCTCCGTGCGCATGTGGTTAGCTGTATCTACATATAGTATACCATTATTTACGACCGTTCCAACCATCATCAGAAAACCAATCATGGAAATCATGCTGATCTTACAGTTCGCAAGAAAGAGCAGCCCGAAGGCGCCGATCAGTGAGAATGGGATCGTAAACATCACCATAAAGGAATATTTGACTGACTCAAACTGTATCGCCATGACAATAAACACCAGAAATACCGCCGTCATCAGTGCGCCGCCGAGCGCAGAGAGCTCCTCCATCATGCTCTCGTCCATGGAGTTCTGCGCCATCTCCACCCCCATCGGCTTCTGAAAGCGCTGGACATAGGCCTTCATATCCCTGTCTGCGGTCTTCTCATAGCTCTCCACAATGTCTGCGGTGACGCTGACCTGATAGCGCTTGTCCTTTCGGAGCAGCGTCTCCGGACTGTCCTCAAAGCTCACACGCGCGATATCGGAGAGCGGCAACTGGCTGCCCTTCGGCGTTGTGATGAGCCAGCTGTTCAGCCTGTCCACACTGTCCAGCGTTCCCTCCGGGTACTCAAGCCGCACCTTGTATTCACGGGAATCCACCGTAAAGCTCAGCACCTCCTTGCCGCTCATGGCGAGGTAAATGCTGCCCGCGACGCCGGCGGGTGTCAGCCCCTCGGCCTGCGCCTTCACGGGATCCACCTCCACCTTCACCACCGGGGCAGCATTCTCCATGGAGGAGTGCACCTTCGTGACATAGGGCTCCTTCCGCAGCCCTGCGACAATTTCATCCGCCGTGCGCTTCACCTGCTTGAGATCCGATCCCTCCAGCATGGTCTGGATATCCGCAGTCGTGGAGGAGCTCATTCCCATGGAGCTCGCATTCTGCATCGTCACAGAGGCATTGGTGATGCGCTGCATGGGAGCCTTCCAGTCGGAGATAACCTGCTTCGTGCTGCGGCTTCGCGGCTTGCCGGGTCCCCTGTCCTTCAAGTACGCGGTCACAGTCGCACTGGAGCCGCCGAGGCTCATTCCTACCCCGCTTGAGCCGTAGGAAACCAGATACTTTTTAACATCCTCATCCGCAGTGATCACGGCCTCCACCTCGGAGAGCACATGATTCACCTCTTCAATGTGCTGGTTCGGCTTCAGATTCACCGTGACTGTGATCTGCCCCTCGTCCACGTCGGGCGTGAGCTCCATGCCGAGCCGCGAGGCCATGGCGAGGGAGACGAAGAGCAGCGCCACGATGGACGCGATCGCGAGGCGGTTGTGCGGCATGATGCGGCGCACCAGCGCGCGGTAGGCTTCCTCAAGCCGCGCCAGCAGCCGGTTCACCGGCGCCTCCCGCCTCTCCTCAGGGTGCAGGAAATAAAAGAGCAGAGGCACGATGGTACAGGCTGAAATCAACGATGCTATCATACAGAACACAATGGTGAAGCCCAGCTGCCGGAAGAGCTGCCCCGACATTCCCTTTAAGAGCGCAAGCGGCAGAAACACGACACAGGTGGTCGCGGTGGAACCTGCAACGCTGCCGAGCACGTATTCTGCGCCCTGCATGGCGCCGTCGTAGTAGCTCAGCGCATGCAGCTTTTTCTGACGGAAGCAGCTGTCCAGCACAACGATGGAATTGTCCACGACCATGCCGACGCCCAGTACCAGAGAGCCCACAGAGATCAGGTTCATGGAAAAGCCCATGGCACTCATGCAGCAGAGCGCCACCATAACGGAAACCGGGATCGAGGTGCCGACGATGACCGAGGCCTTGATATCTCCAAAGAAAAGGAAGAGGATCGCCATGGCAAGCAGAATTGCCATGCCAAGCGTCTGGAAGACCCCCCGCAGGCTGTCCTGAATCTCATTTGCGGAATCACTGATAATATCGAAGTGCAGGGAGCTGTTCGCGCGCTCCAGTGCTCCGAGCTGCCTGCGCACAGAGCGGGAGACATCCACCGCAGAGGCGCTCTGCTGCTTCGAGACAGAGATCGTCACCGCGTCCTGCCCGTTGTAGCGGGCGATGCTGTCCTGTGCCTTCAGCTTCTCGTGGACCTCCGCCACATCACTGAGATGGATCACCTCACCGTTTGCAAGCGTCAGCGCGATGTTCCTGATTGTCTCAATGCTGTTGTAATCCGCCCCTATGCTGACATTTAAGTCCTGGTCTCCGTGACTCAGCTTACCCGAGGGCAGCGTAAAATCTGCCGCGCCGATCAGTGAGGCAAGCGTGTTCATATCGAGGTGGTACTGCGCCATCTTCGCCCTGTCCAGCTCAATGCGGATGTAGGACTCCCGCCCGCCGTTCAGCGTGACCTCTGCAACCGAGGATATCTTCTCCAGCTCCGGGATGATCGCATCGTCCGCGTAGCTCCGAAGATTGCCGTCCGTTCCGCCCTGCACCATGAGCTGCATCACAGGCATGGCATTCATATCCATCTCCATGATCACCGGATCGTTTGCGTCCTCCGGAAGGCCGCCGCGGATGGTATCCACCTCCTTGCGGAGATCCAGATAGGCGGAGTCCATATTGGTGCCGTAATCATAGCGCAGCATGAGTATGGACATATTCTCCATCGCATAGCTGTAGTAGCTCTTGATTCCGGAGAGCGTGCTCACCCCGTTCTCCATGGGCTTCCCCACAGTCTCCGTGATATCCTCCGGGCCCGCGCCGGGGTAGCTCGTCATGATCAGCATCATCGGATAGTTCATATCCGGCGTCATCTCCATGGGAGAGCCGAAGACACCCTGCAGACCGAAATAGAGTATGGTGACCAGACTGAGCAGCATGGTCACCGGGCGCATCAGCGCAAACTTTGTGAGATTCTTCATTCTGCGAGAACCTCCGCGCCGTCATAGATTTCACTGGACCAGCTGACGATCACCAGATCCTCTGCCTGAAGGCCGTCTCGCACCTCCATGAAGCTTTCGTCAAAAATACCGGTGACGATCTCCCGCTTTACGGCGTGTCCGTCAGAAAACAGATACACATAGGGCTTTGCGTCCGCGTAGCTCACGGCTGTAGCGGGGACAGTCAGCGCCTGCACCGCCCGCGCGCTGATGAGCTGCACCTTCGCGCGGGAACCGCTGCCGAGGTTCACGCCCGGTATGCTTCCATCCTCCGCGGGCTGTACCTCACCAATACTCGCCCTGCAGCTGTAGAGCCCCGTCGCCGGGGAGACCTTGCCGCTCACCTCCGTCACAGTCCCGTTCACCAGCGCGGCATTCTTCTCCAGCTGTATCGTGTCTCCGACGTTCAGCTGACGCATCACCTGCTCCGTGACTCCAAAGCTTACGCTCATACCGCCATCTCCGGAAATGGTGCAGATTGCCATGGCGGGACTCGCCTGATCGTGCACGCTCACATTTTTGGTCTCAATCACACCGCTGATCGGCGCCTTCACCGTGGTGTATTCCGTCTGTAGCTTCAGCTGTGTCTCGGCATTCTGATAGGCAAGCCGGGTGCTGCCTGCCGCGCTCTGCGCTCCCTCAAGCTGCTGCTGGGACACCGCCCCGGTCGCAAAGAGCGCCTGGGTCCGGCCGAGCGCTGTCTCAGCGTCATTCATCGCAATGCGGGCGGAATCCAGCTGAATCCTCAGGGAATCCAGCGCATCCGAGTGTATGGTGATCAGCGTCTGTCCAGCCTCGACGCGATCTCCCGCCGCGAAGCTGACGTCCGTGATCTCACCCGCCATCTTCGGCATCACATCCACCTCCTGCTCCGGTTCCACCGTGCCGATCGCCTCTGTCCTGTTTATAATATCCCGGCGCTCCGGCGATGCGACTGTAACTGTGGGGCGCGTCTCCTCCTCCGCCCTGTCCGCTCTGTGCAGAAAACGGCTCACGATCAGAGCTGCAAGTGCCAAAAGCGCCAGAACGATAATACCTTTCTTCAGCTTTTTCTTCATTGCTCCGCTACCTCTCTGTCTTCCCGGCGCAACACGCCGTACTTCAGGATCTCAAGCTCATGGCGCAGATTTCTCTGCACCTCCTCCACGCGCTCCGGACAGTTTGCCGCGATCGCCGCACAGCGTATGGTGCTCGTAAATACCATGGGAAGCAGATACATGAGCTGCTCCTCGTCCACACTGTAGTTCCTGTGATCCAGCTCCTGATAGACTCTCGCGCAGAAGGCTCTGCCCCGGCGCTGCATCTCATTGTAGCCGCCAGCATCACAGCTCTGGGTCATCTCCTGCATGAGCTCCGCATCCGAAAAAATATTTCTCATGAAGCGGAGACCGTCCTCCGTGCGAAACTCCCTGTGACAGTGACCGTAGAGCATACGCGCGCAGAGAAAGATATCCCCTCCGCTCTGCCGCAGAAAATCAAGCACCGAGTCCTCATACTGTTTCATGAATTTTGTCATGATATGCCGCAGAAGATCCATCTTGTCCTCAAAATAAGTGTAGAAGCTTCCCCTTGAAATATCCGCCTCGCGGATGATGCTGTTGATGCTCGCGTCTGCAACAGAGACCCGGCAGAACTCATGAAAGCCGGCGCGCAGGATACGCTCCTGCTTCTCCTTTGCCAACTTGAAAAAGCGCTCCGAGGGCATATTCCTCTCCTCCTCCTTCGATTCATCAGGTGACAGGCTGTCACATCTCTGAATTCTACTCGGAAAGTGACAGGCTGTCAACTCCCCGGAGGGAGTATTCTATCCTGCGCATTTCTGATTTCTGCGCTTCATTTTTCTGTTGAAAACGCAGTCTGGAAACAGGTCTCTGTTAGAGCGCGCCCATGGCGCGCAAAGTCAAAAATGCTCCTGCTCATTATCTGAGCAGGAGCAGAGCTTCTGTATCACAATAGCCGTTCTGTCAGTACGACGGCAGATATCAACATCGTCCGCACCGGAGCCTCAATACTCACCCTTATTGTAGAGGTGTCCGTGTGCGGCGTCCTCGCTGTACACCGGCGTATTGGTCGTATCGTAGTTGTAGGTCGTATCCTGAATGGAAGTGAGGATATTCCCGCTGAAGGTTCCCTGGAACATCATCTTCTTCTCCATGAGGCTCTTCGTCGTGGAATAACGGCTCGTACCGTTGACACGGCTGCTGTCGCGCCACACCGGAACCACAACCTGTATGCCGCTCACCACCGGGCGGAGGACTGTCTCCGTCGTGGAGGAATCGGCAGAAACCTTTCTCAGGCGGGAAGCAGACAGAATATAGTTATTGCCCTCCGCATCCATGAGGCGTACCTTGTAGCCGCTCTCAGAGGAGCTCTTGCTGCTATTGCTGTTCTTGCTGCTGCGCACCACACTTCTGTTCGCCTTGTTCTGCGCAGTAACCGTAATACCGAGACCCGGGAGCTCAAAGGTATCTCCCTTCTTGATCTCCTTAATCTCCTCATTGCTCATAAACGCGGTGTCATAGATATCCACTGTCGCATTGTAGTTCTCTTTGCTCTCATCGAGCACCGCATTGGTGACCTTCAGGATTCTCTCTCCGAGCACCTGATACTGTGCGAGACCATCCGGCGCATTGGTACTGGTCTCTGTCACCTGCGTCGCATTGCTCGGTTTGCCGTCCCAGTAGCCGTTCACGTCAACCCAGTAGCCGTCCTCCGTGTACTGACTTGTGAGCCAGGTATCCTTGGTCTTCATGTATCTCCACCCGTTGGCGTCCTGCTGCCAGCCCGCAAATGCGGTGGAGCTCATAGCCAGAGTCAGCGCGGAAGCCGCCACGACCGTCATAAATTTCTTCATTCAATCATCCTCCTGAATAAACTGTCCCCTCGGACATTAACTTTCTTTTTCTTGTTGGTTGCATTATAAGCGCAATCTCAGGCGCGTACAAGGCAATTCGCTGATTCGTAATGATTCGTAAGCTTGAGTTAAGTTTTCGTTCTGTTTTCTTTCTATATTCTTGTCTCAGCTGCTCTGCAGGGAGACACATTTCCCCACGTGATGCGAAAGTCTATATCTTACCATTCATTCAGAAGCTTTATGTCGTTTTATCTGCCGCTCACACCGTCAGCTCGATCTGATTTCCCTCAAACACTCTGAAACAGCTCTCATAATAGCCGTCTCCCGTGATGCGCGGCCCGCTAAGCAGCTCATAGCCATCCTGTTTCAGGCGCGCACTGAGCGCGTCCACAGCCTCTCTGCTGCCAAGACTGAAGGCCAGATGGATGAAACCGGTGCGGTTCAGCCCCTTGTGCTCGTCCTCCATGCCCGGCCTCTGCATGAGCTCCAGCCGCGCGCCATCCGCAAAGGAAAGGAAGTAAGAGCGAAAGTCTGTCCGCACATTGTGATAGCCCTCATTCGACACTGCCCCGAGATAGCGCAGAAAAAATTCCCGCGCGCCCTCGAGATCGTTTACATACATCGCGATGTGCTCTATTCTCATCTCACTTCTCACCTCTCTGCTGTTCTTCTATATCCTGTTCTTCTCTCCCTGCAGACCTTGCGGCGTCCTTCCGCGTGTGTTTCCTTTTCGCCGGCTGCTTTCCTTTTGTTGCTGTCTTCTCTGCTCCCGCTGTCTTCTCTGCTCTCGCTTTCTTCTCCCCTGTCATCTCATAGCTCGCATCCAGAAGCCTGAGTACCAGCTCCTTCGGAACACTTCCGTCCAGAAGTATCGTGAGCCAATTCTGATGATTCATGTGGTAACCCGGCAGAAAACCCGGTCTCTGCCTCAGATAATCCCCTTCCATCGGATCGCATTTCACATTGAGAATATCGAGCGGTTCCTCCCCGCTCTGTCTGAGCTGCGGCGCCGAGACCGACATCAGCACCGCATACCACTTGCGATTCTCCCGGTGACGCAGAACTCCCCAGTCCGGATACTGGCGCCAGAGATACTCCGCAGCAGTCCCGTACTTCTTTTCAGCATAGTGAAAGATCTCAGCTCTGTTCATCGCCCCGCTCCTCCTGATCAAAGTCCGCAGGCGGACACCAACTCTCCCATATGACCAGCAAACTACCTGCCTCCCGTAAAGCAGCGATACAGGAAAGGCACATATTTCTTTCCGATGAGCTGCACGACAAATGCCAGCAGCACAATGAACCCCGGCATCAGAAGATACAGGGTGAGGCTCACTGCCGTTCTGCCATGCCAGATGCTGTCCGCGAGCTTTGTGATGAGCCGCACCGGCGCAAAGTGAAGCGCATAGATCAGAAAAGTTTCCCGCACCAGCTCCGGCGGGCGCGGCAGGGAAATACAGCTGCAAAGCCACCACAGCGATGCCGCCCCGCTCATTCTGCAGAACACCAGGGGCAGATCATTCCCCGTTCTCAGGGCAACAAACTGCCACAGCAATGCGGAGATAAAAAGAAAAACCGGCATACGCTCTCTCCCTGGGGGAGGCAGCAGGATATTCCTTCTGCCCCTCTCCCGGCAGACGATCGCCATGCGGGCTGCCGTGAGGTAGTAGAGCAGCGCATCAGAATTCAACGCGGTCGGATTCAGTCGGAGGGCGATCACCACTGAGAGCGGCACTGCCGTGAGCAGATAGCCCCTGAGGCTTCGCGCACACAGGTATACAAGAGGTGAGAGCAGCACCAGCAGCAGGAGCTGAAAGACATACCAGAAGCCGTAATTATAGTCGTACAGAAATACAGCGCGCGTGAGCTGCCGGAGATTCAGCGGCACTACGCCCTTCCCCACCACTCTGCTGAGCCCCGGAATGCGGGAGGCGATGACATAGCCCAGATAGTAGAGACTGTTCCACAGAAGATAGGGAATCAGGAGACTGCGCACTCTCCGCTTCCACTTCTTAAGCGTATCCGACAGCTCAAAATCCCGAAAAAAAAGAAGCGCAGAGAGCATAAAGAAGCCCGGCACCGCAACTTGCGCGATGCTGCTTCCTATCACTCTCTCCGCTCTTCCGACAAAATGGTAGGGTCCTGCGCCTCCGAGGAACAGCTCCGCATTGTAGGAATGCGCACAAATCACCAGCAGCGTGTAGACAAAGCTCACCCAGCCGACATGATCCCAAAAATGCTCCTCACTCATAGGCACTCCGCTTCCGTTCCACCTCAGGGCAAAATAAGCTCCTCTCCCATCTTACACAGGAAAGCTGTACCACGCAAGACGCGCGCTCTTATTTTCCGCCCTGTGCTCTCCGCGAGTAGTGCGCCTCATAGTCCTTCAGCGCCTCAATCGCCTCTCTTGAAAGCGGATACATCACAAGAATATTGAAAATCGTCATGAGGCCGATGCCGACATCACTCAAATCCCAGACTACCGTGTAGGAGGCCAGACCGCCGATAAAGAGCATCAGGAGCGCCAGCAGCTTATACGCGGTCTGTGACTGCCAGCTGTCCCCGAAGAGATAGGCCACGTTTGAGCGCGCATAGAAGAGCACGCCGATAAAGGTCGAGAAGCTGAACAGCCACAGGATCAGAGCTATAAAGAGCACGCCGAAGCGACCGAAGTGATACTGCATCGCAGTCTGCAGCAGATCCATGCCGCCGAGTCCCGCGAGCTCCGACTCCGGCACAAGCAGCATGATCAGGGCCGTGCAGCTGCATATCACGATGGTGTCAATAAAGACACCCATCGCCTGAAAGAGCCCCATCTTCACCGGATGACTCGCATCCGCAGCTGCAGCCGCGCAGGGTGCAGAGCCGGAGCCTGCCTCGTTGGAGAAGAGACCGCGCTTCACACCGTTCATCATAACTGCGCCAAAGCCGCCGGCAGCGACCTGCCGGAAACCAAACGCCTCTGAAAAAATGCGGTGAAAAACAGCCGGGAGCAGCGCCGCATTCTTAAGAATCACAAAGACTGTCAGGGCAAAGTAGAGTCCCGCCATCACCGGCACGACCAGATCCAGCACCCGCACCGTCGCATACTTTCGCAGCACAATCACCGCTGCGATCAGCACAAGCGCAATGGTCGTATAGAGCGGCGGAATCTGAAAGGCATTCTCAAAGGCCGAAGAAACCGAATTGCCGATCACCTGGCTGATGCCACACCAGCAGATGAGACCGGAGAGCGCAAAGAGCGCCGCGATCAGATTTCTGCCGCTCTTCTTTTTGTCCCGGTTAAAAAAGTCATGAATATAGTAGGCCGGCCCGCCGCGGTAGCCCCCATAGAGCGGATCCTCCGTCTTATGCATCTGTGCAAGTGTTCCCTCCACAAAGGCAGTGGAGGAGCCTATGATCGCAGTGAGCCACATCCAGAACACCGCTCCGGCACCTCCGGCGGAAATGGCCGCCACAACACCGACCAGATTTCCCATGCCCACGCGGGTTGCAGTGGAAACAATCAGAGTCTGGATGCCTGAGAGCTTCCCGCTCTTCAGATCGCCGGCATCTCTCCCGCTCGGCTTCTCCAGCATGACACCAAGCATCTCCCGGAACAGCCTGACTGGCATGAGTCTCGTGCGGAAGGTGTAGAAAATGCCCGCCGGAATCAGAAGCAGCACCATGAGAGACAGCCCCAGACCGCCGCCGTCCGGAAGAGGAATCGTCACCAGATCGCCCCAGAGAAAGGCATTTACCGCCTCAATAACATTGACCAGAATTGTCACCATACCGACCCCCTAAGTAAAAACATGATTGTTCAGCGAATCAACGCTTTGTCCCGCAAAAGTTTAAACCAATAAAACATCAAGAGTATAGCATCTTGGAACCCCAAATGCAAGCATCTGCATTTTAAGCAAAGCAAAAGGAGAGATGCAGGCATCTCTCCCTCTGAATATATCTTATTATGATTCAGAATCAGTCAAGAATCTTGACAACTCTGCCGGATCCAACGGTTCTGCCGCCCTCACGGATAGCGAAACGGAGACCCTGCTCGCAGGCGATCGGGTGGATGAGCTCAACAGTCATCTCAACGTTGTCGCCCGGCATGCACATCTCGGTGCCTTCCGGAAGTACGCAGACACCGGTAACGTCAGTGGTTCTGAAGTAGAACTGCGGACGATAGTTGTTGAAGAACGGAGTGTGACGGCCGCCCTCGTCCTTGGTCAGTACGTACACCTGAGCGGTGAACTTGGTGTGGCAGGTAACGGTGCCCGGCTTAGCGAGAACCTGACCGCGGATGATATCCTCTCTGTTGACGCCGCGGAGAAGGAGACCAACGTTATCACCAGCCTCAGCATAGTCAAGCAGCTTACGGAACATCTCGATACCGGTAACGACAGTCTTTCTCTTGTCCTCCTTGATACCGACAAGCTCAACCTCGTCGTTCAGCTTCAGGGTACCACGCTCAACACGGCCGGTAGCAACGGTACCACGACCGGTGATCGTGAAGACATCCTCGACCGGCATCAGGAACGGCTTGTCGTTCTCGTGCTCCGGCTCCGGGATAGCGGTATCAACAGCATCCATGAGCTCCATGATCTTGTCTCCCCACGGTCCGTTCGGATCCTCGAGAGCCTTCAGAGCGGAACCGCGGATAACCGGAACATCATCGCCCGGGAACTCATACTCGTTCAGAAGATCTCTGATCTCCATCTCAACGAGGTCAAGGAGTTCCTCATCATCAACCATGTCGCACTTGTTCATGAATACGACAACATACGGAACGTTAACCTGGCGAGCGAGCAGGATGTGCTCACGGGTCTGCGCCATAACACCGTCGGTAGCAGCAACAACCAGGATCGCTCCATCCATCTGAGCAGCACCGGTGATCATGTTCTTGACATAGTCAGCATGGCCGGGGCAGTCAACGTGCGCATAGTGACGAGCCTTGGTCTCATACTCAACGTGGGAGGTGCTGATCGTGATTCCACGCTCTCTCTCCTCCGGAGCCTTATCGATGTTCTCAAAGTCGACAATCTTGTTGGTATCAGACGGAAGCCTGGTTGCAAGAACCTTCGTGATAGCTGCGGTCAGAGTGGTTTTGCCGTGGTCAACGTGTCCGATTGTTCCAATGTTGCAATGCGGCTTGCTTCTGTCAAATTTTGCTTTTGCCATTTTTCTATCCTCCTTGGATGAAATCTGATTTTCTGTTCAGATTTTATAAAATAGACTGATATGAATTATATCCCAGAAACGGCGGTTTATCAAGGGCTTTCGGGGCTCAGAGCCCCGCCCTCATCATTCATTTTCTGTCGGAAAGTACCTTTTCGGAGATGCTCTTCGGTACCGGCTCATACTTCTCAAAGAACATGGAGTAGTTGCCGCGTCCCTGCGTTCCGGAACGAAGATCGGTGGAATAGCCGAACATCTCGGAAAGCGGAACAAATGCCTTGATCATCTTGCCGCCGGAGATATCCTCAAAGCCCTCGACACGTCCGCGGCGGGAGTTGATATCACCGACAACGAAGCCCATATAGTCCTCCGGAATGGTGATCTCAACCTTCATGATCGGCTCAAGCAGAACCGGATTGCCCTTGCGCATGGCATCCTTAAACGCGAGAGAGCCTGCGATGTGGAAGGCCATCTCAGAGGAATCGACCTCATGGTAGGAACCATCGTAGACCGTCGCCTTGACACCGAGCACCGGATATCCGCCCAGAATGCCGCTCTTCGCAGCCTCCTGAATACCCTCGTCGATCGGTCCGATATACTCCTTCGGAATCGCACCGCCGGTGACGGCATTTACAAACTCGTAGGTGGTCTCCGCGTTTGCATCCATCGGCTCAAAGCGTACCTTACAATGTCCGTACTGACCCTTACCGCCGGACTGCTTGACGTACTTGGACTCGACATCGACAGCCTTGGTGAAGGTCTCCTTGTAGGCAACCTGCGGGGCGCCGACATTTGCCTCGACGCTGTATTCGCGGAGCAGTCTGTCGACGATGATCTCCAGGTGAAGCTCACCCATGCCGGAGATGATGGTCTGACCGGTCTCCGCATTGGTCGTCGCATGGAAGGTCGGATCCTCCTCGGCGAGCTTTGCCAGCGCGTCGATCATCTTGGTCTGGCCCGCCTTGGTCTTCGGCTCGATTGCGATGTCGATAACCGGCTTCGGAATCTCGAGAGATTCAAGGATCACCGGATGCTGCTCGTCGCAGAGCGTGTCGCCGGTGGTGGTGGACTTGAAGCCAACTGCTGCGGCGATATCACCGGAATAAACCTTCTCGAGCTCCATTCTCTTGTTCGCGTGCATCTGCAGGATACGACCGACGCGCTCCTTCTTCCCCTTGGTGGAGTTCAGAACATAGGAGCCGGTGTTCAGCGTACCGGAGTAGACGCGGAAGAACGCGAGACGACCTACAAACGGGTCGGAAATAATCTTAAATGCCAGAGCGGAGAACGGCTCGGAATCAGAGGAGATTCTCTCATCCGGCTCTCCCTCGGGCGTGGTTCCCTTGATCGGCGGGATGTCAACCGGAGACGGCATGTACTCGACGACCGCGTCCAGAGCCTTCTGCACACCCTTGTTGAAGTGCGCGGTTCCGCAGCATACCGGGACAGCCTCGTTCCGGCAGGTTCCCTTGCGAAGTGCAGCCTTCAGCTCGTCGATGGACGGCTCCTCACCCTCGAGATACTTCTCCATGAGATTCTCATCGAGGTCACAGATCTGCTCCACCATCTTGGTGTGCCACTCCTCTGCCTCATCCTTCATATCTTCCGGAATATCGACAACGGAGATGTCCTCACCCTTATTGTCATTGTAGATATAAGCCTGCATCTCCATCAGGTCGACGATGCCCTGGAAGTCGCTCTCCTTGCCGATCGGCAGCTGGATGCACACCGGGTTCTTTCCGAGACGATGCTCGATCTGGTCAACCGTCATGAAGAAGTCCGCACCCATGATGTCCATCTTGTTGATGAAGGCCATTCTCGGGACCTGATAAGTGTCGGCCTGACGCCACACGTTCTCGGACTGGGGCTCAACGCCGCCCTTTGCATCGAAGACTCCGACTGCGCCGTCCAGAACGCGCAGGGAGCGCTCAACCTCTATGGTGAAGTCGACGTGTCCGGGGGTGTCGATGATGTTGATGCGGTGCGGAAGCGCACCGGGCTTTGTCTTGGTCTTCTCCTGCAGCGTCCAATGGCAGGTTGTCGCCGCGGAGGTGATGGTGATGCCACGCTCCTGCTCCTGCTCCATGTAGTCCATGGTCGCAGTGCCCTCGTAGGTCTCACCGATCTTGTAGTTAACACCAGTGAAATACAGAATACGCTCGGACAATGTCGTCTTACCGGCATCGATATGAGCCATAATTCCTATATTTCTGGTCCTCTCAAGAGGATACTCACGATCTTTTGTAGCAGCCACTGGGTTTCCTCCTAATTAAAATCTGTAATGAGCAAAAGCCTTGTTTGCCTCTGCCATCTTGTGCATATCTTCTTTTCTCTTCACTGCTGCGCCGGTGTTGTTTGCGGCGTCCATCAGCTCATTTGCAAGACGCTCCTCCTGGGTCTTCTCACCTCTCGCACGGGAGAAGGTGGTGATCCAGCGGAGTGCCAGGGCCTGTCTTCTCTCCGGCTTCACCTCGATCGGAACCTGGTAGGTGGCGCCGCCGATACGCTTTGCCTTGACCTCAAGAACCGGCATAATGTTGTTCATGGCAGCCTCAAAGATCTCGATCGGCTCCTTGCCGGTCTTATCCTGAATACGGTTGAATGCGCCGTATACAATCTTCTGTGCGATGCCCTTCTTGCCGTCATACATGATCTGATTGACGAGCTTGGTCACAACGACATTGTTGTAAACCGGATCGCCCAGAACAGTTCTTTTTCTTCTCTGTCCTTTACGTGGCACGTTGCTTCCCTCCTTAATTATACGGCCCGGGGCTCTGCCCCGCCGTGAATTAGATCATCGGTACTCATCCATACTGGTTGTCCGCGCTTGATTCTGATCTATAATTCTGCAACCTGCAGCTTCCTATCACAATCGTGCACTTCACTTTTATGAGTATTTCGCCTTAACGCTCAATGATCCTGTGAATCGACTGTCACCGCTGAATTACTTCTTCGCCTTCGGTCTCTTTGCTCCGTACTTGGAACGGGCCTGCTGACGATTTGCGACGCCTGCGGTATCCAGAGTTCCACGTACGATGTGGTAACGGGTACCCGGCAGATCCTTGACTCTTCCGCCTCTGATCAGGACCACGCTGTGCTCCTGAAGGTTGTGACCCTCACCCGGAATGTAACTGGTAACCTCGATTCCGTTGGAAAGACGCACTCTCGCGATCTTACGAAGCGCAGAGTTCGGCTTCTTCGGTGTCGCAGTCTTGACTGCTGTGCAAACACCTCTCTTCTGCGGGCAGTTGTCGACTACCGCCTTCTTATGAAGCGAGTTAAAGCTTCTCAGAAGTGCCGGAGCCTTCGGCTTGCGCTCAGAAGTCTGTCTGCCTTTTTTTACAAGCTGGTTGAATGTAGGCATTCTTTGTTCACCTCCTGTGATATTTGTCTGCGGTTGCTGTTCTGCAGTTTGCTCTGTGCTCCCGTTCTGCCCTCTCCGCTCTTCCGGTCTGCATCGGCTGCCATCCAAAGTATCGTTCAAAGCATAAAAAGATATGGCATACCCGGAGGCACGCCATATCATTATAGAAACGATACAATTTCATGTCAAGCAGATTTTCTTTCTGCCTGTGAGAACCCGCCGAAGCTGCGGCTCTTTACTCTGCACATCAGACTGCGCTCAGTCCTCTGTCACCGGAAGCAGCTCCTCTGCAAAGGACTCGGCCGCATCCTGAGTCTCATCCAGAATATCCAGCACCTCCGGCTCCTCCTCCGGATAGTCCTCCTCGCCGGAGAGATCTGTGTCCAGCTTTACATTTCTGTAGCGCTTCATGCCGGTACCTGCCGGAATGAGCTTACCGATGAGGACATTCTCCTTCAGTCCGATCAGGTGGTCGGTCTTTCCGTTGATTGCCGCCTCCGTGAGCACCTTGGTCGTCTCCTGGAAGGACGCAGCGGAGAGGAAGGAGTCTGTCGCGAGCGAAGCCTTGGTGATACCAAGCATAATGCGCTTTCCGACAGCAGGCGCCTTGCCCTCCTGGGAAAGCCTGTCATTCATCGCGCTGAATTCCAGCACGTCCATGTTGATGCCGGGAAGGACACTCGACTCACCCGGCTCGTCCACACGGATCTTCTTCAGCATCTGGCGGACGATCACCTCAATGTGCTTGTCATTGATCTCAACACCCTGCAGACGGTACACTCTCTGCACCTCGCGGAGCATATAATCCTGAACCGCGCGCACACCCTTGATCTTCAGCACATCGTGCGGATTCAGAGAGCCACTCGTCAGCTCATCTCCCGCCTGAAGCACATCTCCGGTCTCTACCACAATGTGGGAGCTGTACGGGATCAGATAGGTCTTGGAGTTTCCGTCATCCGGATTGGTGACGACGATCTCTCTCTTCTTCTTGGTGTCGCGAAGCTCCACCACACCCGGAATCTCGGTGATGATCGCAAGACCCTTCGGCTTACGCGCCTCGAACAGCTCTTCGACACGGGGAAGACCCTGGGTGATATCGCCGCCCGCGACACCTCCCGTGTGGAAGGTTCTCATGGTCAGCTGCGTACCAGGCTCACCGATGGACTGCGCCGCGATGATTCCGACCGCCTCACCGACCTGAACCGCCTGTCCGGTCGCCATGTTCGCGCCGTAGCACTTCGCACAGATTCCATTCATGCACTTGCAGGTCAGGATGGTGCGGATCTTTACCGTCTTTCTTCCGGTCTTCTCGAGCACCTTCATCACCGCCTCGGCGCGCTTTGGCGTCACCATGTGATTGGCCTTCACAACTACCTCGTTGGTGTCCGGGTCTACGATGGTCTCCGCAATATAGCGCCCCGTGATGCGGTCCTGGAGCCCCTCGATGGTCTCCTTCCCGTCCATGAAGGCCTTGATCTCCATGTTTGGAATCTCTCCGCCCTCGCAGCAGTCCACCTCCCGGACGATGAGATCCTGGGAGACATCGACGAGACGTCTGGTCAGGTAACCGGAGTCCGCTGTGCGGAGCGCCGTGTCGGAGAGTCCCTTGCGGGCGCCGTGTGCAGAGATGAAATACTCCAGAACATCCAGTCCCTCGCGGAAATTACTCGTGATCGGAAGCTCAATTGTATGTCCCGTCGTATCCGCCATCAGGCCTCGCATGCCTGCGAGCTGCTTGATCTGCTTATCGGAACCACGCGCTCCGGAATCCGCCATCATGAAGATGTTGTTGTACTGATCGAGCCCCGCCATCAGATCTTTCGTGAGCTGCTCATCCGTCTTCTGCCAGGTCTTGATGACCTCCTTGTAGCGCTCCTCATTCGTCGCAAGTCCGCGGCGGTAGTTGCGGGAGATCTTCTCGACCGTCGCCTGCGCCTCCGCGATGAGGCGCTTTTTGGACTCCGGCACAGTCATATCTGAGATAGACACCGTCATACCGGCGAGCGTGGAATACTTGTAGCCGATCGCCTTGATATCGTCCAGCACCTCCGCGGTGCGGGAGAGCCCGTGCACATTGATCACCTTCTCAAGGATCTGCTTGCACTGCTTCTTCTTTACAAGGAAATCAATCTCCGGCTTCAGTTCATTCCCCGGAATGCTTCTGTCAACAAAGCCCAGATCCTGCGGAATGATCTCATTAAAGAGAATGCGTCCCACAGAGCTGTCCTGAATCTCCGACAGAGTTCTTCCGTCCGCAAGCGTCTTTGAGATGCGCACACGGATCTTCGACTGCAGCGTAACCTCATGGTTTGCGTAGGCGAGCAGGGCCTCATTCGGGCTCTTAAAGCACATGCCCTCACCCTTCTCTCCGTCTCTCTGCTGCGTCAGATAGTAAATCCCGAGCACCATGTCCTGAGACGGAACCGCAACCGGGCCGCCGTCGGAGGGCTTTAAGAGGTTGTTCGGAGAGAGCATCAGGAAGCGGCACTCCGCCTGCGCCTCCACGGAGAGCGGCAGATGCACCGCCATCTGGTCTCCGTCAAAGTCCGCGTTGAAGGCGGTGCAGACAAGCGGATGAAGCTTGATCGCCTTGCCCTCGACGAGAATGGGCTCGAAGGCCTGAATGCCGAGCCGGTGCAGCGTAGGCGCACGGTTCAGCATGACAGGGTGCTCCTTAATCACCTCCTCGAGCACGTCCCAGACCTCGGTCTGCATGCGCTCCACCATCTTCTTTGCGCTCTTTACATTGTGTGCGGTGCCGCTCTCCACCAGCTCCTTCATAACAAAGGGCTTGAAGAGCTCGATCGCCATCTCCTTCGGGAGACCGCACTGATAGATCTTCAGCTCCGGTCCCACGACGATAACCGAACGGCCCGAGTAGTCGACGCGCTTTCCGAGCAGGTTCTGACGGAAACGTCCCTGCTTTCCCTTCAGCATATCGGAGAGGGACTTCAGCGCTCTGTTTCCGGGCCCCGTGACCGGACGGCCTCTTCTGCCGTTATCGATCAGCGCGTCCACCGCCTCCTGCAGCATCCTCTTCTCATTGCGGACAATGATGTCCGGAGCTCCGAGCTCCAGAAGACGCGCGAGACGGTTGTTTCTATTGATAATTCTGCGGTACAGATCGTTCAGATCACTGGTAGCAAAGCGGCCGCCGTCCAGCTGTACCATGGGACGGATATCCGGCGGAATCACCGGAACGATGCTCAGAATCATCCACTCCGGACGGTTCCCGGACTTGCGGAAGGCCTCGACGACCTCCAGACGCTTGATGAGCTTCGCTCTCTTCTGGCCGGAGGCATTCTCGAGCTCCTCCTGCATCTCCTTCGATTCCTTATCGAGGTCGATCGCCTTCAAAAGCTCCAGCACGGACTCTGCGCCCATGCCTGCGCGGAAGCCGTCCCAGCCGAACTGCTCCTGCGCCTCGCGGTACTCCTTCTCAGAGAGTATCTGCTTGTAGGCGAGGGTGGAGGTGCCGGGATCCAGCACCACGTAGGATGCGAAGTAGAGCACCTTCTCCAGAATTCTCGGGGAGAGGTCCAGAATCAGTCCCATGCGGCTCGGAATTCCCTTGAAGTACCAGATGTGGGAGACCGGCGCCGACAGAACAATATGGCCCATGCGCTCGCGGCGCACCGAGGATTTCGTGACCTCAACGCCGCAGCGGTCGCAGATTACGCCCTTGTAGCGGATTTTCTTGTACTTTCCGCAGTGGCACTCCCAGTCCTTGCTCGGTCCGAAGATGCGCTCGCAGAAGAGTCCGTCCTTCTCCGGCTTTAAGGTTCTGTAATTGATGGTCTCCGGCTTCTTCACCTCGCCGTGGGACCACTCAAGAATCTTCTCCGGGGAAGCAAGGCCTATCTTTATCGCGTCAAATGTGATCGGCTCGTAGCTTGTTTTTGTTTCGGGCATCTATGAACAGCCTCCTTTACTCTGCGTCCTCCGGGACAAACTCCCCTTCGGAATCCTCCGCCGCCGTCTCAGAGCCGGCGCCCTCATCCTGAGCGTCCACCAGCTCGCCGTTCCTGAACTCCTGCCGGGTGTAGCCTGCGCCGGCAAAATTCTCCTCATCGCGGTATCTTCTGTCGCCCTCGATGATGGAACGCATACTGAGATTTTCATCGTCAACATTTTCCTTGAGCTCGACCTCTTCGCCGTTGTCTCTCAGCACCCGTACATCGAGACCGAGTGACTGGAGCTCTCTGAGGAGGACCTTGAAGGACTCCGGCACGCCGGACTGCGGGATATTCTCACCCTTGATGATCGCCTCGTAGGTCTTGACACGGCCCACGACATCATCCGACTTCACTGTCAGTATCTCCTGGAGCGTGTACGCCGCGCCGTAGGCCTCGAGCGCCCAGACCTCCATCTCTCCGAAGCGCTGTCCGCCGAACTGGGCCTTACCGCCGAGCGGCTGCTGCGTGACGAGGGAGTAGGGGCCCGTGGAGCGCGCGTGGATCTTGTCATCTACCAGATGATGAAGCTTTAAGTAATGCATGAACCCGATGGTGGTCGGGCCGTCAAAGGGCTCACCGGTGCGGCCGTCGCGCAGCTGCACCTTTCCGTTCCTCGCGATCGGAACGCCTCTCCACTCCTCTCTGTGATCGAGGTGGGAGCCGAGGTATTCCATGACATCCGGCAGAAGAATATCCTTATACTTCTTCTGGAAATCCTCCCAGCTTCCGTTTGCGTAGTCGTCCGCCATCTCTAGCATATCCATGATGTCGTTCTCGTCCGCACCGTCAAAGACCGGAGAGGAGACATTGAAGCCCAGAACCTTCGCCGCAAGGGAGAAATGAATCTCCTTCACCTGTCCGATATTCATTCGGGACGGAACGCCCAGCGGATTCAGCACGATATCCAGCGGACGGCCGTTCGGCAGGAAGGGCATATCCTCCACCGGAAGCACGCGGGACACGACGCCCTTGTTTCCGTGGCGTCCCGCCATCTTATCGCCGACAGAGATCTTTCTCTTCTGCGCGATATAGATTCTTACATTCTGATTGACGCCCGGCGGCAGCTCATCGCCGTTCTCTCTGGTGAAGACACGCGCCTCCACCACAGTTCCGTAGGCGCCGTGCGGCACCTTCAGGGAGGTGTCGCGCACCTCTCTCGCCTTTTCACCGAAGATCGCGCGGAGCAGTCTCTCCTCCGCAGTGAGCTCTGTCTCGCCCTTCGGAGTCACCTTGCCGACCAGAATATCCCCGGCACGAACCTCCGCGCCGATGCGGATGATTCCGTTCTCGTCCAGATCCTTCAGAGCCTCGTCGCCGACGCCCGGAACATCTCTCGTGATCTCCTCCGGTCCGAGCTTCGTGTCTCTGGAGGCGCACTCATACTCCTCGATATGAATCGAGGTGAAAACATCGTCCCTCACCAGTCGCTCGGAGAGCAGAACCGCATCCTCGTAGTTGTAGCCCTCCCAGGTCATGAAGCCGATCAGCGGGTTCTTGCCCAGGCCGATCTCACCGTTCGCGGTGGACGGTCCGTCCGCGATCACCTCTCCCTCCTCCACGTGGTCGCCCGCAAACACAATGGGCTTCTGGTTATAGGAGTTCGACTGATTGCTTCTCTGGAACTTGGTCAGACGGTAGTCGTCGATCTTTCCGTTGTCGTCTCTGCGCACCGTGATCTCGCTACCGGAGCTCATCACAACGGTGCCCGCGTGCTTCGCCACCTGACACACGCCGGAATCGACCGCGGCCTTCGCCTCGATGCCCGTGCTCACTACAGGCGTGTCCGTGATCATCAGCGGCACCGCCTGACGCTGCATGTTGGAGCCCATGAGGGCGCGGTTTGCGTCGTCGTTCTGAAGGAAGGGAACCATGCTCGTCGCAACGGAGAACACCATCTTAGGAGAGACGTCCATCAGATCTACGGTTCTCTTCGGGAACGCGGAGGTCTCCTCCTTATAGCGACCGGAGACATAATTGTTCATAAAATGTCCGTCATCGTCCAGCGGCTCGTTGGCCTGCGCGACGACATAGACATCCTCCTCATCCGCAGTCATATAGACGACCTCGTCCGTGACAGTCGGATTCTCCGGGTCCGCGACTCTGTCGACGATGCGGTAGGGCGCCTCAATAAAGCCGTACTGGTTGATGCGCGCATAGCTCGCCAGAGAGTTGATCAGTCCGATGTTCGGTCCCTCAGGCGTCTCGATCGGGCACATTCTTCCGTAGTGCGTGTAGTGAACATCTCGCACTTCAAAGCCCGCGCGGTCTCTGGAGAGGCCGCCCGGTCCCAGTGCGGAGAGTCTTCTCTTGTGCGTCAGCTCGGAGAGCGGGTTGTTCTGATCCATGAACTGGGACAGCTGGGAGGAGCCGAAGAACTCCTTCACCGCCGCGGTCACCGGCTTGATGTTGATGAGAGACTGCGGCGTGATCTCGCTCATATCCTGCGTCGTCATGCGCTCGCGCACCACTCGCTCCATGCGGGAGAGGCCTATGCGGTACTGGTTCTGCAGGAGCTCTCCGACCGCGCGGATGCGGCGGTTTCCGAGGTGGTCTATATCGTCGTTGCTGCCGATGCCCTCCTCGATATGCATGTTGTAATTGATGGAGGCGAAGATATCCTCCTTTGTAATATGCTTCGGAATGAGCCTGTCCACATGTCTGCGGAGCGACTTCTTCAGCGCCTCGTCGCTCTCCGCGCCCTGCATGAGCTCCATGAGCGCCGGATAGAACACCGGCTCCGTGATGCCGTACTCCGCCGGATCCTCCAGATCAATATAATGTCCGATATCGACCATCAGGTTGGAGAGCACCTTGACTCTGCGGCTCACGCCGTTTACCCAGACATAGGGCGTTCCGGCATTCTGAATCCGCGTCGCCATCTCGGCAGTCACCGTGCTGCCCTCCTCCGCAAGGATCTCTCCCGTGCTGATGTCGACGACATCCTCCGCGAGCGTGTGTCCGACGATGCGGCTCTTAAAGTGCAGCTTCTTATTAAATTTGTAGCGGCCGACCTTCGCGAGGTCATAGCGGCGCGCATCAAAGAACATGGAGTGAAGCAGGCTCTCCGCGCTCTCCACAGAGAGCGGCTCGCCCGGGCGTATCTTTCTGTAGAGCTCCAGCAGGCCGTCCGTATAGTTGTCGGAGGAATCCTTCGCAAAGCTCGCCTGAAGCTTCGGCTCGTCACCGAACACATCCACGATCTCAGAGTTCGTCCCGAGACCGAGTGCGCGCAGCAGAACACTGACCGGCACCTTTCTGGTGCGGTCCACACGTACATTAAACACATCGTTCGAGTCCGTCTCGTACTCGAGCCATGCGCCTCTGTTCGGAATCACCTGGCAGAAGTAGCACTCCTTACCAAGCTTATCGTGCTCAATGGTATAATAAATTCCGGGGGAACGGACAAGCTGGCTGACGATAACGCGCTCTGCGCCGTTGATCACAAAGGAACCGGTATCCGTCATGAGCGGCAGATCGCCCATGAAGATCTCATGCTCCTTGTGCTCGTCCTTATCCTTATTGTACAGTCTGACTCTGACCTTCATCGGCGCGGCGTAGGTCGCATCGCGCTCTTTGCACTCCGCAATCGAATACTTCACATCGTCGCGGCAGAGCTGAAAATCAACAAAATCCAGGCTGAGGTGTCCGGCAAAGTCCTCGATCGGGAAAATATCGTGGAACACTTCCCGCAGCCCTTCGCCGAGGAACCATTCATAGGAATCCTTCTGGATCTCTATGAGGTTCGGCATCTTCAGAACTTCCTTCTGTTTCGAGAAGCTCATGCGAATGCCCTTGCCGGCTTTAATCGGACGCATATTGCTTTTTTCCATGTACGTTATCACCCCTGTTTTGAATACTGACCGACAGTTACTCCTGTGGCTTCTGCCAAAAGGGCATAGCTTCCCCTCAGGGCCTACGAATCCACAATAGTGCAAATTTCATAATATCATCGCGTTTTCAAGCTGTCAAGCAATAGTTCTTGCGTTTTTATTTCGCTTCTGCTATAATTTTCTAGCGTGTTTCCGGGATTCCCCGGAGCGCAAAACATATCTGATATTACGGAGGGTTTCGGGATGATTATAACCAAGGTGCTACTTGTGATCCTGGCAATACTGATTGTCGCGCTCGTCGCATTTTACTTCTACGGAAGAAAGCTTCAGGAGCGTCAGGCAGCGCAGCAGCCCGCATTTGAGGCAGCCAAGCAGACCGTCTCCATGCTGGTGATCGACAAAAAGAAGCTCCGCATCTCCGAGGCCGGTTTTCCGAAGATCGTGTCCGAGCAGACCCCCTGGTACATGCGCTGGATGAAGGTTCCGGTTGTAAAGGCAAAGGTCGGCCCGAAGATCCTCACGCTCATGTCCGATGAGAAGGTCTTCCAGCAGCTTCCGATGAAGCAGGAGTGCAAGGTAGTGGTGAGCGGCATCTATATCGCCGAGCTGAAGAGCGTCCGCGGCGGCATTCCCACAGTCGCAAAGAAGAGGAGCCTGATGGACCGCATCCTCGGCAGAAACAAATAAGAAAAATATAATTTTAAAATAATCCCGGATGAGCAGCTGCTCATCCGGGATCTTTGATTACAGCGTCAACATGCTGAGCCTGCGCTAACGCTGTACTGCCTCCGCCTCACTGCGCCGCAGCGCTGCGGGAGCGGACCTCCAGCTGAATGGAGCAGTCCGAGAGATGCTCCGCCCCGATATCCATCGCGTAGTCCACCGAGACTCTCAGACGATCGCTCTCCTCGCGGATCGAGATGTCCCGTGTAGAGATCCCGATCAGGAAATCCCCGTAGGGCGTGCTGTAGCAGCTCATGCTGCGCTCCGCCCGGTTCAGGAAGCGCAGCTCCACGTTGGACAGGCCCTTCTTCCGTATCTTCATACAGCCGCCGCCGATCACGATGGTATTTTCCGTCTTCCCATCCATGCCCTCGGCGGGTTCCTCGTAGCGCACCATATGTATTCCGTTCCGCTCCAGATGCGTCCCGGGCATCACAAACTCGATATCCTCATCCCCGCTCCCCATCAGTCGCTTTCCGCTGATGGTCACGAGCACATCTCTGGTCATAGACTCAGTACTCCTCAATCTCTATTTTTTTGGTGTTTTTCGCCTCCTCCGGCAGGATAGAGCTCGCAAAATCACGGAAATTGTCCGCGAGATCGCTGACGTAGAACTGATATTTCTCCTCCGGGCAGTCTGCATCGCCCGCGTCCGCTCCCGGATTCAGAAGCCCCTCGCGGGCCAGAATCTCCTTCAGCTCCAGCGCCGTCTCATAGGCCGGATTCACCAGCGTCACCTCCTCGCCCATGATACGCCGCAGCGTGGAGCGGATGAGCGGATAGTGCGTACAGCCGAGCACCAGTGTGTCGATGTATTTTCCCTTCAGCTCCTGAAGGTAGCGGGAGGCGATCTCATCCGTCACGGAATCGTGCAGCAGCCCCTCCTCCACCAGCGGGCAGAAGAGCGGACACGCCTTCTGAAAGACCTGAATCTCCGGATTCATATTCTGAATCACATGGGGGTAGATATCGCTCGACACCGTTCCGCTGGTGCCGATCACACCGACGCGGCCATTCTTTGTGGCCTTCACTGCAGACAGGGCGCCCGCGTAGATCACACCGATCACCGGAATGTCGCTCTCCGCCGCAAGCGTGCGAAGCGCATGGGAGCTCGCCGTGTTGCAGGCGATCACGATGGCCTTCACCCCTTTTGAGCGAAGAAAACGCACGATCTGCCTGGAGAATCGTATGATCGTCTCCCGGGACTTGGCTCCGTAGGGAAGACGCGCGGTATCGCCAAAGTAAACCAAGTGCTCCTCCGGAATCTGCCGCATGATCTCGCGCGCCACCGTGAGTCCGCCGACGCCGGAATCAAAGACACCGACCGGAGCCCTCGGATCCCTGACGGTCTCAAGCCTCCTGCGGTGCGGCACGTACAGCTTCACCGGATCCTGTTCATCAAAGCCCTGGTTCTCTGTCATCTCAGTGCTGCCTCTCAAAGGCGAGGTCTATCAGCTCCTGCACCAGCTGCCTCTTGTCCTTTCCCCGTGCCGCCCAGAGCATGGGATACATGCTGATCGCCGTGAAGCCCGGAATCGTATTGATCTCATTGAACACCACACGTCCCGTCTCTGTCACAAAGAAATCGACCCGGGCAAAGCCGTAGCCATCGATCGCACGGAATATCTTCACCGCCGCCTCGCGCACCCGCTCCGCCGCATCTCCGGGCAGCTCCGGATCCACAACGGTTCTTGACTCCGGATTATAGTACTTCGCGTCGTAGTCATAGAAATCCGCGGCAGCGAGTATCTCCCCCACGCCGCTCGCCTGCACGGGGTGTGCTCCGCCGCCGAGCACCGCGCACTCGATCTCATGGCCCTTTATGGTCTCTTCCACCAGAATTCTCCGGTCATAGCGCGCCGCCTCGCGGAAGGAGAGCGCCAGCTCCCCTCTGTCATGTGCCTTCGTGATGCCGCAGCTGGAGCCTGCGTTGCAGGGCTTCACAAACACCGGATAGGAGAAGCGCGCCTCTATGCTGTCCAGCACGGTCACCATATCCATCATATCTGCCTCCGTAAAGAGGAGGAAGTCTGCCTGATCCACACCGAGAGTCGATACAACCTGTTTTGCGAGTCCCTTATCCATGCCGACCGCGGACGCCGCAACGCCGCAGCCCACGAAGGGGAGACGCGCGAGCGCGCAGAGTCCCTGCACCGTTCCGTCCTCACCGTACAGACCGTGCAGAATCGGAAACACCATATCGACTGCAACTCTCATATAGCCGGTCTTCTCATGAATGATGAGGCAGCGCTCCGTCGCATCCGGAGAGAGCACCGCGCCGGTCTTCGACTCTCTCCAGCTCCCGTCCCGTATGGACGCGACCGAATCCGTCCTGACCCAGTGTCCCTCCTTAGTGATGCCGACAAGCACCAGCTCGTAGCGCTCCGTGTCGATCTGTTCTATGATATTGGCCGCGGAGAGGCAGGAGATCTCGTGCTCCGAGGACTGCCCTCCGAATAATACAGCGATAATCTGTTTGCTCATCTTGTCCCTTCTTTTACTTAAGATATTGCCTCTGACTCAGATCCTGCGCAAGATTTCTGGAGATCGTGATCTCCTGATTGTCGATATGCTCACGCATGGCGCGCTTCGCGAGCTCCAAGTTCCTTGTCTTCACCGCACTGAGAATATTCTCGTGCTCTATCATGAGGATCTGCCGCTTTCCGGTGTCCTTGATATACTCGAGACGATAGCGGTACATCTGATCCCGCAGATTGTTCAGCATCTGCACCAGCCTGTCATTGTAGGTTCCGGCATAAATCACGTCATGAAACATTTCATCTGCCTGCGCAATGCGTATCATGTCGTTTGTATTCAGCGCCTCCCGGAAGCTGATGCGCGCCTCCTCAAGCCGGGCGATATCAGCCTCGTCCATGCGCTGCACTGCGAGCTCGATGGCAAGCTCCTCAAGGGAGCGCCGCACCTCCAGCACGTCGCGCAGGTTCTTCTCTGTGATCCCGGCGACCTCCGCGCCCTTCCGGGGTATCATGAGCACCAGCCCCTCAAGCTCCAGCTTCCGTATCGCCTCGCGGATCGGCGTGCGGCTGACTCCGAGCTTTTTGGCGAGCTGTATCTCCATGAGTCGCTCCCCGGGCTCCATCTCTCCCTTCAGAATCGCCTGCCGCAGGGTGTGAAAAACCACATCGCGAAGCGGCATGTATTCATTTACTGTGATTTTGAGATCATCCGGCATCTTTTCCTCCTGTTCTGTGTGAATTTCCATATCCGGGACCGGAGCAGGCTCCGACCGGCGTCGTGAGACAGATCTCCGCCGCGGTGAACCCCCTCGCCCGGAGCCGTGCGGGACAGCGCTCCGCCATCTGCCCATCCTCAAAAATTCCAAATACCGCCGAGCCGCTGCCGCTCATGGACACCGCGCAGGCGCCGGCCTCCGTGAGTGTATCTTTTATGTCCTGTATCTCCGAATGCTCTCTTCCGGCAGGAAGCTCAAGTATATTCCTCATCACTGCACCGAGCCGCTTCAAATCCCCCGCCCGAAGCGCTGCGATCACCGCATCCATGTCGGGATGCGCCTCTGACGGCAGCTCTCCGACATGAAGATTCCCGTAGACAAAGGCGGTTGAGAGATCAAACTCCGGCTTCACCAGCACGATGCTGCATCCGGGAAGCGCCGGCAGCGCTGTGAGCTGCTCCCCGATTCCCTCTGCAAGCATAGTTCCCCCCGTGACACAGTAGGGAATATCCGCGCCGAGCGGCAGGGCGAGCTCCCGCAGCGTCTCTACAGAGAGCCCCGTCTCAAAGAGCCTGTTCAGCCCGCGCAGCACTGCCGCCGCGTCCGCCGAGCCCCCCGCGAGTCCCGCTGCCGCCGGAATATTCTTTTGGAGGCTGATGCTGACGCCCTCTGTGATCTTTAAGTGCTGCAAAAAGACCTCCGCCGCACGATACGCAAGATTTCTGCCGTCCGTCGGAAGATCCGGACGGTCACAGAGCAGCTCGATCCCGCCGTCCCCTCTCCCGCTTCTTTCGATTGTCAGCTCATCCGCGAGACTCACAGTCTGCATTCCCATGCGGAGCTCATGGTAGCCGTCGCTCCTTCGCCTCAGCACATCGAGCCCCAGATTTATTTTTGCGTATGCCCTCTCGGAAATGAAAGCCTGCATAGGATTGTACTACCCCCGTTTTTTGTATACAAAATTATAAGATAAAAAAACGGCTCTGTAAAGAGGGGCTGTCGTCACGCAGAGCCGGACGCAGTTTTTCACAGAACGCGAGAGAGGCCGTATTGTCCCGCCGTATCCGCACGCAGACCTCCGTAAAGCCGAGCTCCTGCTCTGCATAGCGAAACGCGGCCCTGCACGCTTCCGTCGCGTAGCCGAGCCGCCTGTAGTCTCTCCCAATGCAATATCCGAGCTCCGGAGGCTCCCCGGGTGAGAAGCCGCAGAGCCCCGCGAGCGCCCTTGTATCCCTGCGCAGCACAGCCCAGATCCCATAGCCAAAGAAGCTGTACTGATATTCTATATAGCTCCGGAGACAGGATTCCTCAAAGAGTCCCGCAGCCTGCGGCCCCAGCAGCTCCCGCTCCGCCTCTGTGAGACGCAGCGCGCAGAGCGCGGCAAGATCCTCCATACAGAGCTCCCGCAGAAGCAGCCGCTCCGTCTCTGCGATGATGAGAGGTAGCTTAAGCTTCCGCCGCGCCGCAGCGACAATGCGCTCCGGTGTCACGGCATCCTCTCCCGTAACCGCGAGCTCCCCCTGCCAAGGCTCATCCGAAACTGTGACCGTACAGCCGCGGCTCTCCGTGACCCGGACATAAAAGCTTCGCTTCACTTATCTCGCCTTCTCCGGCTCCGGATAGCTCTCCCCGAAGGTCTCCACGGTCATGCTCTTCATCCTCTGCTCACTGCGCGGACGGTCGCTGTGGTCCGTCTTCACTCCCGCGATTCTGTCCAGCGTCTCCTCACCCTCGATCAGCTTTCCGAAGGCCGCGTACTGTCCGTCGAGATAAGGCGCGTCTGCGTGCATGATGAAGAACTGGCTGCCCGCGGAATCCGGATCCATGGCGCGCGCCATGGAGAGCACGCCTCTCAGGTGCTTCAGTTCGTTCTGAAAACCGTTCTGACGGAACTCTCCCCTGATCTCATAGCCCGGGCCGCCCATGCCGCTCCCCTCCGGGTCTCCGCCCTGAATCATAAAGCCGGAGATCACGCGGTGAAAGATGAGCCCGTCATAGAAGCCCTTTCCCGCGAGGCTCAGGAAATTATTCACCGTGTTCGGCGCGATTTCCGGATAGAGCTCCGCCTTCATAATATCTCCGTTTTCCATTGTAATTGTGACAACCGGGTTCTTCATATATTTTTCTCCTATCTGTATTTTTGACACGCCCTGCACAGCATATGCCGTGACGCCATAGCGGCACCAAGGTGCGGAACGCAGCAGTGCTGTGACAGCGCAAAGCACGCGCAACGAACGCAGCGCTGACTAGCAGCTCACTGCTTCACGCAGCAGTTTCTTCAGTTCCTGTACCGTCCTGCCGAGCGGCAGGCCGACGACATTTGTATAATCTCCGCGTATTCCGCGTATATATGCGCCAAAGGGCCCCTGTATGCCGTAGGCCCCGGCCTTATCCATGGGATCTCCGCTGTCCACGTACTCGCGGATCTCCTCCTCTGAGAGCGGATAGACCTGCACGCGGGTTCTCTCATAAAAGCTCACGCGCCGCTCCCCGCAGAGCAGAAGCGTCACACCGGTGTACACGCTGTGCTCCCTGTCGGAGAGGCTCCGGAGCATCGCGACTGCCTCCTCCCTGTCCTTCGGCTTCCCGAGCCGCTCGCCGTCACGCACCACAATGGTGTCCGCAGCAATCACAAGCGTCCCCTCCGGCAGTCCGGCGGCAATATCCTCTGCCTTGTTTCGGGAAAGCGCCTTCACGAACGTGGCTGATGTCGCCGCTGCCGCGCTCTTCTCTTTCCGGCTCGGCTGCACCTCCGCTGTGATCCCGATCTGCTTTAGGAGCTCCCTCCGCCGCGGAGAGGCGGAGGCTAAAACCACCCTTCTTCCCTTCAGAAGCGCCCTCAGGCTTCCCGCTTCATGCATTCTCTCCATCAGCGCAGCACCTGATCTCCGTCCTTTGCGACCACATGGGTCTTCGCTCCGAGCTGACGCATCCAGTTTCTGACCTCCAGCGTCTTCCAGTTTCCGCTGTTCACGCCTCCGCCGTTGTCATTGTTCCAGAGCCATGCCGGCGCACACCAGAGGCATATGGTCGGACGCACCGCCTCGTAGACATTTCTGTCCACGCCGCTCTGACCGTGATGTGCCATCTGGACAATATCCGCCCGGAGCTCTCCCGGATTATTTCTGTACTCATTCAGCAGGCGGTTGCCCCCCTCGACGCCCAGGTCGCCGAGAAAGAGGAGGCGTTTTCCGCCCATCTCCATGCGATATACCACCGTGGAGTTATTGATCGCATTGGTCTGGAAGAAGTAGGGATCGTTCAGAACCGTGATCTTCACATCGTCGATCTGAATCTGCTCCCCCTTGTGCACCTGCGGATGCCGCGCCGCCGGACTGAGTTTTGAGAGCGCCTCCGTGCACTGACGCACAACATCCGCGCGGTAGGCCTCATTTGCCTCGTACCAATCCTGCGTTGTGAAGTGATAGTAGACATTGTCTATCGTGATACCGGACTCCGTATCATTCAGGATTGCCGTCAGAGCGCCCACATGGTCGGAGTGCGGATGGGAGATGAACCAGGCCGCAACATGGCCGCCCTTCTGCTGAAGCAGCTGCTTCATGTGCGGAGCATCCCCCGGGACACCGCCGTCGATCACAATCAGGCTTCCGTTTTTCGTCGTAATAATAAAGCTCATCTGCTGGCCCACCGTGCGCGGCGCCACCATCATCAGCTCATCACCGCCGAAGAGACTGCTCATCACCACCTTGGCCTCGGTCCCTCGGCTCCCCGCAGCAGCCACGGCCGCCTGGCTCTCACCGACCGCAGTCGTCGCGGCGACGGCATCCTTCGTCTCCTGATCCAGCGCCGCCGGACGTGTCTCTTCCTTTGCGCCGCCGTCCACCGAGACAAGGCTCGTGTCCACGACTCTCCCCGTGTTCCCGGAGCTCAGTGCAGTATTCCCCGCCGTGCTCTCCTGCACAGCTGCTGCGCTGCTCTGCCGCGCACTGCGCTTCACAACGCCGGCCGATACTGCCCCCGGGGCCATCAGTGCGGCACTGAACCCCATGCAGAGCGCCAGTGCCAGTGCCCCTGTTCTCCTTCTGAAAGCTCTCATATCCCGTCCCCCTCTTATTTCGTCTGCGCCTCAGACTCAGCGGCGGCAGCCTCAGCCGCCGCACGCTTCTCCGCCGCGAGGCTCTCGCGGGCCGCTGCATTCTCCTCGTTCTGCTTCTCCAGTGCCTCGAGATCTCCGCTGTACTTCCCGCCCGGGATCAGAGACGGACCGTCGCTCAGTATCACTTCGTTCACACCGTCATACTGAGAGAAGGGCACAAGCTCCACCTGCTGCCCCGCCGGCACAGTCATGCTGACAAGATAGTTCTGCGGAGTGAGGATATCGCCCTCTCTGAAAACCTGTACATTCACGGCGTACTTCTCGTAGAGTCCGCCCCAGGAGTCCTCCGTGGAGGCCGCAATCGAAAAATCCTGCTCCGCGCAGGCGTCGTTGAAGGCACGGATAATCGCATTGGCGTAGCGCACCCCATCCTCCTCCGTGGCCTCCGCTCTGAGCGGCCAGATCAGATTCACAGTCTTCGTGTCTTCATCCACAAAGCTGTCGATGTAGCTGCTGAGGGTATATTCCTCATCTGCCAGTATCTCCTCACAGCTGTCCTGCGCCTCATCAAAGTCCAGCGTGATCCCTCCGTGAATCGCCATATTGGGGCCTTTCTCCGCCGCAGCAGACGCAGCCGCCTGCTCGGCAAGCGTGCCGCGCTTCGGCACACAGCCCGCCATTCCAACAGCGAGCAGCGCCGCAAGTGCTGCTGCCATACCTCTGCTCCCTCTGAAGCCTCGCTTGCTCATTCTCTTCACCTCATGCATATAGATTCTGAATAAAGGGTGCCTCTCCGGCACATCTGGGATTATATAAGAAGCAACTCCGTTTTAACAGCTTTTTTCGGAAAGGTTATAAAAAGTTTAAAAACTTTGTCTTGCAGTCGACACAAAAGGATGGTAAATTGTTCAATATTAGGAGGATTTTACAAAAAATGAACATTCCCTTACATCGACGCATCGACTGGCTGGTGACTCTGCTCCCCCTTTTTTCAATTCTGGCGCTCTGCCTGACTTTCTTTATAGACCCACAGGGCTCCGCAACCCTGCTCGGAAGCATGCGCAGCTTTCTTGGTGAGGAGTTCGGCTGGTACTATCTGATTCTCGGACTCGGCATCTTCCTCATGACACTCTACATGGCCTTCTCCCGCTTCGGGAGTATACGCCTCGGCGGCAGCAGACCGCAGTACAGCGCGTTCCGCTGGGGCGCAATGATGTTCACCGCCGGGCTCGCGGCGGATATCCTCTTCTACTCCCTCGGCGAGTGGATGATCTATGCGACGGAGCCGCATGTGCTCGTCATGGGGGAGATGCAGGACTGGGCCAGCGCCTATCCGCTCTTCCACTGGGGTCCTGTGCCGTGGGCCTTCTACATGGCGCTCTCTGTCGCCTTCGCCTTTATGATTCACGTGCGGAAGCGCAGCAAACAGAAGTATTCCGAGGCCTGCCGCCCGCTGCTGGGCAGGCACACGGACGGACTGGCGGGACGGCTCATAGACCTCATCGCTGTCTTCGCCCTCATCGCCGGAACCGCGACGACCTTCTCCGTCTCCGCTCCGCTCCTCGCAGAGGCTGTCTCCACTGTCCTTCGCGTTCCGAACACCACCGCACTCACCATCGCGATCCTCATCGTGATCTGCCTGCTCTACACCATCTGCGCCTGGTTCGGGATCTCCGGTGTTTCCTGGATGGCCGCCTCCTGCAGCTGGCTCTTCTTCGCGCTGCTCGCCTTTGTGCTCTTCGCCGGAGGGATGCCGCGCTACATCCTTGAGACGGGGCTTAGCGCCATCGGCACAGTCGCGCAGAACTTTATCTCCCTCTGCACCTACACCGACCCCCTCCGGACGAACAGCTTCCCGCAGAACTGGACCATCTTCTACTGGGCCTACTGGATGGTGTGGTGCGTGGCGACTCCCTTCTTCATCGGCTCGATCAGCCGCGGCCGCACGGTGCGGGAGCTGGTGTTGGGCGGCTACTTCTTCGGGCTCACCGGAACCTGGACCTCCTTCATCATACTGGGAAATTACGGTCTGGGGCTCCAGATGTTCGGAAAGCTGGATCTGCTCTCTGTCTATACAGCAGGCGGCAATCTCTACGCCGCAGTCATCGCCATGCTGGAGACGCTCCCCCTGTACCGCCTGGTGCTGATCCTCCTCTCCCTCACTATGATTGCCTTCTATGCGACCTCCTTCGACTCCATCGCCATCGTGGCGAGCGACTACTCCTACAAGGAAATGCAGGAGAACGAGGAGCCTGACCGGAGAGTGAAGCTCTTCTGGTCCATACTCCTCATCCTCCTGCCCATCGCCCTGCTCTTTTCTGAGAGCTCCATGGCAAATCTGCAGACCGTTTCCATCATCGCCGCCTTCCCTGTCGGTATCATCATGCTTGTGATCATCGCCTCCTTCTTCAAAGACGCGGAGCACTATCTCAAAGAGGAGCGCACCAAGGCTCCGGCGCCGCAGTGCAACGAGACAGGTGAAGGAGAAAAAAAGGCGAAGCAGGAGGTGCACGCTTGATCGCCTCCCGTGCACTCCTGCTCCGTGTCCATGAGCTCTGCGATGAACAGAACCTCTCGCTCTACGAGCTCGCAAAGCGCGCCGGCCTCCCGAAATCAACGCTGCTCTCCGCGCTCTCCGAGGGAAAGGGCAATCCCTCTCTCTCCACCCTGGAGCGCATCGCCTCCGGCTTTCAGCTGACCCTGCGGGAATTCTTTGATTCCGCGCTCTTCGACGAGGAGTTCTTCTGATTTGCCCTCAAAATTCAGTCTCTCCTCCACAATATAGATGGGCCGCCCCTTGATCTCCTGAAAGAGCACACCGATATATTGCCCAATGATTCCGAGCAGCAGAAAGAGCACGGCAAACATAAAACAGATCACCACAATCAGCGTGGTGTAGCCGTCCGGCGCGCCGTTTTTCACCTTCATAATCAGTGAATACACGAGTATCGCCATGCCGAGCAGCGCAGAGCCCACGCCCGCATAGATGCCGAGCCGCAGCGGCAGCTCGGAGAAGCTCATGATCGTGTTCATAGAGAAGCGGAACAGCTTCCGGATTGAATACTTGCTGTGTCCCGCGGCGCGCTCTCCCGCCGCGTAGCGCAGCACGGTGCTCCGGAAGCCGAGACTCTGCACGTAGCCCCGCAGAAAGCGCACCTTCTCCCGGTAATCCGAGCGCAGCACCGCCGCCGCCCGGGCGGAGAGCCCGAAGAAATCTGACGCATTCTTCTGAAAATCTGTTCCGCTCATCGCATTCATCACCGCGTAAAAGCCGCTTGAGGTGATATTTTTGATGATACCCGCGGAGCGGTTCTCGGTTCTCACCATGCTGATCACGTCGTAGCCCTCCGAGAAGAGCCGGAGCAGCTCCGGTATGCTCTCTACCGGGTGCTGCAGATCCGCATCCATGCAGACAACAGCACTTCCTGCCGCCGCGTCGATGCCTGCGATCATCGCGGCCTCATGTCCGAAATTTCTGGAAAAGCTGATCACACGGACACTCGCATCCTGTTCCGCCAGCCTTCGCAGCAGCTCTCTGCTTCCATCCCTGCTCCCGTCATTCACAAAGATCAGCTCATACTCCCAGCCGCAGCTCTCCAGCACCTGCTGTACCGCGCGGTAATAGAGGGGGAGCGCCGCCTCCTCGTTGTACACCGACACCACAAGCGAAAGCAATCTCTTCTCATCCATAGATCTCTATATCCGTGCTCCCGTGGGACGGCACTCTCTCCTCCCTCGGGGGCAGATTCATGTAGTCCCCGTAAATACACTTCAGTATCTCGTCGTAATGCGCCGGAATGCTGAGCACCGTGTCCTCAAAGCGGATGTGTATGCGCTCCGAGACCCAGATATCCTTCAGGCGGATATCAATATAGCCCGGATCATAGTTGCTGTAGTACCACTCCGCGGTGCGGCGCTTATTGGCCGCCTTTGCGAGCCGGTTCTGCAGCCGGAACAGCTGACGCATGGGCAGCGCCCGCCCCACACTGCTCCCGCCAAATACCGGAAGCTTCTGCGGCAGCGTGTACTTCTTCATCTCCACTCTCCGGCGGTGTCCCATTGCGAGCGCATAGAGCGCCTTCTGCTGAAGCAGAGTCGCGCGCGAGGCCGCCGCTCCGTCCGGAAGCCGATCCAGGATAAAAATATCCACCCAGAGGTGATTCAGCTTCTCCTCGTAATAGGCGCTCTCCTCATCCGGCTGTCTCCGCCGGGAATATTCGTAGAGCACGCGGGGCGTGAAGTCATAGAAGCGGCGCCCGCCCGCAAAATCCTCCGGCAGGAGAAGGCGCATTCCCTCCGG
Organism: Moryella indoligenes; assembly: GCF_030812885.1. Taxonomy (NCBI): domain Bacteria; kingdom Bacillati; phylum Bacillota; class Clostridia; order Lachnospirales; family Lachnospiraceae; genus Moryella; species Moryella indoligenes. The sequence goes on from NZ_JAUSTO010000008.1 coordinate 41,841, forward strand.
GAGCTCACGGGCAGCCACCTTCCGAAACGCCTCCCAGCTGTTCCGCGTCATCACAATATCCGCGTCATCATCCCAGGGAATGAAGCCGCCGTGCCGTATGGCTCCGAGCAGCGTCCCCGCGTCGAGCGCATAGGAGATGCGATACTTCTCACATATCCTGTCGATCTCCTTCAGCACCTTCAAATTTGCTTCCTGTACTGCCTGCAATCCATATGCGTTATTCATAGTATATATTCAACCTGCGCTCCTTCAGTAGCGTCAGTGCCTTTCTGATCCGCTGCGGATCATGATACTGCAACACCTGCTTCAGCTCCTCGTCGCTCCTGTTCTCAAAATCCAGCGCGACCTCACGCATCCTGTAAAAATATTCCTGACGGTACGGCGCGACGCGGATCTCCCGGGCTGTCGTCAGAATATTTCCAAAAAAGACCAGCGCACAGCCGAGCAGCAAAAGACGCCTGCCCCGCCGCAGCGCACTGTTGCAGCGCGCCGCATCTCCCGGCCCGCCGCCTGCATCTCCCGCTTCCTCCTCCGCAGCCTGGAGAGACAGCGCAAAGCTTAAAAGCACGCCCACAATGCCGATCTGGTACTGCAGCGCATAGCGGGAGCTCATACCGTAGCTCTCGTTTAGGAAGATCCAGCGCGCCGCCGTCACCAGCACATGGTTCAGAAAGCCCGCTGTCAGCAGCAGAAGGGGAAAGCTCGTGCGCCGGTAGAGCCTCCCGCGGAAATTCAGCCAGAAAGCCCGGACATAGCCTGCAAACACCAGCGCGCCGAGCAGCGTCATGGGCAGCCCCGCAAGCGCCATATCCTCCGCGGTCTCAAGCCCCAGCACCGGGGACGCAAAGGAGCGGAGGAAGAAGCGCGGCAGCAACAGCGGATACGTCTGCAGTACCAGCTGAATGGGCTCCGTGGTGGCCCCTGCGCGCTCCTCGACGGACAGCGCCCGGCTCATCAGATACAGAAGCAGCGGCAGCAGCGTGCAGAGCATGCGACAGAGCGCCGCGCGCCTGTCCGTCCGCATGAAGCACAGCATAAAGCCGTCTGCGAGCAGCAGCGTCACCGCATAGACGCCGCAGTAGGGCCCCGCAAAGCAGAGTATCGTGAGCCACGGAAGCACGAGCAGCCGCCGCGCGTCTCCTCTGCGCCCCTCTCCCGCCAGATAGCGGTCGTAGACCAGATAGTGGTACCAGAAGAGCGCAAAGGCCGCAAAGTGAACCCAGCCCGAGCCGTTTAAGAGCATCTCCCACTTGTTCAGGGAGAAGAGAAGCAGTACCAGCCCACCGGTGAGCGGCGCAGAGATACCGCGCTTCAGGCAGTAGGCTCCCAGCACGAAGGCGGAGAGCGCGAGCCCCAGTGCGCCGAGCATCATATCAAAGCTCGTGCTGTAGTGAAAGAGCAGCACATTCAGGATGCGCTCCGGATAGTTCGCCGGAATCCGGGTCAGAATATCGCCGTGCAGGTAGGGCGCGGGACTGAGCACATCTGCCAGATAGCTGTTCACAAGGCGTATGTAGTCTGTGTAGACGACATTCAGCGCTGCGGAGCGTATGTACGCCGTCAGAAAGAGGAAACCGAAGACCGGCAGGAGACGCGCCGCTGTTTTTCTACCCATTGCGCCCTCCTCAGTCCGTGACAAAGCTTACGATCATCGAAAGCCTGTCCTCTCCGCGCTGCTCCGCGGCATTCTCCACATAAAAATTCTGTGAAAACGAAAGTGTCACGAGCTGCCGCGGCGGTGCCGCAAGCCGAAGCTCCGATACATTTGCCTCCAGCGGGTATTCCTGTACCTCTCCGCCGTCCTGCTGCACAAAAATGCGCTCGTCTCCCCGCAGATTTCCGGGGTACATGAGCTGCAGCACGATCTCTCCGCTCCCGCCTGTGAGGAGCGTGAGCTTTGCGCGCTCGTCCATCCATCCGTCCCGATAGTATCCGTATTCCGCAGAGAGCTTCATGCTCCTGACGAGCTCCGTCGCATCAAGGAAACCATCATGTGCCGGATCCTCCATGTAGACCAGCATGGAGTCCGTGACCTGTCCGAAATCCAGCGCGGAGTCCACATGCCGCACAGTGGTTCCCGCCGCCCTGCGCGCCGGATCAAAGGTCTTAAAAAAGGTCTCCGCGGTAAATTCACTCATCTCATAGCTGTTTCCGATGATGATGATCTCCTTTCCGAAGATCGCATCCCCGTACTTCCCGTAGCTCACATCCGCGAGGGAATTGTAGCGCGCCTGGTTGGGGAAGAGGTATATCTTCCCCGCATGATTCCGGTAGCAGAGCTGCACCGGAAGCATGAGCAGCAGAAAGGCACACAGCACCAGAAGCGGAAGATGATCCGAGATGCTGTAGCGCTGCTGCGCCTCTGGGTCTGCGTCCCGCTTGAGGCGCACGCGCCGCCGCACGCCGAAGAGCATGGCGGCAAGCAGCAGCAGAAAGGTATAGACCGCATAGACCCAGCGGAGCTCCACGCGTATGGTCACTGCAGCCGCAGCCGCACAGCCGAGCGCAAAGCCCAGAAAGAAGACCAGATCGCCGAGCAGCGCGCCCGCGGAGATACCATAGCGCTTCATATGCCGCAGATCAAAGACTGCCATCGCGAGGAAGAGCAGCATGAGAAGATTTGCAAAGAGCACCAGCAGCTTCACAGGGAAGGGAGTCAGCTCCCATGGCAGTCCGTTCAGATGCTCCGGTCCGGCATTCACCCCCATGCAGTACAAGAGCTCCGAGAGCAGATTCATGAGCGCGCCGCGCTTTGTGAAGGTGTCCGTAACCTGCGTCCCCCCTGTTCCCGCCGGGGAGAGCGTCCCGATCATGAGCACGCGCAGCCCCATCACCGCGAGGAAGGTCACGAGCGGCGAGAGCCAGCGCTGCCAGCGCCTCTCCCGCTTTAAGAGGAAACAGCAGAAAAACATCGGCAGCAGCACCATGTAGCGCTCATGCGTGAAGCAGTTCAGAAAATAAAAGAGCAGCGCGAGATAAAAGCTGTGTCCCTGTCTCTCCTTCCGGTATCGGTACAAAAACCAGCACTGCGCGAGGGCAAAGCACAGTCCCATGGTCTCCATCAGCCCAAGCAGCTGTCCGACCTGATAATAGGCAAAGGGAGAGCTGAGAAAGAGAAGTGCAGCCCAGATTCCCACGACGCGGCTTTTAGAGAGCTTCCGCGCAAAGCCGTACAGAAATACGCCGAGTGCCGCGTTCAGCAGCAGATTGATCGGGACAATCCAGCCGAGATGGTTTTTCACCAGCGCGAGCTCCGCCCACGCCGCCATCCAGTACACAAAGCGGCAGCGCGTGGAGTTCAGCGGAAAGACATATTCCAGAAAGCTCTGCTCTCCCCAGCAGGACCACATGTAGAGATCGTCCATGTAGAGCCCTGAGATGCGAAAGCCGCGGTTCACAAAAAAAGTCCACGCAAAGAGCGCCGCAGCCAGCAAAAGATCCGTCTGCAGCTCTCTGATCCTAGTCTCTGATTCCCGGATGATACTCATACAGTGTGTGTCCCTCCTGACAGATCAGCGTCGTGATGCTCCCGTCCTCCTGCATATAGCGAAGCATCTCCTCCGCCCGGCTGTGCGCGGAGAGGAAGCTCTCCTCCGCGCAGAGCAGGCTGATATCCGCATACTCCAGATAGTCCCTGAACGCATTCAGCGTCTTCACGAGCCGCACATTGCCCCCGCTCCCCTCCAGATCCGTGTAGCTCTGCACGCTGCACGGCAGGAGATAGCACTCCGGCTCCCACTCCATCACCATCACGCGGAGCCGCGGGTTATTCTTAAGATAGCGGTAGATCGGCTCATTTCCCTCCCGTATCATGCAGTCCCGCACATCCGAGCGATGATCGTAGAAACCATAGTGATTGAGCTTCGGCTCTGTGAGCCCTCGCGCCCCCGCCCAGTTCGTGAGCCCCATAAAGAAGACCGCTGCGAGGAGCGCAGGCGACAGAGCGCGGCACAGCGTCCGCTCCTCTTCCCTCCACGCGCCGACCGCGGCACATACGGCGAGCACATAGCTCAGATTGTAGTAGTTCCCGTCCACCTGATAGAGCATGAGGAGGGAAATGCAGTCGAGAAGCAGCAGCACGCCCAGCAGGAAGCAGAGCGCCCGGAGCGCTGTCCTGGCCCGTTGCTCCCCCGGCCCCGCCGCCATAGAAAGCTCTGCACTCCCCGCTGCCTCCGCAGCACCGATGGCTTCCGCCCTCCGCCTCTGCGGGCGCAGCAAAGCAGCAAGCAGCAGAAGGGGAAATAGCACCGTGCCCCACGCAATCAGGATATGTACGTCCTCCTCCGTGACCGGCGCGAGACAGAGCGCAAATATCCGCTCCAGAAGATGCCGGAGCGCCGCGTGTCCGCAGAGCCCTGAGGCCGCGTTCGGAAGGGTCTGTGTCAGCAGAGGATAATGTCCCCGCATGCCGAGCTGCTCCCAGAGCCCCGTAAAGACCGTAACCAGCGGATAGCCGCTCAGAAGAAAGCTGCGGTACGTCACCCCCAGCAGGGCAAGCGCCGAGAGGAGCAGCGGCAGCGCAAGCTCCGACCGCAGCCGCTTCCTCAGTGCGCGCACAGCGCCGCGCCGCGCCGCGGTCGCCCCGGCGCTCTCTGTCTCTTCCTCCTCTCCCGCAGCCACGGTCAGCGGAAGCTGAAAGCGCGCCGCAGGGGTGAAGAGCTGAAACAGGAGCGCCGCGATCACCAGACCGCCGGAGAAGACCAGTGCGGTCGGCTTCAGCGTGAGCGTGAGCATGAGCATACAGAGTCCCCAGAAGAAGGCACTCCAGCGCGGCAGCACCGCCGCCACTCCTCTCCGCTCCCCGCGTCCCGCCTCCGGCGAGACGCCCCGCAGAAAGAGATCCACAAACATAAACTGCGCCAGCAGCGTCAAAATATCCGTCTTCGCTGAGCTCGTGAGATTCATAACCCCCGGAATGCAGGCAGTGAACAACATAGCTGCCGTTCCCGCCTCTCTCCCGAAGCAGCGCCCTGCCGCGCTGCGGATCAACAGCAGTAGAAATACCCCGCACCAGAAGGAGAAGCCCAGCACGAATCCGTAGCTCGCCGTGCCGGAGAGCGGCAGCACGAGCAGCTCCATCCCCTTCGGATAGAAGTAGACCGCATTCACCGCGCCGAGGTTCTCATAGATCCCGCGGCCATTATCCAGCACATAGAAGGAGCGCAGGCCGTAGTGCAGAGAATCGTAATCGAGGGTGATATTCATGCGCCCCGCGTGAAGCAGGAGCAGGGTGAAGACAAGCAGCCAGACCGTCCTCTCCCTCCCCTGTGAAGCGCGCTCCGCCGGAAGCTCCACAGCCGTCAGCGGCAGCAGCCCCGCACGCCGGAAGAGAAAGAGACCGAGCACTGAAAGCAATGCGACAGACAGGGCCATGCGGCGTATAAAGCCCGGTCCGCCAAAACCGAAGAGAGAAAAAAAGCAGACCAGACAGATCCAGAGCGCCGCGCCCGTGAGAAAATTCTGCGAAACGTGTGTGAGATCCAAGGACACCGGCGCACCTCTCCTCCGCCCCGGGATCAGCAGCAGCTCTCCGAGCAGCAGCAGAGCGAGCATCCAGAGGAGACTTACAAGCAGCGGAAGAAAAGCCCTGTGTACCCACAGAAATCCGCTGCCAATCAGGAGAAAGCCTCCATACTTCACACTCCCCTCCGGCAGCGCCCGGTCTGCAAACAGAAAGAGCGCCAGCAGCAAAAACAATTCCAGAAACAACGCGCCTGTCCGCCAGTCCGCAAACTGCTCCGGCAGAAAGCCGCTCCTCCAGAGAAGGAGGACAGACAGCACACTCCCGCACAGCGCGGCGGGAAACAGCACCACTCCCCCTCTACTTCGTGTATGCCTCATAGCTTCTCCTGTAGTAATGCAGTATCCCGTCTGCAACTGCTGCGGGCCAAAGCCTCCGGAACATCTCCGCCTCCTCCTGCTCCCTCACGTGATCGCCGATGCAGACAGCGGTTGCCGCGTCCGCGTGTACGCGGTACAAAAGGAGCGGGCGCTCCTCGCAGATCCAGCGCCCGCCGCGGGCGGCGAGCTCATAGAGGAACTCCCAGTCAAGTATGAACTTATGCCGCTCCGAGAAGGGTGCCGCGCCGCAGAGCGACTTTCTGTAGGCGCAGGAGGGGCATATCACCGGATTCCCGAGACGCAGCACCAGCCGCTTCAGCGCCGTCCTGTCTGCAAGCCCCTCAAGCCGCAGCGGCATGCGGAGCAGGAGCTTCACCAGCTCCGGCGCGCCCGCCCGCTGTATCTTTCCGTTCCTCAGAGTCGCGGACTGCGTCGTGAAGAGCGCGAGATCCTCCCAGCGCTCCGCCGCCGCCCGAAGGCGCTCCGTGTAGTGCCGCCCGTAGACATCGTCCTGATGCGCCAGCGTCACAAACATACCTGAGGCTCTGGAAAAAGCGAAGTTCCAGTCCGCTCCTATCCCCGGAACGCCGTCCCGCACGCAGAGCCGCGCGGCATATTTCTCTGCGAGCAACGCAATGTGATCACTCGGCGTCGAGGTACAGATGAGAAGCTCCGAGGACAGCGTCTGTCTCCGGAGTGATCTCAGGCAGTCCTCCAGATAGGGGGAGTCCCCGTAGGCACAGACCGCAAAGCTGTGGCTGAAGCGCTCCGGCTGTCCTGCTCCCGCCTCCATACCATCTCCCTGCCGCATCATGAGAAGAAATGCTCCTCAAGCTGCAGGCAGAGCGCATGGTAGATCGGCAGATGCAGCTCCTGAATCTGATAGGTCTCCGTCTTCGGGACGATGAGCGCGACATCCGAGAGCGGAGCCAGCTTTCCTCCGGTCTTTCCGGTCAGCGCGATGATCTTCATTCCCTTTGCCCGCGCGACATCCGCCGCGTAGAGCAGATTTTCGGAGTTCCCCGAGGTCGTCACCGCGAGGAGCACATCGCCCTCCTCCCCGTAGCCATACACCTGCTGCGCCATGGCCAGCATCCAGTCCACATCATTTCCGTAGGCAGAGGTCAGCGCCTCATGTCCGCAGATGGCAATCGCGGGCAGCGCCCCCTGAAGTCCCGCGGCAAGACTGACACCGCGCTCCGCATGGAGATCCTGAAGAGAACGCGCAAAGTCCTCCGGAACCGCACGCCGCTTCACAAAGCTCTTCATCAGCTCACCCACAAAGTGCTCGCAGTCTGCGGCGCTGCCGCCGTTCCCTCCGGCGAGCACCTTGCCTCCGCCCTCGTAACAACGCTCCAGTACGCGGTATGCCTCTCTTATTTCCGCCTCGATCGTCTTCAGCTCCGGATAGCGCTCCGTGAGCTGCGCAATATAATCCTGTTCCATCTCTCTTCCTTTCGCCTGAAGGCTCTTCCTTCTGCCATTGATACAGCGGCACATACTCCCGCCGCCGACTCTGTCTCCCTTGTCGGCGCTTCCCGGACAATCTCTTCAAAGAGATTTACCGTTACACTTGCCCGACATCCGTCTCAGTCTTGCCCCGAAAGCCCCCGTGTTTCCGGCCTCAGTGCTCCGCTTCCCGCAGCGCCGCCTGAAACGCCTCCCTGCTCATCTTAGCAGTTCCGCCGCAGCCGGGGCAGGCACAGTAGTAGCGCACCCGGACCGGAATCGGAATAATGAGCAGAATCAGCCAGCTCGTCTCCTTATACAGATGCCAGTCCCCCACATGGCCGCAGCGCGTACAGCGGTGATAGCCCTCAATCCCGCAGTCCTTCCGCGTGCTGTGCATACCGATAAAGAAAAACATGGCGCTCCTCCGTCTCTCTGAGATACCACTCTATTATAGCTTTTATTCTCTCTCTTTCAAACAGCAGTTTCAGTTTTCCTCTCTAAGCGATATCCCGCACGTATCCGGAAGAAATTTGCTCTCACTCATTTTCTACCATTTTTATCGATTTTAAATTGACATATCCCCAAATACTGTATATTAAAAACAGCGGAAACAATTTCCGCTTTCAAAAAGCCCCTTTGTTAGTCATATAAAACCTTTACAGAAGGAAGATTACAGGGGGCGGTATCCGAATCCCGGTTTCAAAGAATTTTCAAAGAAAGGAAGTCTTTTTATGTCTATGATAGGCAAGGAAGTCAGCGCGTTCAGCGTACAGGCATTCCACGACAACAGCTTCAAGACAGTGAGTAAAGAGGATATCCGGGGAAAATGGAGCGTCTTTTTCTTCTATCCCGCGGACTTCACCTTCGTCTGCCCGACAGAGCTCTCGGATCTCCAGGAGCATTACGAAGCTTTTCAAAAGGCCGGCTGTGAGATCTACGCCGTCTCCTGTGACACCCACTTCGTCCACAAGGCATGGCACGACCACTCTGAGAGCATCTCAGGACTCAGCTACCCTATGCTGGCGGACCCGACCCACACACTCAGCCGGGACTTCGAGGTGCTGATCGAAGATGAGGGAGTCGCAGAGCGCGGCAGCTTCATCGTAGACCCGGATTGCAGAATCGTCTCCTATGAGGTGAACGCGGGTAATGTCGGCCGAAACGCCGAGGAGCTGCTCCCAAAGCTTCAGGCCTGCCAATTCGTGCGTGAGTACGGAAACGAGGTCTGCCCCGCCCGCTGGAAGCCGGGTGCAAAGACTCTGAAGCCCAGCCTCGAGCTGGTCGGCGCGCTGTAAGCACAGCGATTGATCCATATCATAGCGGCTGTCACAGAGACAGAAGCATTCCGGGCGGGCTGTTCAGCCCGCCTAGGAAGCACTTATCCACTAGCATTTAATAAGATATTTCGTTCCCCTGCCATTACCGGTTTTCCTGATCATTTCATCTGCAATCAGTTCATTGAGCAAACGGATTGTTTTATCCTTTGCATCGAGTACTTTGTCTTCAGGAATGATATTGGGATGCTGCTTTATGATGGCTTTTACATATTCGCGTGGTTGCTTATCGTCATCTATTACAAATAATACAGATTTCAAAAAGCTATCAATATTTGCATCAGTCAGGTCCGCATCGTCTATATAGCCTTTCTCTTTCCCTTCTTCAACAAGCCCATGAGAAAACGCACAAGGAGAGCAAGCACGAAATAGGCTTGCTCTCCTTACTTTAGTTAGGAAGCTGCTGCAGCACTGCTTTTAACAGCTGGTATACCCTGTCGATCGAGGAAAGATTTACGTTTTCTTGAACTGTATGCGCATGGCGAATGGTTGGTCCGATAGAAATCATTTCCCGAATGAAGGGACAGCGTTCCTGGAGAATACTGCATTCAACACCGGCATGAACATTTTCCATAATGCAGGTCTGCTGAAATAATGATTGATAGGTTTGTGCAAACAGTGCGTGCAGCGGAACATCTTTTTCAGATTCCCAGGGCGGATAGTAATCCTGCTGAGAAGATCGGAACGAAGCGCGGTCAGCGGTGCGAACGACAAGGTCTCTTCCTTCGCTGAGCAATGCCTGAGAAGAAGCACGCAGGCTTTCCACAATTTCAATATTATCGTCAAGCTGGCGGACAGTGGCTAAATTACTGGAAAGCTGGATTATTTCTGGGGTACGCTGCAATACACCGTGAGGCAAGGTGGCAAGCGTAGAGAGCAGCTGATCGCGGAAAGAATCCGTATACGCTTGCTTGCAGATCGGTGCCTCAAATGAAGTCTGAAGAAGAATTCCGTGATCCACAGATTCTGTCTGAGCGGTGATTGCGCTGGCGGCAAGCTTCCATTCTTCTTCTGAAGATGTATCGCCGACCTGAATGAGAGCTTCTGCGCAAACCGGAATCGCGTTGGAACGTGTACCGCCGCGCAGTTCGAGCAATTCCCAGTTTGAAGCGGGGCAGCTGCGAAGCCAGCGAACCAAAATCTGAATGGCATTGAGATGTGGGGTTCCAATATCAAGACCGGAATGGCCGCCCTTTAGGCCGGATACAGAGAGCTTGAGAACTTTGGGGTTATGAAACCGTGACTGCTTGTGACATTCAACGGAGGCATTCAAAATGATATTTAGACCGCCTGCGGCGCTAATAGTGAATGTCCCTTCTGTTTCACTATCCAAATTGATCAGCCGGGTACCGGAAACAAGGGATGCGTCCAATTCTTTGGCACCGGTCATACCGGTTTCTTCATCTATTGTAAAAAGGCCCTCGATATTATGTACCGTGTCGTCTTCCATCAGTGCGAGAATCAAGGCCATCCCGATTCCGTTATCTGCGCCTAAGGTCGAATCGACTGCATGAAGACATTCATCAGTTTCGTGCAATGATACGCCCTTTTGATAAGCAGCTCCCGTCGATTCCCATACCATATCCATATGAGCCTGGAGAATTGTAGGCGGCGTTGTTCTGGAAGTTGTTTTACGGAGAACCACATTTCCGCGGTTATCCTGATCAACACACAAACCGAGGCGCTTTCCTGTTTCGATTAAATACTGCGCTACGTTTGATTCATCGCCAGAGCGCCGGGGAATGCTGCAGATTTCACGGAAGTAAGAAAGAACGCGCTGCATGCTATCCATTAAACTGCACCAGCCTTATTCTGGATCTTCTGGCTTACCACGTACAGCACCATAGCAACTGCAATGCAGATCAGGGGAACGGGGATCACATCACCCACCGCGACAAACCAACCAAGACCCACAGGGCGAGCTGTCATGGTAACACCGACAAACGAGGCCACAGCCCACGACACAATGGCGTCCCACTTGATTCCCTGAGGAGCGTCGCCTCCATCATAGTTTTTCCGGTTGCAGATATAGAAGTCAGCGATCAGGATACCGCCAATTGGGGTAATGAACACGCCTAACAACGAGAGGAAAGTCACAAAGTATTTATACAAGCCAACTGCAGCAATTGCAGTGCTGATCAAACCGACAATGAGGGTCAGGCGCATGCGGGGGACTTTACTGATGCCGTCCAGAGTATTCATAAGGCCCAGTACGCTGGTATACAGATTGTTGTCGTTCGTGGTCCATTGACCGATGATCAACACAAGAGCGCCAAACAGGCCCAAGCCGAGGGACAGAATCATAACTTCCACGATATTCCAGTTGTGGAAGGCGTAGTTGAAGAATGCGCCGCACATCAAGATGGGAATGTATCCCCAGCAATGTCCGATGCTCACGCCGATCATGCAGTCCCGCTTGGACTTAGAGAAGCGGCTGAAGTCACCTACCATTGTAACGCCTACGGCAAAGGAACCGACGACGGTGGCGACGCCCATGGGAATGGTGATCGGCGTGCTGACCGGCCCAGCGTTCCAGATGTCGCTGAAAGAAATCATGGAGCTTGTTTTCCAAACGGCAACGACGCAGAGAACCGCAAGCAGCGGCAAGCCCACTTCGCTGAGAAGCTTGATTGCCTTAAACCCGAAAATAGCGGTCAGCGACATAGTGATACCGCCGATAATTGTAAAAATCACAGGATTGACAGAGCTTCCGCTAACATGCTTGATGACAGAAGCAATCGTCGTACCGAACAGGTCTGCCTGGAATGCGTACCAACCAAAGTTGGAGATGCAGAGAATAATACCGATAATCTTGGCCCCCTGTATACCAAAGGAGCGGCGGCAGGTAAAAGAAGTAGAAAGATGGGTATGCTCGCTAACAAGAGCATTGAGCGTACCGATGATGGTGATAATAATAGATCCGATTATGCTGACTAAAAGCATGTCCCGGAAAGTGAGACCGTCGGCAAGCACACCGCCGGTAGCTAATCCGCTCAGGCCAAATCCCGCGCCAAGCCATACCATGCCCTGCTGATACCAAGTTTGTCTGGCGGTTTCGGGGACTGGAGTTTTTTCGTAGTCGTTGTACTTTTCTTCCAACGGAGCCTTGGTTGCAGTATTATTGCTCATATTTTTGCCTCCCGTAATATGTCATTTGGCTATTTCTGTCTCATATGATGGTTCTTCCCTACTGTGATCGAATCTACTGCTTGGGTTTGAATTGTACCGAAATAGGCCGCCCTCTGCAAGATGTTGACGTAAAAAGAGTACTTGTCTATTTCGGTACAGATTCATTCCCTAAATCACAAGAGTTCGTTGCAGGTTTGTGCGATCAGTCCTGAAGGAAGACGCAATCCATATCAAATCCAAAGAATCGGGGATTAAGGATCTCCAATGCGCGTTCACGCTTCCAGAGCTCGTGGCAGTGGAAGCCGAGAACGGCAACCTCCATTCCCTCGACGCAGTTCGGATTGGTGATGGGGTAGCCGGTAGCTTTTTCCACCACACAAATGAGGTCCGGACAAGTGAGATTTACCTTGTCGTCGATCCACATTACCATGTTCTCGTTCTTGTACCAGATTTTCGCGGTCTGGTGCGCAAAAGCGTCCTCGCCGGCAATGTGAATCGTGCCAACGGTAAAGCCCTCCTTGATGCCCCATTCGGACTCGCCGGTGACAGTTCCCTGGAAAAGCAGCTTACCCTTTCCTGTGTCCAAGATCGCCTGAATGGGATCGGAACCGCGCTCAACGGCTTCTCTTTGGGCACGACCGACAGTAGCTGCATACGTTAATGCATTGGGAATGACCGCGTGACGCAGCTTGTCGCCCTTGATCGGGTGATCGGTCATACCAACCAACCCGCCGGATCCGATTGCCATATAGCGGGAGAGCGCTTCTGCGCGAGCATCATTTTCAACGTTTGTGACAATTGCCATGTCGCCGAATGAAGTACCGACAGAGAAAGGCGTGATGGGGTTTTCCGTCACATAATAAGTGGAAAACTGAAGCTCCGGCACTGCGCGGCCGGCTGCATCTGCATCGACAATGTATTTACCCGTACGAGCTGCGGCGGCCATGACTGCTCCGGTGTTTCCGCCACCATACTCAATCGAAACAAGGCCTTCAAACTGAACGCCCATGTACTCTTCCAGGGCCTTCACCGAGGTGGCGATCTCGTCTCCGCGTTTCTGGCTGTTATCGCCCTTGGGAACGATAGAACCGCAATAATAAGGATTGGCATAGTAGCTGTCATCGTTGATTTCATCGAAGGAGAGCAATTTGAACTCGTGCCCGGCGTTCCAAGCTTTTTCGATGGCCTCTAACCCGCTCTCTAAGGAGCCGCCGCCGCCTGTACCAAGAATGGTGCAGCCAACCAAAGTGTCCTTAATTTCCTGAAGCGTTAGTTTTTTCATAAAAAAGCACCTCCAAAAATTTGTCTATTTTGAATAATTACCTTGCGGATTGCTTGACAAAATTATAAGGTATGTGCAAAAGCACTTCAATGTACATAGTACAAAATTTGATTTAAATTTCTGTAATTTTTATAATTTTCCATTTATTCTGCAAGTATAATTTGACATCTTAAGAAGGCTTGATTATACTAATGCATAATTAATAGAGATGAGCAAAACAGGCGGAAGGAGCGGCCTGCAAACAGGCAAATGGGAAGCAAAAGAGATTAGGGCATCTCAAGGGCGCAAAAACCATAGCGCGGTAAACTCCGCGCCTGCAAAAGGTATGGAAAAGACAGATCAGGCGGAACGCCGAAGCTGTTTGGCAGAACGGTAGGAGTGAGAGCCGTGCAGAACGGCGGCCAGCGCGACCGCTAAAGCGGAGATGTGGGCCAGCGTATTGAGGTTTGCCGCGCTGTTTCCGTTACGCACCCACAGCCGTTCCTGACCTGTGGATTTGAAACGGGAATTGTAACGCTCACACTCTGTACGCAAGGCATAGATACGCTTAAAACGCAGGCATTCCCAATAGAGTAAAGATTTTGTCAGTTGAATAAGTAATAAAAAATGAGAGTAGTCATAACCTTTGATATAATGGTTTCGCCTAAAAAACTATATATCAAAGGAGACTACTCTCATGAACATTGTATCATTACTGGAGACATTGGTTAATCGCTTAATTGAAGCTGAGGATGAATTTTTTAAGAATCCTAAAGACTTTCATGCTTTGGAGAAGGCGACCAAGGCATCAACAGAGGCATTCTCGGCAGGATTTCTGGGAGAAGTTCTTACAAGCGTTAATAAGCAGATATGTGAATGCCCATGGAGGAATGAGCACTACAGTATTCAGAGGAATGACAGGCGCACTGTGATAAGCTCCGTTGGAGATGTTTCCTTTGATTGTACGTATTTTAAGAAGAAAGCAGATGGAAGCTACAGTTATCTTTTGGAGGCACTGACAGGTCTTACAAGGAACGAAAGATTTACCGAAGAAGCTGAGGTCTTGCTTCTGACAGAAGCACTCAAAACAAGCTATAGGGAAGCAACAAGAGTATTGCCTTCAAAGCAGGAAATCACGAAAACAAAGGAAAGATTTATAGCGTACACAAATGAAATGCTCAGGTCGGCAAGAAATACAGACAGCATTGAAAAATTGCAGACATACGTTATCCAAAACTGGTCTGCGATAAGAAGGACAATGCGAAACAGTATGCTGAACGGATGTAGTGCAGAGAGCCATGAGAGCCATGTTTTATCAGACCGGTTGAGTTCAAGACCTATGGGATGGAGCCAGGTTGGTGCAGACAGAATGAGTAAGCTTAGATGTTATGAGAGAAACCACGGTAGAGGCAAACTTATAGACCTTGTACGATACAGCAGAAAGCAGCGAATTATCAAAGCTATAGGAACGGACTGCGTGCCTGTCAGAGAAGTAGCATTAAGGGAAATAAGGAAAGAGCATTATAATAAGGCGAAAAGTTACATTGAGCTGATACAGGCAAGTATTCCCGGAACAAGCGCAAGGAAGGCGGCTTCAATAAGGGGGCATCTAAGGCTGATTTGATTTTGACAGCTCATAAGTAGAACTGTAAAATGATGAAAATAAAAGTCGAGTCAAAGTATCATAGGTTAATTCTATTCTTTTCCAACTGACAACAGGTTTACTCCATCGGCATTCCCTGTCAATGGAAAGCCTGTAATCGTTTGGAACGGTCTTGTATTTCGTGCAGCCCCTGTTTTTCTTGCCGTTGTTCCAGTTTTTGTGGTTACAGGGGCAAACGCTGGTCTTGGACTGGCGGAAAGGGCAGCAGTATTTCTGCCGGGTACGATTATTGTCGGTGGTCTTGCCATCCTTGTGCATAGCCAACCCGGCCTCACAGACCGGATTGCCGGCAGGAAGCGTTTTCAGAACCTTCGTACCACGCGGATTGAGGGGGATAAATGCCTCGCCCTCATAGACCGTTTTCACGGTGTTGTAGATGTTTTTCACATCGTAGCCCTTGTCGGCAAGGAAGGCGCATTCCTTCAAAGAAATCGTCTGATCCGCGGCCGCGAGGATCTCAGCGGCGACGGCAGAATCGGCGATATTGCCCGGCGTGGTCAGCTCGTAGAGCGGCAGCCCAGAGATGCAGTCCACCAGCACATGACTTTTGTAGCCCCAGTAGAACTCATACCGCCGCTCATTGTGCTGGTTGGAGGCCGAGTGGACGCCCAAGGCGCAATCCGGGTCGCTTTTCGGGTGGGTTTCCTTGGAGAACTTGTTTTTTGCAAAGGATTTCGGGTTGTTCTGCTTTGTATTTGCTGCAACGGGTGTAGAGTCCAGACCGATGAAGGATGCGTCCACGATCCCCAATTCATACAGCTGCCATACCAGGTCAGCCATGATCGCTTTCAACGCACCGTTGTCCAACTGCCGCAGGCAGCGGTCATACGTCCAATAGGACGACAGCGGCTCCATGATATTGAACCCGCAATAGTGGGCGATGATGCGGTTGTTGTCCAGATAATCCATCAAATCTGTGATCTGCGTGAAACCCTCGCATTTCATAACGATAAAAGCGCAGACCATGGCTTCCTTCGGAAAGCCCCGCCGCCCGGTTGCCGCCCTGGGCAGCGTGAAGTCCAGACTGCTGAAAAGCTTGTCGTAAAACATGGCGGCGCTTTGGGATGTGAACAGCGTCACATCCTGAATGATTTCCTGTCGGTAGATAGCGGCCAGCCCCTTTCCGGTTGGTTTTCTCTCAAGTCAATTTTACCAAAAAGGGGCTCCGCTTTCTATACCATATGAGTGATTTTCGATTTCAGCCATGGCCGGGAACCATTGCAGTTACTGCGTTTCTTGCGTTTTGCTCATGGCTGCATAATTAATGACAAGGAGGTGCTTGTTGTGAGCGTTACGGTAAGCGATGTTTTGCAGCTGGATATTCTTAACTCTGCCAAGGTAATTGCAGGGAAGAATGGACTTGACCGGGAGGTTTTGCGGATCAACTTTACAGATTGTCCGATCAATCCCCTTGTGGATGCAGACTTGATTTTAAGTGGAGATGCTTTTATCTGTAGCTTCTATATGAATAAAGATATGGAGGCAAAGATATATGATGCAATTTCGTTTTATATTCAGATGGGAAGTGCTTGTTGCATTGCGCTGAATGAGTTTCTGCCGCAGTTTCCACAAAGTGTGATCGAACTTGCCGATTCGCGGGATTTTCCGATTATTCACATTGACGGGACAGTTCCTTATGGTGCGCTCATACATGACATTTCCGAACTCATCATATCAGATCAATCAGAGTTATTACTGGAAAATAAAATTTTCCACCTGCTGAGCAAAGAACTTTCTGATGCTGAGCAGCGGAACATTTACCGGCACCTTGCACCGCATATTCAATCTGACTACACCGTTGTGCATGCGACCTTTCAGGGGCTGAGTCATCGGCGGCTTCAAATGCTGAAGAAAGATGTGGCGATACAATTTAAAGTTCCCTTATTTAAATATTTGGAAGGAGCCTTTTTTGTGCTGCCTTGTCAGGGGCGGAGAGAAATCAACAGTATGCTGCAGCAGATGATGCCCATTTTTTCCTATTATGCGCCAGAGCATTCCATGGGCTACAGCTCGGCTGCGGTGAGCGTAAAGCAGTTTTCTTCTGCATTTCGCCAGGCCCTTTCGGCGGACGAAATAGGAGGAGTATTGGGAAAATCTCCAATGGGATATGATGCGCTGTCTGTCTATCAGTTGCTGCTGCCGCTGAAAAATCATCAAATCCTGAGGAATTTTTGCAGCAGCATTCTTGACCCGCTAATAAAGCAAGATCTCTTGGAAACAGTTTCTGTATATCTTGAATGCAATGGAGATGTCAAAAGAGCGGCAGGCAAGGTGGGGAAGCATGAAAATACAGTCCGATTTCGAATCGGTCAGGCAAAAAACCTGCTGAATTTAGATGACTATGAATTTATTGAAAAAGTATCCATCGCGCTTAAAGCGAGAGATATTTTCGGGCAGCAACTGGGGACCAACTAAGACTCTGCTAAGGAAAATATGAATCCGGCGACGTATTTGCAACAATTGGATTTTGAACCTGCTTTCTGGTCCGGGTAACCGGCAGAAAGCGCACGTATCGCTTGCGCCGTGGGCGGTTCCAGATGCTGCCAACGGATCAGCGGTTTCCGGGCTGGGTGTCTTGATGCCCTCGCGCTTCTTGTAAGCGGTGGGATTAAGCACCTTTTCCTCCTGCAAGAGCTTTGCTATCTGCATCGGGCCTCGCACTTCCATGCACAGCTTGAAAATGCGCTTGACTACCAATGCTGCTGCTTCATCTACGACCCACTTTGTCTTGTCCTCCGGGCCTTTACGGTAGCGTTCTATGGTGTTGCAGACACTGCCTACAATCCCACAGACAGATGTCAGAATATAAATAATCAAAACCCGGTATCCTGTTTTATGCGACTGCAGTTAGCAGGATACCGAGTTTTATTTTGATTTGTGCTGTAAATTGAGATTTTGTCAATTCAGCAGAGTTATTCATCTATAGTTTCATACTGATCGTTCTTTTCAAAAACTTTCGCCCATTCTTCTTCTGAAAGTGACACAGAAGATTTAATGGAATAAGAATAGGTTCCATTTTGCCAAACCGCTAAAGTGTATAGGTACTGACAAAAACGGCATAATGCGGACGCCTGTTAAAAGGATTTAGCCGACTTTTTTAGGCCAAGATGGATACTGTCACGCACTCGGTGGGGATCAACGCCCTCGGCCTGAGCAATTTCCCTGGCGCTCATACCCAGGTAATACTTTGCGTAGATTCTTTTGGCTTGCTTGTCGGGCAGAACCATCACCGCAGTATAGAGCCGATCCCGCAGTTGTTTATCCTCCAGAATTTCCTCCGGGGTTGCCGGACGCTGTATAACAGCTTTCTCTAAGCTTATTGATGCAAAGAGAAACGGCGTGACCGAAGTCACGCCGTACTCTCCCCAAAAATCGGGACTTTTAATTTTTTCCTATTTTACGGGCACCGCTCTAAAGTAGGGAGATATTTTTCAGTTCGACTACCAAGTTTCCTACAAAAATTGTCCGTTGGATAGTGACAGGCTCATTTCAAAAAAAGAATTTTCGCTGCCCCCAAAAACTTACAATCCATGTCCGTTGTAGTGTAAGAGGCAGCACAAAAAGGAGTGATTATATGGCAGACCGCACCCGCCCGATACGCATTGAGTTCTGTGTGTCGGAACATGAAAACCAGCTAATCAAAAGCAAGATGGCGCAGCTTGGCACCCGCAACAGAGGAGCATATCTCCGGAAGATGGCGATTGACGGCTACATCATAAAGGTGGATTACACCGAACAAAAGAAACTCGCCGCCGCTGTCAGTAAGGTGGGCGCAAATATCAATCAGATATGCCGCCGCATCAACAGTACAGGACATTTCTACGAGGACGATATAGCCGATCTGAAAGCCAAGCAATCTGAGATATGGGAGCTGTTGAAGCAATGTCAAAAGAACAAGTTATAACCACATCGGGATTTTTCACATATGGATTTTCCGTCTCTGGGTTTTCAGACAGTGGGTAGCCTGACTGCCCAGCCCGTTCCGTTATTGGATTGCAGGACAGTCGATTTCCAAACGGTCACAGAGGATGAAATTCATACTCAATTCAACAAGAAATAAATTAGCTCTTAATATAGTCATCCATCAATCTATCAATACAATTCGAGGATAGATAAGATTGGATAGGAGGTCACAATGGCAGAGAACTTTTTGTGCTTTACTGTCGAAAGCCTCTCAGCATCTTACATACCGTTTCCACGGTTTCTCATGGAGGACAGCCTCGCGGATCTTTCAAACGACGCAAAGGTGCTGTATGCGCTCATGCTGGACAGAGCCAGTATTTCAAAGGTCAACGGCTTTATCAGTCGGACGGCACGGTACGTCTGTACTTCACTGTTGAACAGGCACAGAAAAAACTGCACCGCAGCCGACAATGCGCGACGCGGATATTCAGGGAACTGGAATCTTGTGGATTGATCTTCAGAAAGAAGCAGGGGCTTGACAAGCCCGCGCTGATCACACTCAATTACCCATCCAATGCAAAGCTGATTCAGCCAAAGAAGACAGGCGAAATACTGTCGGGATAAAGGTCGAAAATCAAATGTTTTGTGCCCTGTAAGCGCTGCAAACGCGGTGGGCATATATTTTTACTTATCCGCGCTGCAAAACGCGCCTGTAGGCCGTGAAGGGAGGAAACGAATGGATAAAAGAAACGCCATTGAGGCAAACGAAATCGACACTGCCGAAATTCCGGAGTTTGTATATAAATCTTTAGCAAGAAGTCTTCTTCCGGTCATTCAGAAGTATTACGAAAGCGACGCAGGTCAGCGGGCTTTCACCGAATGGAAAGAGAAGAAAGGCGCTGAGAAAAGCGGCACTGCATAAAGACAGCGGGAGGATTGCCATGCGCGGCAGCCTCCCGTTTTTGCGTTTACCAATCTTCAATTTCTTCGAAATAAACAATAAATCCGAACCCGTTTCCGATTGGATAAAGGTTCGGATTA
This sequence comes from Moryella indoligenes, assembly GCF_030812885.1. Classification (NCBI taxonomy): domain Bacteria; kingdom Bacillati; phylum Bacillota; class Clostridia; order Lachnospirales; family Lachnospiraceae; genus Moryella; species Moryella indoligenes. The sequence goes on from NZ_JAUSTO010000008.1 coordinate 61,465, forward strand.
TATTGCTTTGCTGGAGACGGTGGGATTCGAACCCATGACCCCCACGTTGCGAACGTGGTGCTCTCCCAGCTGAGCTACGCCCCCGTAAGAAGCGATCTTAAAGATCGCTTCAACGAATCCGATTGTACCGCAAATGCGCTGTTTTCGCAAGTGCTTTCCGCGCAAAGTTTTCCAACCCGCAGGAAGACGCAGAAAGAGAGTCTCCCGCACTGCGAAGCTCCGGCTTTCTGTCCCGGCAGGAGCAGATTCTGTGAGAGGCGTGCCACACGGAATGACGGTCACACCGCCTCTCCCGGCTCCGCATTCAATACTCAGCTCAGAAAATCCTCCGCCACAACTTTCCACGCCGCCTCCATGCTGTTGTGCTCCCGCACGTACAGCTGCGCCCGCAGAGAGAGGGCGCGCAGCGCAGCGCTGTCCGGGTAGAGGGAGCGTATCGCCTCCGCGAGCGCGTCGGCGTGATCTGCGATGCACATCACCTCCTCTGCTCCCGGAATCCCCTCTGCGCCGACGGAGCTCGTCACCACAGCTGCGCCGTAGTAGAGCGCCTCTATCACCTTTCCCTTCACCCCCGCGCCATAGCGGAGCGGAACCACCACCAGACGGCAGCGGTTATAGAGTGAACGCAGCTCCTCGTCGGAGACAAAGCCCAGCACATGAACACCGTGCTCCGGATCGTGGCGCGCGGAGATCTCCTCCGGGGCCTTTGACCCGACGATATAAAAATTCAGCTTCTTCCCGCCCTGAAGCTTCGGCCAGACCTCATCCAGAAACCAGAGCACCGCATCCGCATTCGGCGGATGCGCAAAGCCACCCACGAAGAGCAGGCCCTCGCGCCTCTCATAGTCCGTCTCTATATCCTCCGGGAAGCTGTCCCAGAGATAGGCGGTCAGCGCCTTCACCCGAATCCCCGGGTCTAGCCTGCGGATCGCCTCACACTCCACCTCCGAGGGGTAGAAGGACATATCCGCCTTGTGCATGAGCGAGAGCTCCACTGACTTCCAGTAGTCCGAGGACTCTCTCTTCTCCGGATCTCCGGTGAGCTCATACTCTCTCCGCTCCCGCAGAAAGTGCAGATCGTGCCCGTAGTAGAGCACCTTGAGCCCTGTGCGCGACTGAATGAAGTCAATATACTTTGACGCGATGTGCGGGCGGTTCAGGTACACGAGGTGAATATCCCTCTCATGCCGCTCAATCCACTCCCAGATACCCACCTGCATCTCCTGTCCGTAGAGCACCTCGATGCCGAGCTGCTGCAGCGCCGTGGTATAGGGCTCCTCGTGCGCGAAATTGTCGCCGAGAAACTTCACCTGAAAGCCCTGCTTCACCAGCATCTGGAGATACTGCCAGGTCGTGCGGGAGCCCGCATCCCGGTCAAAGGTCGGCACATAGTGATCCACGACAAGGACAATCTTCTTCCCGCGGCTTCGCTCTCTCGCCCGGAAGGGATCCGGGCTGCCGATATTCTCAAACTGCTGCTGCAGCTCCTCCTTCCACTTCTCCTTCAGCTTTTCTGTGTTCTCGATCTGGTAGCGCTTCAGACCCGTGCCCTGCACATCCGTGCCGTTGGACACTCCCTCGAAGTGGATCACCACGGACTTCGGCTGATAGACCACGCGGTAGCCGTGACGCCGCACCTCGAAGGCGAGATCGCTGTCCTCACAGTAGGCAGGCGCATAGCGCTCATCAAAGCCGCCGATCTCCTCCCAGAGCGGGCGCCGTATGAGTATGGCCGCCCCGGACATATAGTCGACATCCTTCACGTAGTTATACTCCGGCGCGTCCGGATCCTGAAGCCGCCCGTAATTCCAGCCGGAGGCGTCGCTCCATATGATGCCGCCCGCCTCCTGAAGTCTCCCGTCCGGGTAGACGAGCTTCGAGCCGACCATGCCGATGCGCGCATCCGACTGAATGAGCTTCAAAAGCCAGTCGAGCCACCCCTCCGTGACCTTCGTGTCATTGTTCAGGAAGAAAATATACTCCCCGCGCGCCTTTGCAGCGGCCTGATTGCAGTTCCGCAGAAAGCCCTGATTCACGCTGTTGCGGCTGATGATGAGTCCCCCGGCAAAGCGCTCCAGATGTCGCGTCTCGTCCGTGGAGACATCATCCGCGATGATGATCTCATACGGGATCCCCTGCGTATGCTGAAGAATCGAGAGCAGGCAGGCGTAGGTGTATTCGATCTGGTTGTAGCAGGGGATGACAATGCTCACCAGCGGTGCGTCCTGGTGCGGAAAGTGCAGCCGTCCGTGCTCGCGGTAAATGTCGCCGATCGCAAAATCTCCCTCTATGAGGTTTCGCCCCTCCTCCGTGGATGTGAGCCGGTAGTGCCGGATGGGATGCAGCAGTGCCTGCTTCCGATAGGCAAGACGCTTCCGCTCTCTTGAGCCGCGCGGATACCTTGCGTTGAAGCTGTCTCCGAGCCTTCTGCGGATGCGGGACAGAAGAGTCTGGTGCCTGCCAAGATAGCGCATCAGCTCGCCAGCGGCCTGTGCCTCCCGCCGGAGATCCGAAATCATGATCTCAAGATTCGTGACATGATTGTCCGTGAGACGCTTCACCTCCGTCATCTTCCGTATCGCGGCATCCTTCTCCTTCAGCTCCGCGCGGAAGCCGGAGAGCCGCTCATTCGCAATCCTCAGATCGCGCTCGGTCGTTTCAATGGTCTCCCGGCTCCGGAGCTCCGAGACAAAGCGATCCAGATAGACCGCCTGCTCCTCTCCGGCGATGCGCCTCTGAAACGCTGCCTCCTGCTCCTCAAAGCGCTTGAGCTCTGCCGCGTCTGTTCCAAAGCTCCGGAAAAAGACCTCCTTCTCCGGGAGCTTCAGACTCTCCCGCTGGGACTCATAGAATGCGCGCAGCGCGCGGTAGCGGACAAAGCCCCGCTCCACGGGCGTCTCCGACACCCATTCGTAGTCGATGCCGCTCAGCTCTGCCTCCGCGATGCCTTCCGCTCTCTCCTGCACCAGAAAATTGTCAAAGATGGAATCGAGGTTATGAACCTCCCCCGCACCGAGCACACGCTGCAGCGCCTCGGAAAGCACCTCTGTCACAGCTCTGCCGCTGTGGATCTCCCGGAGCAGAAGCGCCGTGAGGCTCTCGCCCTCCACCCACGGGAAGCGCGCGCACATGCCGTCCTCCGAGAGCTCTGCCTCCGCGTAGCGAATGCCGCTGCCCTCCGAGAGCAGAAGCTCTCTCCGCCTCCGGAAATCCTGAATATGCTGCCGTCCGGCCTCAGAGAGCGCCACCTTCTCCACCCAGCGCCTGCCCCCGTCCTCGCGGATCACAGTCTTCAGCTGATACTCTGCTCTCCGGTTCCGGTTGTACTTCACATAGATCGCCGTATCCGCGAAGCGGGCTCCGGCTGCGTCCTCCCGCTGCCAGAAGCAGAGATAGGCATCCGCAAACTGTGGGAACAGCCCCTCCCTGCATATGGCGTCGTACTTCTCACCTGGATTGATCGCCGTGTAGAGCGGAAAACCGTAGGCGGGAATCACGCGGGACAGCTCGCCCTCCCCTGGGAGACGTCGCTCAGAGTAGAGCTCATTCGGCAGGGTGCGGAGCGGCTCCGGATAGTAGCAGCTCACAGCGCCGCGCTCTCCCGCGGAGAGCAGGCGGCAGAGGCTCTCCCGCCCCATGGCGTTCTCCTCCGTCTCTGCACCCGTGAAGGCGCGGACGCCGTAGGCATTGTCCACGGCGACAATGAGCACCCCCTCCGGCGTGAGCAGCTGCTTCGCGCGCTCCACTGCCGCGCTGTCCTCTCTGTGAAGCGTCCCGTCAAAGATGATATAGTCGTAGCGCGCTGTGTCCGGGAGCTCTGAAATCGTGCCGCAGAGGGTCCGCACCGCGGGCTGCTCCCTGCTCTCTCCACCTTTATTCTGCGCCCGGAGGAGACTGAACTCCAGCGCCTCCCTGTCGCTGTCCAGAAGCGTGACGGAGAGTCCCCGTCTTAAGTACAGCGGCAGCAGCGCGCCCAGGCCGCTGCCCACGCTTAGGAGCGAGGCGTGCGCCCGGAATGAAAACCACTCCAGAAGGCCCTCTCTCCGGTCAGAAAAGACGCAGAGATTCGAGAGCTCCGGATACTCTGAAAGCAGCCTCCCCGTATCGCCTCCAAAGTGCTCATAGAGTCTTCGTAATTCTGCTGTTCTCTCGCTCATGCTTCACTGCTTTCCGCGGGCGTATATTTCAGTGCGACCTGGGAATCCATGTCGTAAACGCCCACTGTGTTCTTGTTGGAGATTACGGTGAGACTCGCCACATTGTAGAGGCGGTGATACACGACGTGCTCGCCGTTCTCAAAGCCGGTGCAGCTCATGGAGAGCAGATACTCCCCGCCCTGCAGACTCATCTTCTGCCTGAACTCCACCTCGTAGCAATCCCCCTCCTTCACGGAATGAACCTCGCTCCCCTCGAAGAGCGTGTTCGTCCCGCTCAGATCCGTTCCCTTCTTATCCCGGATCGTGTAGGTGAAGATCGGGGCCTCCAGCGCCGCATGGAAGCGGATGCGCTCGCGGATGCTGAACATCTCCCCCTTCAGGAGGAGGTTTGTCACGCTGCCGTTTTGGTCGAGAGTCCCGAAATCCAGAAACTCCGCTCTCCCGTCCCCGTACTCCTGCACCTCCGGATTCAGGGTCATGCGATCCCGCATGCGTCTGCCGTCTATAGCCTTGGCCTCCTGCGGCAAAGCAGAGCTTCCTCCGCACTCCGCCGCCCCAATACCCTCATTTCCGGCGGGCTCCCCGGGGAGGGAGGCATGATCCGCGTCCTGCCCCTCCCCTGCGCCCCGTGGCTCTTCTCCCTCCGACAGCGCCTCGGCGAGCTCGTCCATCTGGTTTGCCAGTATCTTCTTGTAGAGATCGACCATCTTTCCGGCCTCTCCCTCCGCGACGAAGCTCCCGCGGTTTAAGAGTATCACCTTGTCGCAGTACTTGATGATGCTTCCCATGTCATGGCTCACCATAAGTATGGTCGTGCCGTTCTTCATCATCTCCTCCATGCGGCGGTAGCATTTCGCCTGAAAGAAGACGTCACCGACGGAGAGCGCCTCGTCCACGATGAGTATCTCCGGCTCCACGTTGATGGCCAGCGCAAAGGCGAGACGCACAAACATTCCGGAGGAGTAGGTCTTCACCGGCTGGTTCACGAAGTCGCCGATATCCGCAAAGTCCAGAATATCCTGCATCTTCTCATCCATCTGCTGCCGCGAGAAGCCCATCATCGTGCCATTCATGTAGATATTCTCGATGCCGGTGTAGTCGGAATTGAAGCCGGCGCCGAGCTCCAGAAGCGCAGAGATATTTCCCGCGACCTCCACCTTCCCTGTGGTCGGGTTCAGCACGCCGGTGATGATCTTCAGTATCGTCGATTTGCCCGAGCCGTTCGTGCCAATGATGCCGACCGTCTGCCCCTTCCTCACCTCAAAGGAGATCTTGTCCAGCGCAAAGAAATCCCTGTGGTACGACTTGTGCGACAGACTCAGCGACTCCTTCAGCCGGTCAATCGGCCGGTCGTAGAGCCGGTATATCTTACTGACCTCCTGCACGGAGATCGCCAGATCCTTATCCATACTTTCCTTTCCTCACAGCACATCCGGGAAATGCGGGCGCAGCCTCCGGAACACCCGGAGACCGATATACAGAAGCAGAAGCGTCACCACCCAGTAATAGACGCTCTGCATGGGGCGCTCCCAGAACCAGTTCCCGGCGAGCATGCTGTCGCGGTAGCCCGTCACGACATAGTAAACGGGATTCAGCTTCAGCAGCTGCTGAAGCCGCGCCGGAAAGCCCGGAAACATCTCAGGCGCCCACATGATAGGGATGAGCCACATCCCGAACTGCAGGCAGATGCTCACAATCTGCGCCATATCCTTAAAAAAGACATTGATCGCAGTCGTGAAGAGCGTCACCGCCAGTATGTTCACCGAGAGCGCGAAACTATAGTACAGAAGCTGCACCCAGGTCGCCATGGGCAGCCGCCCGTAGCAGAAGAACATCCCGATCATGATCGCAACAAAGATCGCGTGAACCACCGCGCAGGAGACCAGCTTGATCACCGGCAGCACCTCCACGTTGAAAACTACCTTCTTCACGAGATAGTGGTACTCCTGAAGACAGGCGGTTCCGGCATTCAGCGCCTCGTTGAAGAAGAACCAGGGGACGATGCCGGGTACCAGCCATAGCACATAGGGAACGCCGGGAATCGGCGGCGCGCTCTTGAAGCCGAGCTGAAATATCATAAAGTAGATGAGCACCGTGACTACCGGCTGCACAAACATCCAGACCACGCCGAAGTAGGAGCCGACAAAGCGCTTCCTGAAATCCGCCCTGGCGAGATCCCAGATGAGCCGCCTGGCTCTCAGGGTCTCCCCCAGAAATTGAACGATCATTCTCATAGTTTTTCCATATTCTCCAATATCACGACAGTCTCATGCCGGCGGGCAAAAGATGTACCCGGCGAGTGAATGTGTGGTTGCATCCTACAGTCTCATGCAGGCGAGCGCAAAGATGCGCAGCGCCACGTAGCTGTCCAGAATGATAAAGCACTGAAGCACGCGGAGCTTAAGCCCCCGCCGAAGGCGTATTCCCCCCGTTCCCACCGCGGCGAGCAGCAGCGGCAGCAGAGGAAGAAAATAGCGCCCCTGTATGCCCTCGATCATTGCCGCCTCCCTCGTAGTCCAGGAGATGAGCATCGCGCCCGCGATGAGCAGGATCACGACGAGGGAAATGCCGGCAAACGCGCCGCGTGTCTTAAGGCTCAGGCGCTCTGCCTCCCACTCCTCCCGAAGTGAGAGGAGCAGGAGCCCGCCCATGTAGAGCAGCACCGCAAAGAAGGGCGCGCCGAGCAGAGGATCCATGTTGCCGAGCTGCATCCCGATCATACCTGTGAGCAGCATGCCGCTCTGCAGGGAGAAGCTGTTCAGAACCATGCGGGCTATAAAGACCGGCCGGCGAATGAGCTCCGACACCGTGTAGCCCGCGCGCGCATCCACCAGCGCCGGAGCAGCGTCCTCCGCTGCCCCTGATGCCGCAGACAGCTCCCGTCCCGCGGACGCATAGGCCCGGATGATCTCCGCATTCACCAAGAGCATCGCGAGCATCAGCGCCGCAAGCAGCGCCGCGAAGCAGAGCAGCTTTTTCTTTCTCCCGCCGCAGCGCTCCGCGGGGACGAGACAAAAGAGCAGCACCAGTGGCGCGTACACCATCTTGCATGGGCCGAGGGCCGCAGTGAGCAGGATGAGAAGAAGCATATCCCGCCCCTTAAGCTCGGCCTCGCCATAGCGAAGATGCAGAATCTCAGCAGTCAGGAGAAAGGAGGTCCCGAGTATCCCCGCGTCATAGGAGAGCGAGCCCGCGAGGTGCAGGCTCATCGGGAGCAGGGCCGCACCGAACAGCGCTTCCTTCCCGAAGGGAAGGAGGCGTATCGCCGCCGCGGTGAGCAGCAGGTAGACGAGGAGATTCATCAGCTTTCCGAGAGCCAAAAGAGTCGGTGCGTTCAGCTTAAGGAGACGCGCTGCCGCAAAGCCGAGCGCCTGCGGAAGGTACATCACAGGAGTAGTCCGCACGTCCGGGAGCGCCGAGGAGACGAGCTCCTCTCCGCCCGCATAGCGCCGGTCCCAGTCGCGGATCGCGCGATAGGTCGAGAGGCGCAGCGGGTTCCCCAGCACCTCCGGCACCGGCTCGACATCATCCCCGATCTCCGGCGTCTTCACGCCGCTAAGATCCTCCAGCGGATAGTCCCCCGCCCGCACCGCGAGAAGTCCCGCCTCTGTGAGCTCCGGCGCGCCGAGCAGCCGCGAGGAGAGGCGATAGGCACTGCTGTAGTGACTCATCTCGTCCGGCGCGGAGAGCCCCGGCATCGCAAACATGAAGAGAAGCCCCAGCGAGAGGCCGCTCACAAAAAACACGCGGTGCATACGCTCCCTCTGCTGCGGGAGCAGATACAGAAGTCTGCCCGCAAAGCCAAATGTCATGAGCAACAGAAAGCCGTAGAGCTCCAGAGGGAGCCTGTCCCCGCTCTGCCTCACCGCATCCAGCACATTCAGACCGTGATAGCCTCCCGCAAGCAGCAGGGGCAGAAATAGCAGCAGCTCAGTCATAGGCTCTCTCTCTCCTCCTCAGCAAGCTCCTTCAGAGCCAGCTCCTGCGCGAGCGTCGAGAGCTTTTCCTCAAGGAGAGACTGCCGCACACTCATGGAGAAGACCTTTAAAATCAACAGCCCGATGATCACCAGAAACAGAAGATTCGCCGGAGACTGCATGCCCAGAAGCCCGGTGAAGAAGTAGAGCAGCGGCGGGCAGAGCGCCAGCAGGATGAGCAGAAAGGAGAAGAGCACCCAGAACACCGCGTCCTCGATCTGCATTTTCGCCTTCCGTATGCGCCCTGTCACTCCGGCGGTGGCCGCCAGAGAAACAACGATCAGTATCAGCCTCAGTGTCCAGGTCATAGCCTCCCCTCACTCTCTCTCCGCGCCGTCCTGTCCCTGTCCTTACTGCGAAAGCTCTGTATGAACAGGATAGAGAGCAGCGTCCGGCTCATATATTTTACCGCATTCAGGGGTGTGAGATAGCTCACCCCCGCGACTCTAAGGTCCATGACCGCCTGAATCTCCGCGACCCGCGCCCCGTTCTTCACGAGCCAGGAAAGTGTGTCGGGCTCCGGCGGATAGTTGATGTGATCCGAAAAGAGCTCTATCATCCTTCGGCTGTACATCCGCATCCCAGAGGTCGGATCCTGAATCCGCGCGCCGGAAGCAAGCCGCAGCGCAGCGGAGATGAGACGGCTTCCCAGCATGCGCGCCGAGTGCGGCTTCTTCTCCGTGACAAAGCGGGATGCGATCACGATATCGTAGCCATCGTCCATCTTCTCCCGCATGGGAAGGATATACTCCGCCCGGTGCTGCCCGTCTCCGTCGAACTGCACGGCGTAGCGGTAGCCCCTTCGGTCTGCATAGCGCATCCCCGCGCGGAAGGCCCCCGCCAATCCGAGATTCACCGGCAGATTCAGGGTGTGAAACCCGCGCTGTCTGCATATCTCCTGCGTCCCGTCCACGGAGCCGTCGTTCACAATGAGGTAATCCAGCCCGGGATGCTCCCGGATGAGGCGCTCCGCGACTCCGGCGATATTCGCCTCCTCATTGTAAGCAGGTATTATCACAAGGATGTCATTCATCCGCTCTCTCCTGTCCTGATCTCCTGTCCCAGTATCCGGGGCTCATGCTGAGCCGCCGCGTGAGCTTTCGCGGCAGCGCCCGGTGGCTCTTTCCGAGGCGATAGCCCAGATACTTCGCGCCGCTCAGCAGCACAAGACGGGGCAGCAATCCCGCATGTCCCTCTCTGCACAGCCCCTTTGCGGTGCGAAGCACCATGCGTATGCCCTCGCCCTCGCTCCGGATGCCGGAGAAGACCTCCGGATGCTCCGCCTGCGAGACTGCCAGGTCAAAGTTCCGGTGCAGCTGCTGAGCCGGGCTGTAATTATGCGAGTGACGCACGCGCGCCTCCGCCGCATAGGCGATGCGGTAGCCTGCGCGAAGCAGCCCCGCGGCGTAGATCATGTCCTCATTGAAGATGGCCCGGTCCGTGAAGCCGCCCAGCCTGTCAAAGACCGCCCGGTCATAGGCCGCACAGACATCTGAGGCGAAGAAGGTCTTGATCCCGAGCCGCGGGAGGTCCTCAATTCCCTTCGTAAAACTCTTCGCAGGGTAATTATACGCCCGCGTGAGACGCTCGATCGCGTCCGCGTCGCGGTTCGGAAGCTGACGCCCGTAGGAGAGCGCCACTCTGCCGCCCCCTCGCTCTGCGCCCTGCAAGGCCGCACAGGCCTCCTTATGGTTCCGCACATCGCCCCCCGGTGAAGCTGCCTTCTCCGGAAGCAGCGGTTCCAGAAGTCGCTCAATGAGATACTCGTCCGCCGGAACCGCGTCCTGCGTCATCATGATAAAGCAGGGGGCATCCGAGTACCGCACGCCGAGATTCCGCGTGTGTCCGTGGTCGAACTCCGCCTTCCGGATGTGGTGAAGCTCACAGTGCGAAAGGACGCCCAGCTTTCTGAGCTCTGCCTCCACACCGGAGCGCTCCCAGAGTTCCCGCTCCGTGTTCATGATGATGACCTTCTGCGGCCTCACGCTCTGGCGGAACAGGCGCCGCATCAGCAGGAGAAAACGCGCGTCCGGTCTGTAGGCGGGGATGATGACATCTACCCGCAGCTTCTCCCTGTTCATGCCCTCTCCTCTACATTCAGCCTCTCATCACGCCTGAGTCTTTGCGCCGCACTGAAAAGAAAGCACAGCGTGAGCAGCAGCATGGTGAGGAGGTAAGCCTCCGCCGCGCCGGGAATGCCCCGCCGCAGCACCATCACATCCGAAATGAGCCAGGCGAAGACCGTCGTCCCTCCGTAGATCAGGAAGATGCTCCGCTGCGCCTCAAGAATAACCAGTACATAGTATAACAGATTCAGCAGCGCATAGAAGCCTCCGCCGAAAATCACCTCGATCAGCGCTCCCCGGTACGGGCGGAGCGCCGCCCCTGCCTCCGCCCCCACAAGGAGCGAGAGCACAGGAATGCCCAGCAGCCAGGCTGCGCCGGCCCCCAGCAGCGTGAAGATCGCGATGAGCAGCGCGATCTTTTGCAGGAGCCCGAGAAAGCCCGCGCGATCTCCGCGCTCCCGCTTCTCTGAGAGCCCGGTCAGCACCGGACGTATCACGAAATTCGCCATGAGGTTGATGACCGAGGTCGGAATGAATATCGTGGTGTAGTAGCCATTGTCCGCGCTGCTCATATGCCGATTCACCGCATACTTGGACGCCGCGAAGATGTAGAGATCCAGAAAGCTGGACACGAAGAGCCACCTGCTCCTCTGAAACAGCGCCCATGCACTGCCCCGCTGCCGCCGGAAGGAGACTGCCCGGAATTCCCGGAGCGGCAGCACGCAGAACAGAAGCAGCGAGAGTCCCTGCCCCAGCACCGCCGCAGCAGAGCTTAAGACGAGATCGCCCGTCTTAAGCATCGCCCCCGTAAAGAGAAGCACGGAGAGGAGCGTGCGGAAGGCATTGCTCTTTCCCGCGAGATAGAGCCTTCCCTGCCGCTGGAATTCGGAGTCATAGCAGTCCGCGTAGCCGTCCAGCACCTTGTAGAGCGCCATGAGAAGCAGAACGCTTCGCGCCATCCCCGCCTCCGTGCATATCAGGGCGTAGCCCAGAGAGAGCACAGCGGCCGCAAGGCAGCTGAGACAGCGAAAGTGCCGGTACTCCGCAAAGCTAAAACGCCCCGCGGCATCCGTGATCTGCAGAGGCCGCATCCCGAAGTAGGCGACAATAAACATCTGCTGTCCGAAGGTCGAGAAGGCGAAAAAGAATATCCCGCCCGCATCCGCTCCGAGGCAGCGCGTCACCGCCGCACCGAGCAGCATGCTGGTCAGTGCGTAGACGGCGCTCCCAAGCATATTCCAGAGGATATTTCTCTCCCCGATCCGCTGATCGCTGCCGAAGAGCAGGCGACTCCACAAATTCATTTCCGCCCGGCTTCGAACGGCAGCCCGCAGCTCCTGCTCCCTCATAGGAACCTGCCGAGGAAACGCGCCTCGAGCTTCACCACCGCGTGAAAGAGTCTCGTGACGAGAAGCTGCGCTCCCGATACCTCGAGGTAGCGCCTGTAATACTGAAGGGTTGCCGCCTCCCTGAGCCGCTGCCGCTCCAGAAGCCGCTGATAGCTCCGCCTTATGCTCACCGCGTGCCTGTGGAGATAGTGCTCCGTCATAAGAAGTCCGGTCCGAAAGCCATGGAAGCGCAGCTTCCAGCCGAGGACATACTCCTCCTCATAGAGAAATATCTCCTCGTCATAGCCGCCGCTCTGACGGAATTTATCAATATCCACCATGAGAAGAGAGCCCGGCACGCAGTCCACATGCACCAGCTCCCTGCCGATGTAGCGCCAGCGCGGATAATGCAGGATATGTGCAAAGATGCGCCGCATGAGCGGGCCCGATTCCAGCAGATCGTAGAGCCAGGGACGAAGCGGCCAGGCCGCCGCGCCGGAGAGCACATTCTGACGGCTGCCCGGAATGCCGGCCTCCGCAGGGAGCGATGGGTTCTGCTGCACCGGGGCGAGCGCCGCAAGCTCCGGATGGCGCTCCATCGTCTCCGTGAGCGCGGCGACGCAGGCGTCCGTGAACTCCGCGTCCGGATTTGCGATCAGCGCACGCTCCGCCCGCAGCACCTCCGAGGCGTAGCGTATGCCGAGATTATTGCCCGCGCCGTAGCCGCCGTTTTTCTCTGCGGTGACGAAAATCACCTTGTCCCGCACCATGGAGCGCAGGCGCAGCGCACTCGCGTCCGTGGAGGCATTATCCACAACAATGACCGCATCGAGACTTTTGTACTCCCGTATCCGCTCGATCTGTGCGATCGTCGTGTCCGCGTCATTGTAATTCACTATCACACAGACTGTCCTCACAGGCCTCACCTCTCCCTTCTCCGGGCGCTGCGCTCCCGAATGAGCTTCGTCACATAATGGTGGCCGATTCTCGCTCTGAGTCCCGGCAGCACCGGTGTGATGAGATCCATACCGTGATACATGAGGAGCTTCCACTCACTGCCCCTCTCCTTCTCCGTCCCCGCAAAGGGCGTCATCTCAAGATAGGCTTCATAGGCCTTTCCATAGTGATTCAGCGCGCCCGCCTTCCACGGTCTCTCATCCCCTGCGAAATGGACAATCGAGGGCTTCCGCCGCGCAAAGGCAAAGCTCTCGCGCGAATGTACCCGGTAGGAGGGCTGCATCCTGCAGAGCGTGTCGTAGCGGAAATAGCGGTAGTTTGTAAAAAAATTCCACTTCGGCGCGACGCTCCGTATGCGCCCCGCGAGGCAGCCGTTCAGTGCATCCTGATCGTTGAAGAGGCTCTCCTCCTCGATCGCGCTGTAGTAGCTTAGCAGCTGCTCTGTGATGCGCTCCTCTCTCCAGCGCTTTAAGTCGATCAGCAGCACCCCCGCGTTGAAGTACGGCTCCTCCGCCTCCATATGGAGATAGCGCTTCACCTCCGGATAGATGGTCGGCTCCTGCACCGCAGCGAGCACGCAGCCCGCAAGCTTTGTGTCCCAGAGCCTTGCAAGCGGCTTCAGCACCACTGTGTCGCAGTCCAGATAGAGCACGCGCTCTGCCGTCTCCGGCAGAAGCTCTCCCAGAAAGAGCCGCCCCATGGTGCTGATATCAAAGCTTCCCGTGTCCGGACACCGCTCAAAGCGCGCCCCGAGATTCCAGAAATCCCGGAACTCCACCGTCCGGCCGAAGGCGTCCGCAGTTCTCCGTATCTTTTCCTTCGAGCGCTCCCCGATACCGGTTGAAATCACATAGATATTCAGCTCCTCCGCATCCGCGTTGCTGTCGCAGAGGGAGCAGAGCGAAACTGCGAGATGTCTCGCATAGTTTTCATTGGAGACGTAGGCGACATTCATATGGCTTCCTTTCCTGCTCTGACGCACGCGCGCAGCCCGGCTCCGATCCGGCTCAGCCGGCGCGGCTTCGGGCTGCGCATCACCTTTTATAAAGAACCAACGCGTTTATTTCTCTTCATGCGCTTCCTCCGGATGCTCCCCGTCCTGCTCCTTCGCATAGAACAGACGGTTCACCGCGGAGAAGACCCCCCGCAGAGAGGCTCTCGTGATATTGCTCGAAATCCCGACGCCGTAGGTGGTTCTGCCGCTCTCCATATCCAAAATGTGGATATAGGAGGCCGCCTGCGCATTCGATCCCTGCCGCAGCGCGTGTTCGGAGTAGTCCAGAACCCTTATCTCTATGCCGAGCGCAGTCTCGATTCCGTGGCGCACTGCATCGATCGGGCCGTTTCCGACGCCCTCAAAGCGACGCTCCTCGCCGTGATCTGTAAAGCTGCACTTGGCCAGAGTCGCAAAGCTTCCGTCCTCCAGCTCCGTATCTGTGATCTGACACTTTCTGAAGTGCATCGGCTCCTTGCAGTCTATATAATGCCGATGGAATTCGGAGAATATCTGCTCCGGCGCCACCTCGCCCTGCTGCTCGGAGATGCGCTGGATGATATCCGCGAACTCCTTGTGCATGCCCTTCGGGAGATGAAAGCCGTAAAAGGTATCCATGATGAAGGCGACGCCGCCCTTTCCGGACTGCGAGTTGATCCGGACCACCGGCTGATACCTCCGCCCGATATCACTCGGATCTATGGGCAGATAGGGTACCGCCCAGTAGGCACTGTTTCGATCCCGCATGGCCTGAATGCCCTTATTGATCGCGTCCTGATGCGAGCCCGAAAAAGCGGTGAATACCAGCTCGCCCGCATAGGGATGACGCGGCGGTATCTTCATCTTCGTGCAGCGCTCATAGACCTCTGCGATCTCCTGCTCGTTGGAGAGATTCAGCCCCGGGTCTATCCCCTGTGAGAACATATTGTAGGCGACCGTCAGGATGTCCACATTTCCGGTGCGCTCCCCGTTTCCGAAGAGCGTCCCCTCCACGCGGTCCGCCCCCGCAAGGATGGAGAGCTCCGTCGCCGCGACGCCCGTACCCCTGTCGTTGTGCGGATGCACGCTGACAATCACGGACTCTCTCTGCTTCAGGTTTCGTATCATCCACTCTACCTGATCGGCATAGACGTTCGGTGTGTTCATCTCCACCGTCAGCGGCAGATTCAGAATCACTTTACGCTCCGGCGTGGCCATGCCCCAGGTATCGAGCACCGCCTCGCAGACCTCCAGAGAGAAGTCAAGCTCCGTCCCCATGAAGCTCTCAGGGGAGTACTCGAGGATGATGTCGCTCCGCCCGAACTCCTTCATGTAGCGCTTCACCATGCGAACGCCGTCCACCGCGATCTGTCTGATCTCCTCGCGGGAGGCATGGAACACGACGTCGCGCTGAAGCGTGTTTGTAGAATTATAGATATGTATGATCGGATTCGCGATGCCCTCTATCGCCTCAAAGCTGCGCCGTATCAGATGCTCACGGCACTGCGTCAGCACCTGCACGTGGACATCCTCAGGTATCATCTTCCGGAAGGCGAGCTGACGCAGGAAGTCAAATTCCAGCTGTGACGCAGCCGGAAAGCCGATCTCTATCTCCTTGAAGCCAAGCTTTAGGAGGAGCTTGAACATCTCCATCTTCTCCTCGACAACCATGGGCTCGACCAGCGCCTGGTTTCCGTCGCGGAGATCCACAGAGCACCAGACCGGCGCCTTTCCGATCTCCCGGTCCGGCCAGCTGCGCTCCGGATAGTCTACGACCGGGTTCCTCCTATATCTCTCGATGTGATACATTCTGATCTCCTTCAGTCCGCTGTGACAAGGCCCTCGCGCTCCATCACCGCAATGATGGATGCGACGCTCTCAGAGCACAGCTGATCTGTCGCCGCCTCTGCCATCACGCGCACCAGCGGCTCAGTCCCGCTCGCGCGAAGCAGTATGCGTCCGTCGCCGCCGAGCCTCTGCTCCGCCGCAGCAACCGCCTTCAGCACCTCCGGATGCTGTTGTGCCGCCTCCTTGTCCGCGACACGCACATTCTTCAAAAGCTGCGGGTAGATATGCACCTCCGACACAAGCTTTGAGAGCGGCTGTTTCAGCTCCAGCAGCACCTCCATAAGCTTCAGCGCCGTGACCATACCGTCTCCCGTCGTCTCATACTTGGAGAAAATAATGTGTCCGGACTGCTCGCCTCCCAGGCGGTTGCCCTGCGCCTGCATATTCTCGTAGACATACTTGTCTCCGACCTGCGTCTTCTCATAGGCGATGCCTGCGCGGTCAAAGGCCTTGTAGAGACCGAAATTCGACATCACCGTCGTGACCACCTTGTTGTTTGCGAGCTCTCCGCACTGCTTCATGTACTTTCCGCAGACGTAGAGTATCAGATCGCCATTGACCTCGCGTCCCAGATCGTCCACTGCGAGGCAGCGATCCGCATCGCCGTCAAAGGCAAAGCCGACATCGCAGTGCTCCCGCTTCACAAGTTCAATGAGCTCCTCCATATGGGTGGAACCGCAGTTCTGATTGATGTTCGTGCCGTTGGGCTCATCGTGGATCACCACAGTCTGCGCGCCGAGCGCGTCAAAGACATGCTTTGCAATGGAGGACGCGGAGCCGTTTGCGCAGTCCAGCGCAATCCTCTTATTCTTAAATGAGCGCGTTGCGAGTGCGATGAGATGGCCGATATAGCGGTTCCGACCCGCGGAGAAATCGACGGTACGGCCGATTCCGTCCCGCCTTGCGAGCGGCAGCTCCGCCGGCGTGCCGTCGATCCAGGCCTCGATCTCCCGGATCACAGACTCCTCCATCTTCTCTCCGCTGCCGTTGATCAGCTTGATTCCGTTGTCGTAGAAGGGATTGTGGCTCGCGCTGATCATGATGCCGCAGTCGAAATCCTCCGTCCGCACAACATAGGCCACGCTCGGGGTCGGCGTCACATGCAGCAGATACACATCTGCGCCGCTCGCCGTGAGACCCGCAGACAGCGCATCCTCCAGCATGTAGCTGGAGCGCCGCGTGTCCTTGCCGATCGCGACGCAGCAGCGCTCGCCCTTCGGCTTCTGTCCGTAGTACCAGCCCAGAAACCTTCCCACCAGAAATGCATGGCGCGGCGTGAGCGTCACATTTGCCTCCCCGCGGAAGCCGTCCGTCCCAAAATATTTACCCATTAAATTTCTCCATTTGCTCTTAAAATTTCCAGATACCGGCGCAGCGCGTCCTTCCAGTCCGGAAGCGGCGTGAAGCCCTCCCTGACCAGCTTGGAGCGATCCAGTCTGCTGTTCTCCGGCCTTGCAGCCTTCGAGAGGCCGTACTCCTCTGTCGTCACCGGCACGACCTTCGTCTGAAGCCCCGCCTGACGGTAAATCTCGCAGGTAAAGTCATACCAGGAGATATAAGCGCCCTCGTTTGTGACGTGGTAGCAGCCATACTTCTCGGTCTCCAGCATATCGACCAGAAGCCGCGCGAGATCCAGCGTATAGGTCGGCGTTCCGATCTGATCCGAGACCACGCGCACCGTGTCGTGATTCTTTCCGACCGAGAGCATGGTGCGGATGAAATTCTTCCCATTTACGCCGAAAACCCAAGCGATGCGGACAATAAAATATTTCTCCAGTAGACCGCTGACCGCGAGCTCCCCGTCCAGCTTGCTCCTGCCATAGGTGCTGAGCGGAGAGAAGTCTCTGCAATCCGGCTCCCAGGGCGCAGTGCCCTTCCCGTTGAAGACATAGTCCGTGCTGATGTAGATCATCTTGCAGCCGAGCAGCCTGCACGCACGGGCGATATGCTCCGTGCCGCCCGCATTGATCTCGTAGACCCTGTCCTTCTTGTCCTCATCCTCCGCAGCGTCCACCGCAGTCCACGCCGCACAGTGCACGATCGCGTCGGGCCTCTGCTCTCCGAGCACGGCCATCACCGCTGTCTCATCTGTGATATCCAGAGAGACATACGGAAGAAAGGTCACTGCCGTCCCGTCCTGTATCCCGCTGTACTCCGGCGCGAGATCGGAGCCGACCGCCTCAAAGCCCCGCTCTGCGAGCTCATTCATCACATCATGTCCCAGCTGCCCTGCGACACCTGTCACAAATACCTTCATCAAACCCCTCCCGACTCTCACACACTCACAGTCTGTCGCCGTACATCTTATCAAAATAAGACCGGTATTCTCCGTTCACGATATGCTCCCACCAGTCCTTGTGGTCGAGATACCACTGAATTGTGACCGGGATCCCCGTATCAAAGGTATACTCCGGCTTCCAGTGAAGCTCTGTCTCGATCTTCGTCGGATCCATCGCGTAGCGCAGATCATGTCCCGGACGGTCCTTCACATACTGAATGAGGCTCTCCGGCTTATCGAGCGCCTTCAGGATCGTCTTCACGACCTCCAGATTGCTGCGCTCATTGTGTCCTCCGATGTTATAGACCTCTCCCTCTCTTCCCTCTCGCACCACGAGATCTATCGCCGAGCAGTGATCTGTGACATACAGCCAGTCGCGGACATTTTCCCCGTTTCCGTACACCGGGATCTCCTCATCATTCAGCGCGCGGCTTATCACAAGCGGAATCAGCTTCTCCGGAAAGTGGTAGGGCCCGTAATTATTCGAGCAGCGGCTGATCGTCACCGGCAGTCCGTAGGTTCTGTGATAGGCCATCACAAAGAGATCTGCACTCGCCTTTGCACTGGAGTAGGGGCTGGAGGTGTGAATCGGTGTCTCTTCCGTGAAGAAAAGCTCCGGTCTGTCCAGCGGCAGATCTCCGTACACCTCATCCGTTGAGACCTGATGATAGCGTCGTATTCCGTACTTCCTGCACGCGTCGAGAAGCGTTGTGGTTCCGACGACATTTGTGCGCACAAAGATCTCCGGATCCGTGATCGAGCGATCCACATGGGATTCCGCCGCAAAATTCACCACAATATCCGGCCTCTCCTTCTCAAAGAGCGCAAAAATAAAATCCCGGTCCGCGATATCTCCCCGGACAAAGCGGTAGTTCGGCCTGTCCTCCACCGGCTTCACGCTCTCCAGATTCCCCGCGTAGGTCAGAAGATCGAGGTTGATGATCTCGTCCTCCGGATATTTATTCACCTCATACTGCACGAAATTGCTCCCGATAAAGCCCGCGCCGCCCGTCACGATTATTTTCATCTGTTTTTCCTCTGCTTTTCTTGATAGTGCAATCCCTGTTTCCTGCCGCCGCTCTGCATGTCAGGACGCGGTTGATGCCGGCCTCCCGCCTTAAGCTTCATGCGGGGCATGCCGCCACCGCTTTCTGCCGCTCTCAGCGCACCAGATACTTACCGTCCAGCACATCTCTTAAGTAGCGTCCGTACTCGTTCTTCTTCATGCTCTCATAGGCCTCCTCCAGCGCCTCCCGGCTGATCCAGCCGTTCAGATAGGCGATCTCCTCGAGGCAGGCGAGCTTCCTGTGCTGATGCGTCTCCATGGTGTAGACAAAATTCGTCGCCTCGACCAGAGAGGCGTGTGTGCCCGTGTCCAGCCAGGTGAAGCCCTGCCCGAGCAGCGTCACCTCGAGCTCTCCCCGCTCCAGATAGATGCGGTTTAAGTCGGTGATCTCCAGCTCTCCCCGGGCGCTCGGCTTTAAGCTCTTTGCAAACTCCACCGCGCGATTGTCATAGAAGTAGAGCCCCGTCACGCAGTAATTGGACTTCGGCTTCTCCGGCTTCTCCTCGATGGAGACGGCCCTGCCGTTCTGGTCAAATTCCACGATGCCGAAGCGCTCCGGATCGTCCACGTAATAGCCGAATATCGTCGCACCGCGCTCCCGCGCCGCAGCTTCCTTCAGGCGCTTGCCGAGTCCGTGTCCCGCGAAGATATTGTCTCCCAGTATCATAGCGACGCTGTCCGCTCCGATGAACTCCTCTCCCAGTATGAAGGCCTGCGCCAGCCCGTCCGGGCTCGGCTGCACCTTGTAGGAGAGCTCCAGCCCAAACTGATGCCCGTCTCCCAGCAGCTCCCGGAAGCGCGGCGTGTCCTCCGGAGTGGAGATGATGAGTATCTCCCGTATGCCCGCAGACATCAGCACCGACAGCGGATAGTAGATCATCGGCTTGTCATAGACCGGAAGCAGCTGCTTGCTCGTGACCTTCGTCAGCGGATACAGTCTCGTGCCGGAGCCCCCGGCAAGTACGATTCCCTTCATTGCTCCATATCTCCTTTCATCCCCTCTGCCGTCTGCACCGCCGGCGTGATCTCCCCCGGCTTCACCGGATGGCCCGCGGCGTCTGTCTCACAGCAGTACAGTATGGTTCTCGCATTGTCAAACTCATAGGAGCAGGTGACAAAGCTGAAGAGCCTGTCCACCCCCTGCGCCGGAATGTCCCGAAAGCTGCAGCCCGCCGTCATAGCATCCACATAGGCGTCGAACTCCATGCGGTCCGCAAAGTCTATGCGGCGCTTCTCCGCACCTGCATCCGTGTAGAGGCAGGCGATGGGCCGCAGGATAAAGGTCTTCTCCTCCGTGTAGAGATATGCTCTGCTGTGCTCCTGAAAGAACCGCTCGTCCTTAAAATCACAGATCGCAGTGAACATGGTCTTGTTCTTCATGTGATGCCCGTAGAACAGATTCTGAAGCTTTGAGAAATCCGGCAGATCGTCCCCGTCCAGATAGACGCCGTCGTAGGAGCCCTCCGTTCTGTCGATATCCCGGCGGAGATAGTAGTCATTGTCCGCCTCCTTCCAGAGTATGGGATAGTTGATCACCGTACCGGGGATGTAGAGCCAGGCCACGACGTCCTCATTTCGTTCCTTCAGCGCAGCAAAATCAATGATGCGCTCCGCGTCCGGATCGATCACACCGCTCTTTGCCTGATCCACAGGGGCGGCCTCTTCCTCTGTGCGTGTCACCGTCTCTGACAGCGCCTCATATTTTCTGATATGCGCGGCACGCTCTGCGAGCTTCAGACCGCAGAGCAGCGCAAGCACTGCGATCAGCAGAAGCAGAAGCGCGTGCCTTCTCGTAATTTTTTTCATTCAGTTGCTCCATTCAAGCGCATAAAAGTACAGATTATTTTAACATTATTTCGTAACTACTTCTATATATTTCTTGACAATCCAGCAGTCTTTCGCTGGATTCTCCGAATCCACCGCCCCTCCGGAGCAGATATTAAGATGCATTCGCACCATATCGCAGCCCGCCGCAGCGCTGAAGCCGACCCCGCCGGAGAAGCGCGGATTGCACTCCAGGAAGAAGTAACGGCCGTCCTCTGCATGGATAAATTCATAATTGACGCAGCCGCAGATTCCGAGCTCCTCGGAGAGAGCCCCGCAGAGCGCCTCAAGCAGTGTGTCCCGAAACACATGGACAGATAGTCCCGCGCCGTTCGGCGTCCGGAGATATTCCTCCCGCGGCAGTGCGATACAGTGGCCCGCCATATCCCGCACGGTATCCACACAGACCACCGATCCGGAGATCAGCGGCTGTGCGAGATAGCGCTCCGCTCTGCCCTGCGCCCGCAGTCCCTCAAGACAGGCCTGACGCTCTGCCTCCGTCGTCACCCGGTAGAGCCCCTCGCTGCTTCTGCCGTCAAAGGGCTTCAGGACCAGCGGGAGGGGCGCATTTTCCGCGTCCTGAAAAGTCAATGTCGGAATTGCAGAGAAGCGCTCCGCAAACTGCGGCTTCGCAAACACGCGCTCCGCCGCCTCTCTGCTGCGCCGCTTGTCCCGCGCGGCGAGCACTGCGGCGGGCGCCGGGCTCCAGAGCTCCGTCGGCAGCAGCTCCTCTCTCGCTGCATTCAGGATATCCAGCTCTGCGTCGGTCAGCGGCAAGATGGCTGCCGCTCCCTCCTCCCTGCAGAGCGCAAGCATCCCGTCCAGATAAGCGCGCCCCGCGTCATAGCGCGGCAGCTGCACAAAGCGATCCAGCTCCACACTCTCCGCAAGCAGCTCCGGCGCGTTAAGATCCGTCCCGACGATGCGAAGGCCCGCCTCCCGGCAGCCGCGAATCACGGCCGCCGCGGAAAATGACCCGATCGCCGTCACTATCACTGTCTTCATGCTCTGTATCTCTCCCTGCTTGAATTGTGTTTCTACTTATGTTAATGTTACACTTTAGCATCGGCAGTTCCAAAAGTCAATGAAGGCGCCTTTTCGCGCCCCCGCTTTGCAGAAAACGAGGTCCCATGAAAAAAATAGCGAGCTTTACCGTAAATCATCTGAGGCTGCTCCCCGGCGTGTACCTCTCCCGCAGGGATCACGCCGGCGGCGCCGTCATATCTACCTTTGATCTGCGCATCACACGACCGAATTGCGAGCCGGTCATGAACACCGCAGAGATACACACCATCGAGCATCTCGGGGCCAGCTTTCTGAGAAATCACCCCGACTGGGCGGAGCGAACCATCTACTTCGGCCCGATGGGCTGCCGCACCGGTTTCTATATGCTTCTTGCAGGAAAGCTGAGCTCCGAGGAGGTGCTGCCGCTGGTGCGCGCCCTCTTTACCTTCGTCCGGGATTTTGAGGGTGAGGTTCCGGGCGCGTCCGCGCACGACTGCGGTAATTATCTGGATATGAATCTCCCCATGGCGAAGTGGATCGCGAAGCGCTACCTGGAAGAGGTGCTCGCGCACCCCGCGCCCGATCGCCTGCATTACCCGGAATAAGGACAGCGTGATGACTTCGCCGCCAAGCAGAGGAATCTTAAGCTACCCCTGCTGGATGCTTTGTAAGTAAACTGTAAGAACCGCTTCACCGGCAGGAGTGCTATGATACAATAGAGTTTATAGTGACAACAGATCAGCTTTTATCAGGAGGTAATGATAGTATGAAGCTTTCCATTCGAGGCGCGGCAGCTCTGCTGCTCTCTGCCTCCATGTGTTTATCCCTTCCCTCCGCGGCACAGGCGGGCGTCGTGCACCGCGTGAACCGCGGCGACACGGAGACCAGTTCCCTGACGCCCCGTGACAACAGCGCGCCCACAGCGGACGGAGTCGTGAGCGCCCCCGGCGAGCAGACTGTCCCGCAGACTGCTGTTTCCGGAGACACGGCGGCTCCTGCGGCGCAGGAGAGCGCATCTCAGGAGAGCGGCGCACCGCAAATCGGCGCGACAGCAATCGAGGAGTCCGACGCCGCGACCGAGAGCAGTTCCCCAGTCTCCAGCTTCAGCACAAGATCGGTGAACAGTGACTACAGCCTTCCCGGCACCGTAGCGCTCGCAGAATCCGCGAGCGGCGCAGACCTTCAGGCGATCTTTGACGGCGCCGGCTTCGACGCGCTCGGCACCGGAAACACGCCCGCCGACCCCATCCTCGGGCAGGTGCACATCGCGACCTATAAAATGATGGATCAGAACGGCAATCAGATTAACTACACTGCAACGAACGATGCGGGCAAGGGGCTCTTTAACGCCGGCGGCTTTTCCAAGTTCTACATGGTACACACCGGCGTCGCGCGGCTCTACTACCGCACCTACACCGATGCGCACGGCTGGAGCCCCTGGGCCACCTCAAAGGAGCTCACCCCCTACAACGAGGACGGCTCCAAGGTACAGGCCATCCAGATCCGCGCAAAGGGCTATGCACACACGCTGAACGACATCTACTACAAGGTCATGCTGAGCGACGGAACCGTGCTCGACTGGGCAAAGAACGGCCAGACCGCCGGCACCATGGGTTCCGACCGCTACATCGTAGGAATCCGTGTGGGCTTCTGGCACAACACAGAGCACTTCCCCTACGCCTCAAAGAATCTCATGGCCGGCTCCGCCTATGAGGGCGCATACCTTGACGGCAGCGGCGTACACTACTCAAGCCACAACGGCCAGCCCTACACCGGCTGGGGCTTTATCGACAACACACAGTACTACTTCATCGACAGCGCGCCCGCACAGGGCTGGCAGTATATCAACGGCTACAAGTACTACTTCAACTCTGACGGCAGCGTCGTGACGGACCTGGAGCCCGTCATGGGACTTCAGCCCAGCTATCAGATCAATTACAACAAGGCGACCCGCACCATGTATGTGCTTGCGAAGGATGGGGACAACGGCTATATCATCCCGTTCAAGACCTTCAACTCCACCTGCGGGCCGGACACCCCGCTGGGAGATTACAACACCTATGTGAAGTATGATGTGAAGTTCATGCACGACGATATCTACTGCAAGTACTTAAGCCGCTTCTTCAAAGGCTTCATCATTCACTCGATCCTGTACTACAGCTCCAGGCTGGAGCTCGACGCAATCACCTACAACTATATCGATGATGCGGCCTCCGGCGGCTGTATCCGCCTCCTGACCGGCAACTCCTACTGGGTCTACCAGAACTGCCCGAAGGGAACTAGAGTCCATATCTATGAGGACAAATGGGACAAGGGCCCGGTGGAGAAGGATGCGATTGAGATGCCCATCCCGCGCGAGCAGACCTGGGATCCGACCGATCCCTCCTCTCCGGAGGCACAGGCAGCCATCGCAGCTGCTGCCGCCGCGGAGCAGGAGAAGGCCGCGGCAGTCGCAGCCGGCACCGCAACGCTCTCCGCGGAGGAGCGGCAGCTCCAGAACGAGCTCGCGGCGAGCGCAAACTGAATACAGTCACTCTGGGAGAAGTGCGAAAAAGATATCCCTTCTCTGAAGAGAACGAACCGGCGCGGCAGTCTTCATACTGCCGCGCCGGTTCGTTCTATGCGCAGTTTGGAAAATCATCTGAACACTATTTTGCTTCACCTCGCAATATTTACAAATCTCGTCGTGTCCGGCTTCCAGAGCAACGTCACCGTCCCAATCGGGCCGTTTCTCTGCTTGGCAATGATGACCTCCGCCTCATTCGGGTGCTCCGTATCCTTATTATAGTAATCGTCCCTGTACAGAAACATCACGACATCGGCATCCTGCTCAATTGCCCCCGACTCTCGGAGATCAGAGAGCATGGGACGATGATCCGGACGCGTCTCGCAGGCGCGCGACAGCTGCGAGAGCGCAATGACCGGCGCCTTGAGTTCACGGGCCAGTGCCTTTAAGCTTCGCGAGATCTCCGATATCTCCTGTTGACGGTTCTCCCCGGAGCGCCCGCTGCCGCTCATGAGCTGCAGATAGTCGATAATCACAAGATCCAGTCCGCTCTCAAGCTTGCGCTTCCTGCACTTGCTCCGCAGCTCCCCGATGCTGATGCCGGGGGTGTCGTCGATCAGCAGATTGCTGCTGCCCGACACGCGAACCGCTGCCGCCAGCAGCTGGTCAAAATCTGTCGGCGTCAGTGAACCGGTGCGCATCTTCTGCGCATCAATCCCGGATTCCATGGAGAGTATACGATTCACCAGCTGCTCCTTGCTCATCTCCAGAGAGAAGATCATGCAGGAGAGCCCCTTCTTCACTGCGGCGTGCTCCACCACATTCAGAACAAAGGCCGTCTTTCCCATGGAGGGACGCGCCGCAATCAGAATCAAATCTGAGGGCTGCATACCGCTTGTCTTGCTGTCCAGATCCAGAAAGCCCGTCGGAATACCGGTCACCGCCGCCCCGCTCATATAAGCCTCCTGAATCTTCTCCATGACATTGATCGTCACCTGATCGATTGGAACAAATTCCGACGCGCCCTTTGCCTGCAGAAGCCGGAATATCTTCTCCTCCGTCTCCTGCAAGAGCACATCCACCTCGTCCCTGTCCGCATAACAGCTGTTCTCGATCTCCTCATTGACCCGGATCAGCCGGCGCTTCACCGCCTTGTCGTGGACGATGCGGGCATAGGCCTTGATATTCGCGGAGGTAGGAACATTTTCCACGATGCTCCGCACAAAATCAATGCTGCCAACCTCAGGCGGAACATCCTTCTCCTTCAGCTTCTCCTGCACTGTCACCAGATCGATTGGTTTTCCCTCATTAAAGAGCTCGCCCATGCACTCGAACACAGCCGCATACTGTCTGGAGTAGAAATCGTCTGCGGCACAGATATCCAGCGCCGCAGCAACCGCCTCCTTATCCATCAGCATAGAGCCGATCACGGACTGCTCCGCTTCAAGATTGTGCGGAAGCACACGTTTTAAGAGAGTTTCCTCGGCCATTACGCCTCCACTACCTGAACCTTCAGCTTCGCCTGCACATCCTTATGCAGTTTCACCGCTGTCTCAAAGCTTCCAAAGCTCTTGATCGGCTCCGCCAGCACGATCTTCTTTCTGTCAATTTCAAGAGAAAGCTGCTGCTTCACCGCCTCTGCAATCTCCTTTGTGGAGACAGAGCCGTAGGTCTTTCCATTTTCTCCGCCCTTGATCGCAAGCTTCACCTCTGCCGCCTCAAGCCGCTTCGCGAGGGCCTGCGCCTCCGCCAGCTGTTCCGCCGCGATCCGGTCGGCATTCGCCTTTTTGAGTTTCAGTGTATTCAGATTCTCTGCCGTTGCTGGTGCACCAAGCTTCTTCGGCAGCAGAAAATTTCTTGCATACCCCTCAGAGACCTCCACCAGCGCGCCCGCCTTGCCGAGTGACTTCACATCCTGTAAAAGTACTATTTTCATAATTTATATCTCACCTTTCTCAAGCATTTCATCTATCACTGCCCGTATCTTCGCGGCAGCATCTTCTGCTGTGACACCGGGGAGCTGCGCGCCTGCGATGGTTCTGTGACCGCCTCCGCCAAGCTTCTCCAGCATAACCTGAACATTTACCTCATCAATCGAGCGAGCGCTGACATAGACTTTTTCCTCATACTCGGTCAGGACGATGCTCGCCTTGATTCCCACAATATCCAAGAGATCATTTGCCGCCTGCGCACCGATCACCGTGGGACTCTCAAGTCCCTCTGACGGACAGATACTTATAGCAAAGTGCTCCCTGTAGATCTCCGCATTGTGTATGGCCTCCGCCTTTGCGCGATAGTCCTCAAGCTTCTCACGGAACAGCTTCCGCACACGCGTCACATCTGCGCCGTTTCTGCGCAGGAAAGCCGCCGCCTCAAAGGTGCGCACCCCCGACTGATTCATGAAGTTATGCGTATCGATCACGATGCCCGCATACATGGCATCCGCCTCCGCCGCGCGCAGCTTCACATTATCCGAGATATACTGCACGATCTCCGAGACCATCTCGCAGGCACTGGACGCGGAGGTCTCCACATAGGAGAGCTGCGCATTTTTTATGTAGTCCTGGCTCTGACGGTGATGATCCAGCACCACGACGGTCTTTGCCGCCTCAAGGAGCTTCGGGGCCTCCACGATAGAGGGACGGTTCGTATCGACCACAACGAGCACGGAGCCCTCATCCAGAAGCTCCAGCGCCTTTTCCTCCGAAATGAACATATCCTCCGGGTACTCTCCGCCCGTAAACCGCTTCATCATAGGCCCAACTGAGGAATTCACCACCGAGGCGACGATGTGCGCCCGCTTCTCCATGGTCTGTGCGATGCGCCACACACCGATAGCCGAGCCCAGAGAGTCGATATCCATCATCTTATGGCCCATAATAAACAGTCTGTCCTTATTCTCCAGCAGCTCGCGGAAGGCGTGTGCCTTGACCCTGGCTTTGACGCGGGTTGTCTTCTCCTTGGAATTGGACTTTCCGCCGTAATAGCGTATTCCCTCCGCGTTCTTCACCACTGCCTGATCGCCGCCGCGCCCCAGCGCCATATCAATCGCCTGACGCGCAAATTCATAGCACTGATCGTAGCTCTCGCCGCCGTCTCCGATACCGATTGACAGAGTGATGCGCATCTCATTTCCGATATTTACTGTCTTGACCTGCTCCAGTATATCGAACTGACTCTCCTGAAGCGTATAGAGATACTGCCGCTCAATCACGAAGAAATACTTGTCCTTTTCCAGCTTCCGGATGATCGCATGCAGCGCGTCAAAGCAGCGCACGATCTTCCGGTCTATCATCGCCGTGAGCAGCGAGCGCCGCACCTCATCGACGCTCTCCATGGCCTCCTCATAGTTGTCGAGATACAAAAGACCCGCAACCATCTGCCTGCTGTCATTTTCCTCCTGAAGGGCGAGCAGCGCTGTCTCGTCATAGAGGTACACTGCAAAGATGCGGTCCATCGCCTCACCTGTGCGCGTCACCCGGACGCGCAGCCGGAGCTCATCCAGCTTCAGGTGAAAATCCTCGCACTCCCCGACCTCTGTGAGCCGCGTCGCCATGAGCTCCGGGAAGAGCTCCTCCAGCCTTCCCATATGCAGGCGCCGCCCCTTCAGCAGCCGCTTCCACGCCCGGTTCTGCCAGACCAGAGTGCCCCCGCGGTCCATCAGCGCATAGGCCACATCGAGATCGTCCGAGAGACGCTTCTGCAGCGCATCCGTTGCGACCGCATAGCTCACCATAGCTCTCAGAATATGCTTTCTGGATCCGAAGTAGAGCCGCAGACAGAACACCAGAATGACGAGGAGCATGAAGGCTGCCCCTCTTCGTCCGTGCCGGCCAGGAAGGAGCAGCGCAATGGCCGCGGCAACAGAGAGCACAGCCGGAATCAGCGCCCATCGAAGGTAGCTCTGCAATAGCTCCTGTGCCTTTTTTTCTTCTTTCATCTGCTTTTTCTCCCCTGTTGCGCAAATGCGCAATGGATGTAAAGATAAAATTAATTATAGCATAGATTCCCTGATTCCGCACCATCTCCGCAGCTTCCCACGCCTTCACAATTAATTCCCGATATGCTATATTACAGTTATGTCTAAAAACAGCGAAAAAACCAATGTATGCCGCCTTCTGGACGGCAAAAAAGTGAGTTATGTGGAGCATCGCTACTCCCCGGATGAGGCCGTCAGCGCCACTGAGGTGGCAGCCTCTCTGCAGCAGGATCCCCAGCGTGTGTTCAAGACTCTCGTCACTGTCGGAAAAAGCGGCCGCAATTATGTCTTTGTCATTCCCGGCCCGGAGGAGCTGGATCTGAAAAAAGCCGCCGCCGCAGTGGGAGAGAAGTCCGTTGAGATGCTGAAATCCAAGGATCTGCTCGGTCTCACCGGCTATATCCACGGAGGATGTTCCCCCATCGGCATGAAAAAGTATTTCCGCACCGTCATCCACGAAACCGCGGCCGGATTTCCAACCATCATTATGTCCGCAGGAAAGATCGGTTATCAGGTAGAGCTGTCCCTCGACGGTCTTGAGAAGATGATACGCTTTGAGCTCTGTGATCTCATCAAGTGACAGCCGGAGGCAGCCATGAACAATACAGCAAACAGAAGAACAGCCAGAAGAAAACAGAGCAGGCGCCATCCCATCGTCCATTTCTTCAAGCTTTTGCTTCTCATCCTGATGCTGCTCCTTCTCAGTATCGGCATCATCATTTTCGTCAAGGTTTTTCCAGAATTCCGCAGACTGCAGGAGCGCGCGCTGGAGACCTACTCTCACATGAGTGAGGAGGATTTCCGTCTTGTCACCGATACAGAGATCTACGACAGGGACAATCAGCTTGTCGGCGTCATCAACACCGGACACTATATTTATGTTCCCTTCGACGAGATAAGCCCCTGGCTCAAGAAGGCCTATATCGATCAGGAGGATCGCCGCTTCTACTCGCACAACGGCGTGGATCTGGTGGCGATGGCCCGCGCCTCGCTCTCCTATCTGAAGAACCGCCGGGTGACGCAGGGAGGCTCCACCATCACCCAGCAGGTCATAAAAAACACCTACCTGACGCAGGAGCGCACCCTCGAGCGAAAGCTCACCGAAATACTGATCGCTCCGCAGCTGGAACAGAAATTCGGCAAGGATCAGATTCTTGAATTCTACTGCAACGGAAATTTCTATGCCCACGGCTGTTACGGTGTCGGCGCGGCAAGCCGCTACTATTTCAACAAGACCGCGGCCGAGCTGGAGCCCTGGGAGGCCGCCGTGCTGGTCGGAATCAGCAACCGCCCGGCGAGCTACGAGCCCGTAAACCACAGCAAAAACTCCCTCCGGAAGCGGAATGAGATCCTGAACAGCATGTATGCGTGCGGGGATCTCACCGAGGCCGAGCTGAAGGAATATCAGGCAAAACCGCTGGAGATCTACGCGGTCGCCGAGGAGAGCGTTCCGGAGAACTATCAGACGAGCTACGCCATCTACTGCGCCGCACAGCAGCTCTTAAAGAACGACGGCTTTGAATTTCAATATACCTTCGACACCAAGGACGAGTACGAGGCATATCAGGCGAGCTACAAAGAAGCCTTCGCCGAGAAGAGCGAAGCAGTGCGCTCCGGCGGCTACAAGATCTACACCACTCTAGACTCCTCCATACAGCGAATCGCCCAGCAGCAGCTCGACGATGCGCTGGATGCGCGCTCAGATGAGCGGCAGGAGAACGGAAAATACGCCCTGCAGGGCGCCGCTGTCGTTGTGGACAATGCTTCCGGCACCGTGACGGCGATCGTCGGCGGCAGAGGTACAGAGGATGTCTATAACCGCGGCTTTCTGGCAAAGCGTCAGCCCGGCTCCTCCATCAAGCCCCTCCTGGACTATGCGCCCGCCTTTGAGACCGGCTACTTCTATCCCTCCTACGTCATCGACGACCATGAGTTCGAGGGCGGCCCCAAAAACTCAGGGGGCCGCTACCACGGCTACCTGCCCATACGCGAGGCGCTGAACCGCTCGCTGAACACCGTCGCGTGGCAGCTGCTGCAGAAGGTCGGCATCCGAAACGGTCTTGCCTACCTGGGTAAGATGGAATTCTCCTCCCTCTCGTGGAAGGACAGCAGTGCTGCTGCCGTGTCAATCGGCGGTTTCACCTACGGCACACGTGTCGTCGATATGGCCAAGGGCTATGCCACACTGGCAAATGGCGGCGTCTACGACGAGCGCAGCTGCCTGCGCAGCCTCATCTACGACAGAAGCGGCGATGAACTTCTGCAGGACAACTTAAAAAAGGTACAGGTGTACACCGAGGGCACCGCCTATATGATTACCGATGTCCTGAAGGGCACCATGGACATGCCCTACGGAACCGGTCGCGGGCTGGATATCTCCGGTCAGCAGGCAGCCGGCAAGACAGGCACCGCAAACGACTCCAAGGACACCTGGTTCTGCGGCTATACTCCCTACTACACCACAGCCGTCTGGATCGGCTACGACACCCCCCGCGCCATGCCGGGCATCTATGGCGCCACGGTATCCGGCCGCATCTGGAACCGTATCATGAGTGAGATCCATGAAGGTCTCCCCGAAAAGGACTGGCGCCAGCCCTCCTCTGTCATAGAGGCATGGGTAGACTACGACACCGGAGCACAGGTGAGCTATAACAGCGGCATCCGCGACTACTTCAATACCGCAGTCAATCCGGCTGCAAAGTCTGCCTATGAGGCGGTCAACGGAACCAGCGAATACGATCCGAACGCCTACCGCTGGCGGGAGGAGGATACGCTCCCCGAAAGCGCCTCAAGCGAGGAAGATACGCTTCCTGAGGAGTTGCCCCCGGACTATGACTATGAGCCAATCACCGGCGTAGACGGCGGCCCGGGCGTCTCGCCCAGGCACCCCTCTACCACAGCGGAGGTCTCTGCCGCGGCAGCGCCGACAGAGCACAGAACCAGCGAGATCTACGACGATCCGGACTACATCAATCCGCCCCCAGAGGAGCATCGCGACGATGGACCCAGTGTTTCCGCCACCATTGCCCCCGCCCCGCACCCCACAGCTCCTGATATAGAGCCCGGCGGTCCTGATTTTGAAGATTTCTGATTTTTGCATATTTATCGAGCGAGTAAGGGGCTATCGCGAAACAGTTGAAACACTGTTTGTCCGTCAAAAAAAGAAGCTCAGACGAGCTTCTTTTTTCTTGTCTCTATTCTTTTCCCGCCATATGCAGGCAGATCAATCTACCTGGTACGGAAGCAGCGCGATGTGACGTGCTCTCTTGATCGCAACGGTCAGCGCTCTCTGATGTCTGGCGCAGTTGCCGGTGATGCGGCGCGGAAGAATCTTTCCTCTCTCGGAAATATATTTCTTCAGTGTAGCGACATCCTTATAGTCAATCGGCTTCGCATTCTGCGCGCAGAACACACAGACTTTTCTTCTTCTGCGCATCCCGCCCGGTCTTCTGCTTCTCTGGCCATCGGGTCTTTCACTCTTGGTAAAAGCCATGATCTTGTCCCCCTTCAATCAGTTTAGTTGAACGGAAGTCCTTCGTCCTCGACTCCGTCCGGGATATTCATAAATCCCTCGGTGCTCGCACTCTGGGGGCTCGGCTTCTCGCTTCCCGCGTAACCGCCCGTCTGCCCGCCTCCGTAACTGGAAGGCGCGCCGCCCGCCGGTGCTCCGGCACCCTTGCTGTCAGCAAACTCCTGGTCATCTACGATGACCTCTGTCGTATAAACTTTCTGTCCATCTCGGTTGGTATAGCTGCCGGTCTGTATACGACCGGAGACGAGGACGCGCATGCCCTGACGGAAATAGCGCTCCGCAAACTCGCCCGATCTGTCGAAGGCAACGCAGGGGATGAAATCCGCCGTCTGCTGGTCTCCGCCCTGATTCCTCCGGCCTCTTCTGTCCACGGCCAGAGTATAGCGCGCAATTGCCATGGAGCGCTCGCCGCTGGAATATCTGACTTCGGGATCTCTGGTCAGTCTGCCCATCAAAATGACTCTGTTCATACTCTCACTCTTTCTGATTATTCAGCTTCGTCTGCAACGATCAGATACCTGACGACCGGCTCATAGATGCGAAGTCTGGATTCCAGCTCATTCGCGCAGGCCGAATCTTCAGTCTCGAACTTGATGAAGTAATAGAAGCCCTCTTTCATCTTCTGGATGTCGTAGGCAAATCTCTTCTTACCCCAGTCATCGACGTTCACAACAGCTCCGTTGAATCGGGTGATGTAGCCCTGCACCTTCTCCAGCGCCGCCGCTTTCGCGTCTTCCTCGAGCTTTCCGTTCAGAACAAGCGTTAATTCGTATTTGTTCATCTGCTCTTGTCCTCCTTTTGGTCTCTGGCCTCCGGGTTCAGTGCCGGAAGCAAGGAAAATGTGTCACGGTAATATATTCTACCCGATAAGTTCAGCATTTGCAAGGGCCTGTACACAGTTTTGCTGCATTTCTTTCTTCTTCTCAACCAAGCACTCTCAGCTCCGGCCCTTCAGACGGGAAGAAGCGCACACAGCGCCCTCTGTCCCGGGCAGCTGCACTTCCACCTCTCCGGGACGCATGAGCTCCCTGAGATTCTTCTCCACCAGGCTGCGCTTCACCATGAGCTGGTGCCCGCAGCCCAGACACTTTAAGCGAAAATCCTGCCCGATCCGCAGCACCTCCCACTGTGAGGCCCCGCAGGGATGCGGCTTCTTCAGCCTGACCACATCTCCGACACGAATATCCATCTTCTCCCCTCTCTCGCAGAGCTCCGCCATTCCTCACCCATAAGCTTCGGCTCGTGCGGTGAATGCTCCGCTGCGCCGCTTTTCTTCAGGCGGAACATGCGCCTCACCGCCGCTTTATTGATTACTCCCGAAACACAGCCCGTCCGAGCACATCCCCTATCCTGCCGCCAATCACGAGATCCGCCTCGTCGTCCATCGAGGTCGCGGAGCGGTTAATCAGCACCAGCCTCTTCCCCTGATAGTAGCGCACCAGACCTGCCGCCGGGTACACCACGAGAGAGGTCCCCCCTATGATGAGCATATCGGCCCGACTGATATATTCCAGGGCTCGCCGCATGACTGCCTCGTCCAGGCTCTCCTCATACAGCACCACATCCGGCTTTATGATGCCGCCGCATGCACAGCGCGGAACTGTGCTCTCAGAGGAAACCACCGCGGAGAGCGGATAGAACTTCCCGCAGCGCTGACAGTGGTTCCTCTGCACTGAGCCGTGCAGCTCCAGCACCTCACGGCTGCCCGCCGCCTGATGCAGGCCGTCTATATTCTGGGTGATGACCGCTCGCAGCTTTCCGCTTCTCTCCAGCTCCGCCAGCGCCAGATGTGCGCGGTTCGGCCGCGCATCCGGATATATCATGCGATCTCTGTAGAAGCGATAAAACTCCTCTGTATTTGAAAGGAAAAAGCTGTGACAGATGATACGCTCCGGCGGATAGCGGTAGCTCTGGCTGTACAGCCCGTCCTGACTTCTGAAATCGGGGATGTCGCTCTCCGTGGATACGCCCGCGCCACCGAAAAAGACGATATTGCCGCTCTCTTCAATCCAGCGTTTCAGGGTATCGATTTCTCTCTCAAATGCCATCGTGCACCTTCCTTTCCTCAGGTTTCCTCATCAAAGTAAGCTCCGCGAAAGGCTTCCAGCTCCGCGCACCACGCCGGAAGCTCCTGTGCGGCGCCATAGCGAAAGAGCCAGCGCGTCACAAGCTCCGGCGTGAAGCAAAACAGCCCCTCCGGGGATATCCCCTCCGCCCGGCAGAGCCTTGAGCCCTGATGGGTCAGCGTCCAGCGCCACACACCATCATTTTCCGGCAGCAGGGGGTCTGCAAAGTAAAAACAGTGCTCTCTCTGCTCTGCGGCGACATCCCTCCGCAGAAAAACATTCCGTAAAAGCTCCGGCAGATCCAGCACGCGCAGCATAATAAAGGGCGTATCCGGGCGCAGTACACCCGATGCATCCCGCGCGGGCTCCGTATAGCGTTCCTCCGAGATGAGGCGGCAGTCCTCATCCGCAAATTCCGGGAGATCCCGCACCCTGATGCCGGCAAGCTCCCCACTCTCTATGAGGCAAATGCGCTCTGCACTTCCGCTCCCGGCAGAAAGCTCCGCCAACAGGCAGTCCATATAGGCTCTGTCCCGAAAGCAGTAAATGTCGTAGCTCTCCTCCAGAATGCGGTTCATAAACGCCAATGCTTCCACATCATCCGAATGCAGCGGCCGCGTAAAAAGGCGCAAATCGGCGCGCAGGCGTCTGTGCCTTCGCCCTGAAGCCAGAGCAAACTGAAAGGGCTCATAGTAGGCGACATTGGCCGGCTTTAAAAAGGTAAACGGTCTTCCCTTCGCGCGCTCCGCCCGGAGTGCAGCAGAGAGAACCGCGCGCATCACGCCCTGCCGCCGATGCGTCCCTGCCGTCGCGACCGCCACGATATAGGAGAGCACATATTCCCGCCCACGCAGCATCACACGGTAGGGATTCAGGCAGAGCATTCCAACCACTCGCCCCTGATCCAGCGCTGCCCAGACCTCATTCTCCGCCATCTTCCACTGATAGTAGTAGTCTACCAGCGGAGGCGTATCCTCCGGAAAAGCCTCCTCATACAGCGGTCTTGTGAGCAGCTTCTCTGCTCCCTCCAGCCTTCGTATCTCCATCTCTCGTACCTCTTCCGCCTGCTTTCCACTCCCGAGGCCCCGCCTCAGCCCGGTGCCTCTCACAGATTCGCGCAGGCCCTGCCTGCATTGTCATTTGCTGCTTCTTCGCATCTCTGAAGCTTTGTTCTGTGGAAACTTATCTTTCCCTATAGCGCAAACCCCGACAGACGCATCCGTCCGCCGGGGTATCATATGCCGGATCAGGGCTTCCAGTGCTGTCGCACCAGATATTTTCGCGCATAGCTGCTGGGATAGTAGCTGAGCTTTGCCTGGCGCAGTCCTTCAAGCCCCAGATCGTCCTCACGATTGATCAGCCCAACCGCCGGAAATTCATGATTCAAAAAATCGCGGTTAATAACCTGATACAGCCCGTTGATCTCGGGATTTGCCTTCTCGATGTGCACCACCGCCATGTCCTCCGCGGCATTATAGCTCGCCATGGAGAAGGCCTCCAGCTCACCGTCGATAAAGACACCGCCCATGCGGATCGGAAGAATCTCCAGATTCTTCAGTATCTCATGAATCCCTTCCACCTCGGGATCCAGATGCTTCTCCACCTCCATACCCTTGGTCTCGCGCCAGCGATCCAGAAAACGAAAGATCTGATCGCGATATGCCGGCGTCAAAGTGCGGTACTCATAGCGCTCCCCATAGGTCTTTATAAAGCTGTTGTAGTGGTTCTTTTTCTTATGCAGCTTCTTGCCCGCAAGCGTGCGCAGCGCCTCCCCCTCATAGAGATAATCCTTCGCATCCGCCTCTTCTCTGACGAGATATTTCTCCGGCTTCAGATTCAGAACCCGAACCGCCTCTTCATCTGCAAGCTTTATCACAAGCGGCTTTCTCAGCACCTCATTGAAATAGCTCTCCATCTCGTAAAAGCAGAAATCCAGATTTTCGTCCGAGCAGAGCGGCATCGCCGCAAAGGGCTCCTTTTCCGTCCCATAGAGCCACAGCAGGCCCACCTGCTCTCCGTTCCTGCAGGTCACAGCCGCCCGCGCATGGAAATAATCCTTCCACAGGAAGCTCTCAAGCGGCACGGAATCCGCAGTCTTGTTGGGGCGAAGATTATAGAACTTCGCATAGTGCTCCAGATCCTTTGCCAGTAACGGGCGAAAGGTAAATGCATTTTTTCCTGATTGATTACAGTCCATAACAGCTGAAACATGCTCCATGCGGAGCGTGTCTCAGACAATCTCCTTTCCGGTCAGCATAAAATATGCTTCCTTATATTTTGCTATTGTCTTCTCTATCACCTCATCAGGCAGCAGATAATCGCTGTCCGGATGCGCCTTGAGCCAGTCGCGGACAAACTGCTTGTCAAAGGAGGGCTGGCTGCGCCCGGGCGCATAGCCCTCCAGCGGCCAGAAACGACTGGAATCTGGGGTCAGCATCTCGTCCGCAAGTATCACCTCGCCGCGCTCATTGATGCCGAACTCAAACTTTGTATCCGCAATGATGATGCCCTTCGTCAGCGCGTAGTCCGCACACTTTTTGTACAGAGCTATGGTGTAGTCCCGGATCTGCTCCGCGTATTGCTGTCCCTTTCCGGGGAACTCCTTCTCGAGCACCGCGACGCTCTGCTCAAAGCTGATATTCTCGTCGTGATCTCCGATCTCAGCCTTGGTGCTCGGGGTGAAGATCGGCTCGGGGAGCTTATCGCACTCCTTAAGCCCCGCAGGGAGGCCAATGCCGCAGACGGTTCCCTCCCTTTTGTAGCTCTCCCAGCCGCTGCCTGTGATATAGCCGCGGACAATACACTCGATCGGCAGCATGGTCAGCTTTCTGCACAGCATGCTGTTGCCCGTAAACTCCGGCTGGCGGAAATACTCCGGCATATCCTTCCCGTCGATGCTGATCATATGATTCGGAACGATGTCCCCGGTGAAGTCAAACCAGAAGCGTGACATCTGGGTGAGCACCGCACCTTTTTTGGTGATCCTGTTTTTCAAAATCACGTCAAAGGCGGAGATACGGTCTGTCGCGACCATGATGAGTTCTCCGCCGATATCATAGATTTCGCGCACTTTTCCTTCTTTTACGGGTCTGTATTCCTGCATTTCAAGCTCCTCCTGAGATAAGATGCATATGCAAAGCTCTGATAGATATACGCTCATCGTACCACAGTTTTCCGGATTTTAACAGACAGTTGCGCGGCCTGCCGCACAAAAAGAGAGCCGCCATCCGGCAGCTCTCCTCGTTCCATCGATTCTTATTTCAAAGATTCCGTATCCTTTTGCGGTATATGATTACTGAACAGCGGTAACGTTAACGGCCTGCGGACCTCTGTTGCCATCTGCGACATCGAAGGTAACCTTCTGGCCATCCTCGAGTGTCTTGTATCCATCGGAATTGATTCCGGAGAAGTGAACGAAGATCTCGCTCTTATCAGCATCGTCCGTGATGAAGCCGTATCCCTTAGTTGCATTAAACCACTTAACTGTTCCGTTGTGCATTTGTTGTGCCTCCATAAAAATATAAAAAAATGTTCGGTGATTCGGTGCAAAAAAATACGCATACCTACAGAGCATGGATGGAACCGCACGATCTGCCGATACGCGAATCAGAGTCCACTCAAATCACATTGCGAGTATAGCAAACCGTTTTTCGTCTGTCAATCAATTTTCAATTATTTTTTTAGCTTTTTTCACATTTATTTTTATGTTTATCCGCATAATTCTGTGCAATTTAAAAGCCGCTCTGGTGGCATTGCACAAAAGCATCTTTTTGAGGCGGAATACCGCTTATTCTACTGTCACAAATACCAAGAGCTCTCTTCTCAGGCAAGCATCGGCTTCAGCGCCTCTGCAAGCGCATCTTTCTCCTCCTTGGCCTCCGCAAGATCCTTTCCAAGCGTCGTAAAATAGGTCTTGATCTTCGGCTCTGTTCCGGAGGGACGCACGACCACAGTCGCCCCATCCTCAAGACTGTAAATCAGGACATTCGCGCGCGGAAGTCCCGTCTCCCCGGTTTTCTCATAATCTGTTGTCTTCACAACCTTACGCCCCGCAAATTCCTGCGGCGGGTTCTCTCTAAGCCCTTCCATGATCGCAGCCATCTTGTCCATGCCGGAGAGACCCGGGAACTCAAAGCTGTCGACCTGATTCAGGTAACGCCCATACTGCTGATAGATCTCCTCCAGGCGCTGCTTGATAGAGGAGCCGATGCTCCTCAAGTAGGCCGCCATCTCGCAGATCAGCATGGAGCCGACCACAGCGTCCTTGTCCCGCACATAGGCCCCCGCGAGATAGCCATAGCTCTCCTCAAAGCCAAAGATAAAGCGCTCCGTCTCCCCTTTCTCCTCCAGCCGGGCAATCTGATCTCCAATCCACTTGAAGCCTGTGAGCACACTCTTCAGCTCCACGCCGTAGTGCGCCGCAACGGCATCCGCAAGCGGGGTGGATACGATCGATTTTACAGCCACTGCGTGCTCCGGCATGGTGCCGCGCGCTCTTCTTCCCGCGCAGATGTAATCCAGCAGCAGCACCCCCATCTCATTTCCGGATACGAGCTCATAGCTTCCGTCCGGGCACTTCATCGCAATGCCGACGCGATCTGCATCGGGGTCTGTGGCAAGCATGAGATCCGCTCCGGTCTCCTCTGCAAGCTTCAGCCCTCTTTCCAATGCCGCATATATCTCCGGGTTGGGATAGGAACAGGTCGTGAAGTAACCGTTCGGATATTCCTGCTCCGGAACAATGGTGATATCTGTGATTCCAATATCCTTCAGAACACGCGTCACCGGAGCCAGTCCGGTGCCGTTCAGAGGCGAGTAGACAAGCTTCAGTCCCGCGCTTCTGCAGACGCCCGGATGCACCTGGCAACTCTCAATCGCCTCATAGAGCGCCTCCTTGCAGTCCTCGCCCACAAAGCGTATAAGCCCCTTCTCGACACCCTCCGGGAAGGGCATATACTTCGCGCCGCTCAGAACATCCGTCTTCTGAATAGACTGATAAACCACAGAGGCCGCATCATCCGTCATCTGGCAGCCATCCGGTCCGTAGGCCTTATAGCCATTGTACTGCGCCGGGTTATGCGAGGCTGTGACCATAATTCCCGCATTGCAGTGATAGTAGCGCGTCGCGAAGCTCAGGGCCGGAACCGGCATGAGCTCATCATAGATTCTCACCGCGATGCCATTGGCCGCGAGCACCCCCGCCGCCTCCCGTGCAAAATTCCAGCCCTTTAAGCGACTGTCATAGCTGATCGCCACCGTCTGTGTTCCGCCCTGGGTCTTCACCCAGTCCGCAACCCCCTGGGTCGCCTGGCGCACCACCCAGATATTCATACGGTTCGTTCCCGCGCCCAGAGTTCCTCTGAGTCCTGCCGTGCCAAACTTCAGCGCTACCGCAAAGCGCTCCCTGATGGCATCATCATCCGCGGCAATATCCTGAAGCTCCTTTTTCAGATCAAAATCTATG
The DNA here is from genome assembly GCF_030812885.1 of Moryella indoligenes. NCBI lineage: Bacteria > Bacillati > Bacillota > Clostridia > Lachnospirales > Lachnospiraceae > Moryella > Moryella indoligenes. The sequence continues at coordinate 100,491 of NZ_JAUSTO010000008.1, forward strand.
AGCTCCGCCTCCAGCCAACGCTTATACTCTGTCTGATACATACTGCACTCCGCCTTTCCCTCTGTTCATTTCAGCCCTCAGGCAGGAAGCACTGCGGGCCCCTCTGCCGTCTGAATCCAGTTTATCGGCTTTCCAAAGCAGTGTCAAGAAAAGAGAGCGTCCGGAGGGTTTCGTCCTATAGAAAGTCCAAAGGGATTTCCTATAGAATAGCACAAAGACTCCCGCCGCAGGGCAGGAGCCTTCTGTATGAATATCACCTGAATTACTTAAGAGTCGCCTTCGCGCCAACTTCCTCAAGAGCCTTCTTAAGAGCCTCAGCCTCTTCCTTGGAAATGCCGGTCTTAACCATCTTCGGAGCGCCGTCAACCAGCTCCTTCGCCTCCTTGAGTCCGAGGGAGGTAGCCTCACGGACCGCCTTGATAACCTTAACCTTGTTTGCGCCAACCTCGGTCAGCTCAACATCAAACTCGGTCTTCTCCTCCTCAGCTGCAGCAGCGCCGGCAGCCGGACCAGCCACAACAACACCTGCTGCTGCGGATACACCAAACTCCTCCTCGCAAGCCTTTACAAGCTCGTTGAGCTCAAGTACGGAGAGCTCCTTAATCGCATCGATAAATTCCTGGGTGCTTAACTTTGCCATTGTATTTTCCTCCTGTTTAAGCTTAAATTCATATTTCTGATCATTTTCAGAATCGGACAGCAGCCATCTGTGACTTCCTGTCTGCGCGGCCTGTACCGCGGGATATTACACTGTGTGAAGCTTCTGCAGCTTACTCTGCTGCGCCGGCCTCTGCGGCCTCCGCCGGAGCGGCATCCTTCTCCGCAATCTGCTTGAGCACTCTCGCCATATTGGTGATGGGGCTCTGCATGCTGCCAAAGAGTCTTCCGAGAAGCTCCTCTCTGGACGGAACCATAGCAATTGCAGCCATGCCCTTTGCATCATAGACAGTGCCTTCGACGACACCGCCCTTGATCTCAAGCTTCGGAGCAGTCTTCGCGAACTTTGCGAGCAGCCTTGCCGGAGCAGTTGCATCCTCCTTGCTGACTGCAAGTGCGGTCGGTCCCTCAAGATAGGGATCGAACTGTGCGAAATCTGTTCCTTCCGCTGCGATGCGCACCATCGTATTCTTGAAGACCTTGTAGACAACGCCAGCTTCTCTCAGCTGCTTTCTGAGCTGGGTATCCTGCTCAACAGTGAGACCACGGTAGTCAACAACAACCGCAGACTGCGCGCCGTCCAGAAGCTCTGCAATCTCTTTGATCACAGGCTGCTTCTCAGCGATTTTTGAATCTCTCATCTTTTTTCCTCCTTCTTCCAGTATTTAAATAGTTCTTCCGGTGACCCGGAAGCAGGAGTATTGTTGTCGAAAAAACTCCGCCTGTCCAAAGACAGACGGAGTTCAAAGATTCACACGATGTGAATGCTTTCCCTCGGCAGGCGGAATTCTTACGCCTCTCGGCACCTGCTGTCTTCGGCAAAACAATACTGACCCATAAAATTTATCACTCCGGAGCGGAGCTGTCAACAGCTTTATACAGCTTTGATCAGTTGGTGATCTTTGCAGTATTCAGCTTTACGCCCGGGCCCATGGTGCTGGTGAGAATCGCGCTCTTCATGTAGGCGCCCTTCAGCGTGCTGGGTCTCGCCTTATTCAGTGCATCCAGAAGAGTCTGAAGGTTCTCCGTGAGCGCCTCCTCAGAGAAGGAAGCCTTGCCGACCGGGCAGTGAATAATATTGGTCTTATCCAGACGGTACTCAACCTTACCGGCCTTGATATCCGCAATTGCCTTCGTGAGATCCATGGTAACAGTTCCGGACTTCGGGTTCGGCATGAGGCCCTTCGGTCCGAGCACCTTACCGAGACGTCCGACAACGCCCATCATGTCCGGGGTTGCCACAACGACATCAAAGTCCAGCCATCCCTCATTCTGAATCTTCGGAATGAGCTCCTGCCCGCCAACATAATCTGCGCCGGCTGCCTTGGCCTCCTCCTCCTTCGGTCCCTTCGCGAATACGAGGATGCGCACCTTCTTGCCGGTTCCGTGCGGGAGGACAACTGCGCCGCGGATCTGCTGGTCTGCATGGCGGCTGTCGCAGCCGGTGCGGATGTGCATCTCAACGGTCTCGTCGAACTTGGCACTTGCAGTCTTCTTGATCAGCGCAACTGCATCTGCTACATCATAATACTGGCTGCGATCAATCAGCTTCGCCGCCTCTGCATATCTCTTTCCGTGCTTCATTATTTCATCTCCTCCCCATTAGTCCTCGACTACGATACCCATGGAACGGGCTGTGCCGGCGATCATGCTCATAGCTGCCTCAATGCTTGCTGCGTTCAGATCCGGCATCTTCATCTCTGCGATCTTCTGAACCTCTGCTCTGGAGATCGTAGCGACCTTTTCCTTGTTCGGAACACCGGAAGCCTTCTGCAGCTTGCAGGCCTTCTTCAGAAGAACCGCAGCCGGCGGGGTCTTGGTGATAAAGCTGAAGCTTCTGTCTGCGTAAACAGTGATAACGACGGGGATGATGAGATCTCCCTTATCCGCAGTTCTTGCGTTGAACTGCTTTGTGAACTCTACGATGTTCACACCGTGCTGGCCAAGAGCGGGACCTACGGGTGGAGCCGGGGTTGCCTTGCCTGCAGGGATCTGTAATTTAATAAAACCTGTTACTTTTTTTGCCATAGTGGCACCTCCTATGTGGTAATCGCGGGTTTATACCCTTCCACGTAATCACACTCCGCGAGGAGTATGCTTACAACTTCTTTACTTCGGCGAAGTCAAGCTCCACCTTTGTTTCGCGCCCGAACATCTCGACCATCATGGAAACAGTCTTTTTCTTCTCATTGAGCTCAATGATCTTTCCGACTGTATCTTTCCACGGGCCGCTGACTACGGAAACAGTATCTCCGAGCTCGAAGTCCAGCACCAGCTTCTTCTCATGAAGCACTGTGCCCTCCGGAACACCAAAGCCGAGCTTTGCCATTTCCTCTGGAGACAGCGGAACCGGCTTGCTGCCCGGGCCCACGAAGCCTGTGACACCGCGCGTGTTTCTGACTACATACCAGGTCTCATCGTTCATAATCATACGAATGAGTACATAGCCGGGGAACAGCTTGCGCTCTGTCGTCTTCTCGACATTGTTCTTCAGCTCCACCACCGGCTGCGTGGGAACAGAAACCTCCAGAATCTGATCCTCCAGCTGGCGGTTCTCAATCGTCTTTTCGATATCGACCTTCACCTTATTCTCGTATCCCGAGTAGGTATGGACTACATACCAGTTTGCTTCAGCCATGCGCTCCCCCGATCTCACTGAAATAAGCGGGTCAGTCCCAGCTGAAATGCCCAGTCGAAGAGTGCAATCACCAAGCCAAGAAATACGGACACGGAAACCACCGAAATGGTCTGCTTCGTCAGAGTTTCCTGCGTCGGCCAGACGATCTTTCTGAATTCGGCCTTCAGGCCCTTGTAGAACTCCTGAATCTTAGAATTCGTCTTATCAGACTCAGCCATCGTCAATTCCTTTCAGTCATTACTTAGTTTCCTTGTGAACCGTGTGCTGCTTGCAGAACTTGCAATACTTCTTAACTTCCATACGATCCGGATGCGTCTTCTTATCCTTCGTCGTATTGTAGTTGCGCTGCTTGCACTCCGTGCAGGCAAGAGTGATTCTAGTACGCATGGTCTCCACCTCCGATATATCTTTTTTGTCGCCTTGAAGTCAAAAAAAAAAGACCTCTTCATCTTTTGTCGCTAGACTACTATAGCATGCCGCTGTCAAGCTGTCAAATAGAAAAAGCGTAAATACCGCTCCAAAAAGGAGCGTAAATGCAGCCTGTAAAGCGGCATAAAAACGGGCCGGAGTCTTCCGGCAGCAGTAACACCGGAGTTCTCCGACCCGTAAGTTCAGGTTTTATTTCACAGTTGATGATCCGTCACGGACTATATTCAGGCCGCCTGTGCAGCCTTCTTTTTTGCCATCCCCTTCTGGAACACCAGAACCAGCGCAAAGATCGCCAGTCCGCCGACATCGGTCAGTGTTCCCGGAATCATCATGCACAGTCCTCCGGCGATCATGAGTACACGGATCAGCGGATTGATCATGCACATCCAGAAGCCGTTCAGGGCCGCTGCGATCAGGAACAGGCCCAGCAGAGAGGTAACGATGATCTGAACCACTTCAAAGGCAATCACAGCGCCGCTGCTGCCGGCCGCGAACTCAAAGAGCATCTGCGGGCTGAAAGCAAAGATATAAGGAACCACGAATGCTGCGATTGCAAGTCTCGTCGCGTTGAAGGCGGTCTTCATGGGCGGAGCCTTTGCGATGGCAGATCCCGCATAGGCAGCCAGTGCAACCGGCGGTGTGATATCCGCAACGATACCGAAGTAGAACACGAAGAAGTGTGCGCATACGCGCGGAATTCCGATCTCCGGGCTCATAAGAATCGGTGCGCAGGTCGCCGCCATGATGCAGTAGTTTGCGGTGGTCGGAACGCCCATTCCAAGGACAATGCAGCAGAGCATGGTCAGGAAGAGGGCTATGATCGCACGTCCGCCGGAAACACTTACGATAACAGTGATCAGTTTGGAAGCAAGTCCCGTAGAGGTGATGCAGCCGGCAACGAGACCCGCCATAGCGCAGGCGACCGCCACCGTGATAGCGCCCTTTCCGCCAGCCTCAAGCGCATCGAGTATCTTCTCCGGGGTGATGCGGTTGTCCTTGTTGATAATACCGACCGCGATCGTGATGAAGATCGCAACGGTCGCGGAGAACTGCATCGTATACATATTGGTAGAAACAAGCACAACCAGAACAATGAGCGGAAGCAGAAGATAGATCTTCGGCAGAAGCTTGGACGCCTTCGGGAGCTCCTCCTTCGGAATGCCGCGGAGACCGAGCTTCTTCGCCTCAAGGTGTACTGCGATATAGATACCGGTGAAATAGAGCACTGCCGGAAGCACTGCCTTCAGCGCGACCTGTGCATAGGGAATACCCATGTACTCTGCCATCAGGAATGCCGCAGCACCCATGATCGGAGGCATGATCTGTCCGCCGGTGGAAGCTGCCGCCTCTACTGCACCCGCAAACTCAGGCTTATAGCCGGTGCGCTTCATCATAGGGATGGTGACAGAACCGGTTGTAACCGTATTACCGACAGAGGAACCGGAAACCATTCCGCAGAGTGCGGAGGAGATAACAGCAACCTTTGCGGGGCCGCCGGCAGATGCTCCGGCAACACAGTTTGCGAGATCAATGAAGAAGGCCGAGATACCGGTCCTCTCCAGAAAGGCGCCGAATATAATGAAGACAACGATATATTTTGCGCAGACATTGATCGGGGTGTTCATCAGTCCCGTAGTCGTATAGAAAAGGTCATAGATCACTTTTCCGAAGCGAACATTTGCAAAGGTATAGACCAGCAGCGTGCCAACCACACAGAGTATCGGGATACCCACGCAGCGACGGCACAGCTCCATAAACGCCAGAACTGCAATCACAGCCATCACAACCATGATCGGATTCTTGGTGACGCGGGTGGCCATCTTGATGATGCGCTCTGCATTTGCCGCAAAGTAGAAGAACGGCGCAGAGCCTGCAACCATAATGATAATGTCATACCACGGAATATAGTTGACCTTCTCACTGCCCTTCTTAAGCGGGTAGTTCAGATAGCCGAGAATCAGGATCAGGCCAAGGAACACATTCAGTCTGATCTCCGGCATCGCCGTACTGAACAGTGTCACCCAGATGCAGTACAGAGAAAAAGCTACGGAAAGAAAACGGATCGCGGTCTTCGGCTTTCCCTCCCAGACACGGGTATTGGACTCACGATCGTATTTTTTCATTACCGCCTCGACATCTTCTGCCGTCCCGGTAGACATGTCGATCTGTGCGGTACTCACCTCTTCTTTGATCTTATCTTCTTTACTCATGTTGTTCATTCCCCTCCGGAAAGTTCAAAAAATTACCATAAAATCGCGGCGGAGGAGAGCTCCGCCGCGGAAGAAGCTTTGGACAGCCGCCTGTCCTCACTCAGGATTGAGCTGAATTACTTCGCAGGAACGTCGATTCCCTTCTCCTTGAAGTACTTCACAGCACCCGGGTGATACGGAACAGCCGTAACAGAAGCTGCGAACTCGAGATTCAGCTCTGCGCCCTTTGCGTGTGCAGCGGTGATCGCATCGAGGTTCTCATAGACACCAAAGAGGAAGTTGTAAACATCTGCCTCAGATACATCATCTCTCGCGATCACAACGGCGCCGACCGCAACAGTCTGGATATCATCCGGAGTGTTGTAGGCATCCTTCGGGATGGAGGTCTTGCTGTAGTACGGAGACTCCGCGATGAGCTTCTCTACGTGCTCGTCGTCAAGGCTTACGAGGTAAACCTGCTTCGTAGCAGCGAGAGAGGTAATAGCTGTGGTCGGAGCACCCGCAACAAGGAATGCAGCGTCGATCTTGCCGTCCTGAAGAGCCTCTGCGGAATCGCCAAAGGACTGGTAAGTCGGGTTGATATCCGCCTCAGTGAGGTCATAGGCATTCAGAACGTCCATTGCGTTAAAATAAACGCCGGAGCCCGCAGCGCCGATGGAGACGTTCTTGCCCTTCAGATCAGCGATAGTCTTGATATTCTCATCAAGCGTAACGATCTGTACCTGCTCCATGTAGAGGTCGCAGACCGTGGAGAAATTGTCAACCTTGCCCGCCTCCTCAAAGAGACGCGTTCCATTGTAGGCATAAGCCTCGACGTCAGACTGCACAAAGCCGATCTGTGCATCGCCCGCGTCCATAGCCTCGATGTTAGCCTGGGAACCGCCCGAGGTGATAGCCGTAACAGTCGTGCTGGTGCTCTCTCCGACCTTTCCTGCGATCACGCCGCCGAAGCCGTAGTAAGTACCCTGATCGCCACCGGTGGTGAAGTTCAGGCTCGTGCCGCCCTCCATGCCGCCCTTAGTGGTCTCAACGGTCGCAGCGCCCTCTGCCGCCGCAGTTGTCTCGGGAGCTGCGGTCGTGGAAGCTGTTCCGGAACCGCCGCATCCGCCAAGAACCATTGCAGACGCCAGTGCAAGTGCAGTAAATGCCATAAATCTGTTTCTCATCGCCAAATCCTCCCTATTCTTTTACCGGCTTTGTTCTGTAAAGCATATCCGGTTTTGTACTTTACAAGTATATAATAAAATCCACAGAACTTCAATTCTAAAGTATTGTTAATTTTCACAGTTTTATGTATATCTTTTATATTTTTTAGCCAAAATAGGGGCAAATTAAAGTTAAATCTTCTATACCGCAGTCTATCAAAGCACTTTCCTGCTTTAAAATCGCATAAGTTAGTATTGCCTTTTTTATGTACTTCTTCCAATTGCAGTAGTAACGTGAAGAAGTTCATAATGAGGAACATTTTACTCCACCGGAACAATACAGAGTGCAAGAAAATACACCTGTCCTACTCCCGCCGCGCGCAGCGCCCTTGCACACGCCTCAATGGTACTGCCGGTCGTGTAGATATCATCCACAAGCACCACCCTGCCGGGAGTGGAGCCCTCATCCGCAATGCAGGCTGAAAACGCCTCGCTGAGATTCCGGATGCGCTCATCCGGACTCAGCTCCTTCTGGGCTTCTGTCCGCCTGCTGCGAAACAGGATGTCCTCGCGGACAGGAAGTCCCGCCTGAGCTCCCAGTGCATGCGCAAGCAGTGCTGCCTGGTTGAAGCCCCGGCGCCTGAGTCGCGAGCGATGTACCGGAACCGGAATGAGGCAATCAGGATCCATGCTTTGCAGCTCTCTGCAGAACTTCAGGTACATGAGTCTCGCAAGCGGCTCTATGTACTCTCTCCGGTTTCCGTATTTGATCTGCCCCACCGTGCGGCGCATGATATCATCGTAATGCAGCAGTGCAAGCCCGCGCACAAAGCTCCGCTCCCGGACAGTGCATTCTGCGCACAGCCGTTCTGTCTCGTCAGATAGCTCCCGCCCGCACTTCATGCAGCGCGGCTCCCGGACAAGATCCAGACGCGGAAGACAGTCTGTGCAGATCGTATGCCCCGTCGGCCTCACAGGCTCTCCGCAGACCGGGCAGCGCCGCGGAAAAGCGGCGTCGATCAGGACAGGCAGCCACTTTGCCATCGTCGCAGCCATCATCTTTGTCATATTCATCATGATATCCTTTTATTTCTTCCGGAAAATTGAGAGAGAAATGCAGACGGTCTTCCTGCGCAGCGCGCAGGAAGACAGAGCGAAGCATGAAATGAATCGAGAAGCTCATATATCAGTAAAAAGTGCAGAAAAAGACGGATCAGAAGAGTTCGCCATCCGCCTGAGGCGCGGAGTATATCTCCCGAACGCGCTCTGCAAGCCCCGTGTAACGCCGCAGCTCCGCGGTATTTCCAACCATATCAAAAAAGCTCTCCGGGATCCCCACCATAGCGACACATTTCCTGGCTCTGGTCACCGCGGTATAGATCAGATTCCTCGTGAGCAGCATCCTGGGCCCCTGCCAGACCGGAATGATCACCGCGGGATACTCACTGCCCTGCGATTTATGAATGGTAATCGCGTAGGCAAGCTCCAGCTCCTCGGCGTCCCCAAACGCATATTCCACCTCGCGCGCGTCATCAAAGCGTACAGTCAGCGTCTCAGCGAAGGTATTGATCCCGCAGAGTATGCCTATATCACCGTTGTAGACGCCGTGATTGTAGTCGTTCCGTATCTGCATGACCTTATCGCCCACCCGGAACAGAGTTCCGTTCAGCTCCCGCTCCGCGCGCCGCGGGTCCGCAGGATTCATCACCGCCTGAAGGCTGCGGTTCAGACTATCCACGCCGAGCGGCCCCTTCCGCATGGGCGTCATAATCTGCAGCTCATTCACCTCCGCCCCCACATAGTTCGGGAGCTTATCCCGCACAAGCGTCAGCATCGTGTGAAGTATCCCCTCCGGAGAGTTTTGCCGGATGAAGAGAAAATCTCTGCTTCGCTTCCCGAGGTCTATACTCTCTCCGGAAATCATGCGGTGCGCATTCATGACAATATCGCTCTCCGCTGCCTGTCGGTAGATCCGGTTCAGCCGCACCACATTAAAGCAGCCGGAATCGATCAGATCACGAAGCACATTGCCCGCCCCCACGCTCGGCAGCTGATTGCTGTCGCCCACCAGCACGAGGTGTGTACCGACGCTGATAGCCTTGAGCAATGCATGCATCAGTCTGAGATCCACCATGCTCATCTCATCGATGATAATGCAGTCCGCTTCCAGCGGCATGGTCTCGTTTCGCTCAAAATACATTCCATTCCACTCGCCGTCTCCAAAGTCAGCCCCTCCCTTCTCCTGCCCCTTCGGTGCGCCGTTTATCTCCAGCAGCCGGTGAATGGTCTTTGCCTCATAGCCTGTGGTCTCCTCCATCCGCTTTGCCGCACGCCCCGTGGGCGCCGCCAGCAGAATCTCCGCCTCCTGATGCTCAAAGTAGCGGATGATGGCGTTGATCGTCGTCGTCTTTCCCGTACCGGGACCGCCCGTAACAATCAGAAGTCCCGAGTGGGCCGCCTCCATAACTGCACGCTTCTGCAGCTCATCAAAAGCGATGCCCTCCTCTTCCTCCATCTCGGAGAGCACTGCCTCAATGCGCTCCGGCTGTTCTGAGGAGCGGAGATCCAAATCATGCAGCATAGCGGCGGTTCGAAGCTCCGCATGATAATAAGAAGAGAGATACACCGCATAGTGATCCTCCTCCGCAGAGAGACGCTTCACCACGACGCGCCGGTCCATCTGCAGGTCGGAGAGCACCATGCGCATCCCCTCAATCGGGATACCCAGCAGCTCCGAGGTGCACGCCATGAGCAGCTCCTCCGGGAGATAGAGATGCCCCTGTCCCGCCGCGCGAGAGAGCTCATAGAGTATTCCGCTGCGGATGCGGTACTCCGAATCCACGCGGATGCCCGCCTTCGCCGCGATTTCATCCGCGATTTTAAAACCGATCCCGCTGACATCATCCGCGAGCTGATACGGATTATCGCGGATAATGCTGTATATCCCGTCACCGAACTGACGGTAGAGACGCAGCGCGAGATTCATACTGATGCCATAGCCCGCGAGAAAGAGCATGGCGCTGCGAAGCTCCCGCTTCTCCTCTATCTGCGCACCGATCTCTGCGGCCATGCGCTCGCTGATCCCCCTGATCTCTGCAAGCCGCTCCGGCTCCTCCTCCAGAATGCGCAGCGTGTCTGCCTTGAACTTCTTCACGATGCGCCGCGCGAGGGTCTCCCCAACCCCCTTCACAGCACCGGAGGACAGGTAGCGCTCTACGCCAACACTGTCCTCCGGTGTCCTGATCTCATATGTCTCGACGGCAAGCTGCTCGCCGTATACCGGATGGACCTTCATGCTGCCCTCTGCGCGGATGTACTCTCCCTCTGAAATCACAGGGAAATTCCCCACCAGAATATACTCCTCGCCTTCGCCCGATACATCGAGCACCGAGTAGCCATTCTCCTCATTCCGGTATTTTATTTTCTCAACAAAGCCTGCAACCACTGCCATGAAGCGTGCCGCACCTCTTGCCTTTCAGTCAAAATTCTCTTCTGGCTTCCTGACTGTCTCCATTCTGGAATTCGATAAATTTTCCGGTTCCGATCGCCACAGCGGTGAGCGGAGCATCCGCAATCACTGTGTTGATGCCTGTCTTCTCCTGGCAGAGCTGATCCAGGCCGTAGAGCAGAGAACCGCCGCCTGTGAAGACAATGCCCCGGTCGTAAATATCCGCAGCCAGCTCCGGCGGGGTGCGCTCCAGAACATTGTGCACCGCGTCCACGATCTGCATCGCCGGCTCCTGCAGCGCCTCCAGCGTCTCGTCCGAGGTCACAACGATGGTCTTCGGCAGACCTGTGACCAGATTGCGTCCGCGCACCTCCATGGTGAGCGCCTCGGGGCGGCGGTACGCGCCTCCGATCTGAATCTTGATATCCTCACCGGTGCGCTCACCGATCAGGAGATTGTGCTTCTTCCGCATATGACGAACCAGTGCCTCGTCAAAATCATCTCCCGCGACCTTAATTGAGGTGGATACCACCGGACCGCCGAGAGAAATAACAGCAATATCCGTCGTACCGCCTCCGATATCGACGATCATGTTTCCGCATGCCTTGGAAATATCGATACCCGCGCCGATGGCTGCCGCGACCGGCTCCTCGATAATGGAGACCTCCTTGGCACCCGCCAGATAGGTCGCATCCTCAACCGCCTTGCGCTCCACCTCTGTGGCGCCGGACGGAATGCAGACTGCGATGCGGGGGCGAAGCAGCGTCTTCTTGCCAACTGCCTTATTCACAAAATATTTCAGCATCTTCTCGGTGACAGTGTAGTCCGAGATGACGCCGTGACGCAGGGGACGTATCGCAATGATATTTCCCGGCGTCCTGCCTATCATAAGCCGCGCTTCCTCACCGATTGCAAGGATGCGGTTTGAGTCGCGGTCTATCGCCACGACGCTCGGCTCCTTTAGAACCACGCCCTTTCCCTTAATATAAACAAGGATACTGGCCGTACCGAGGTCAATACCAATATCATTGGAGCTCATACCGAAGAAGCCAAACATATTTATCCTCCAGCGGAGTACCTCTCCGCGTTTCCTGTTATAAGACATAGTGCAGAATTATTATAGCCAAAAGCACAGACGAATGAAAGCCCTTTTTTCTTCATTCAGGCTTCATTATCTTTATCTTTTTTTTAGAAGGGCGCCATATTTTCGACACAAATATCCGCTATGATGTACTTGTCACTAGGAAAGAGCAGGTGACAGAGACCACCAGAGTTCCAATACAACGGAACTGCAAAAAGCTTTTTCATACTCATACCGGGCAGTCCTCGGGCTGTCCGCCCCCCCCTTACCATCTTCAGATCATGAGACCCCCTCTTTTTGATCTTTGACGGTTCCGGTCATCCCCTGGCCGGACAGGAGCATCCGACTCGCAGCGGATGCTCCTTTTTATTTTTCCAGCATTTCAAGCAAAATCTCTCTTTGATTCAGCTCCGGCCGCTCCAGCACGCTCTGAAACAACTCCTTAAGCTTCTGTCCCAGTACCGGCCCGGGCTGTACTCCCGCCTGAATCAGATCGCGACCGCTGACCGCGAGCGTCTTTAGACTGATGCAGTCTCCCGCCGCCATCACTGCCGCCTTGAGCTCTGCGGCGCGCGCGGCTGCATCAGCCGCTTCATGCTGTTTTAAGAGCAGCAGCTCATCAAAGCGCTCAGCGCCTATCTCCGAGAGCAGCACCCGCACCCCCGCCGCTGTGTCCGGGAGCGGCTTCTTCCACTTTTGCAGAAGGAGCGATGCGCAGTCTACTGTATCAAGATCGCTCTTCAGTTCCCGAAGCAGCTCTCTGAGCTCTGTCACGTCAAGCGCCTTCGCGGCAGCCGCCCAGCGAAGATGCTTTTTTTCCGGAAGCTCCGCCGCCCAGGGCGCACAGCAGAGCCGCGGAAAGCTTTCCGCGAGATAGGCCGAAAGCTTCGCCTCGTAAATCAAAGAGATGCGCTCCGGGTGAGGCGATAGCAGCAGTTTGTTCAGCTCTGTCAGAATACGCTCCTTGCTGACATGGATGAGATTCGGTGCGTGACGCTTCAGCGCCTCCCAGCTCCCCTCCTCGATGTGAAAATCCAGCTGCGCGGCAAAGCGCAGCGCCCGGAGTATGCGAAGCGCATCCTCCCGGAAGCGCTCATCCGCATTGCCCACGCAGCGTATCAGCCTCCGCCTGAGATCCTCCCTGCCGCCAAACAGATCCACAATTTCACCATCTGCGGCACAGGCCATCGCATTAATCGTGAAATCCCGGCGCTTTAAATCCTCACAGAGCTCAGGGGTAAATGTCACAGAATCCGGATGTCTGCCATCGCTGTAGCTCCCATCCAGACGGTAAGTCGTGACCTCAAACCCCTGTCCCCCCTGCAGCACCGTCACTGTGCCATGCGCAATTCCTGTATCTACAGTCCGCCGGAACAGTTTCTTTACTTCCTGTGGCGAGGCATTTGTCGTAATGTCCCAGTCCTCCGGCTCTCTTCCGAGCACAGAGTCCCGCACGCAGCCCCCGACCGCATAGGCCTCAAATCCCGCTGTGTTCAGCACAGCCAAGATATCTTTTACTGACTCTGGAATATTCATATGCTTCCTCCGCCGCCATTATACCACTCCGGCTCTGCCCGTGCTTCGCAAAGCCCGTACTCACGAAGGCTCCGGGTGTGGCTCTCTCCAGAGCTTAAGCTGCGCCTGCGGCCTGCTCAAAAATCTGAACAGTCGCACCGCACCTCTGTAGTACAGCTCCTCTGCCCGCTCCAATGCCTCCGAGAGCGGCATGGGCCCGTCTACCGTCGTCATAACAGAATTTACTCCATGCTCATAAATCTGCTCATAGCCCTGTCCCAGCGAGCCGCTCAGCACATAAACCGGTATCCCGTGCCGCTTTGCTCTGTCACCAACTCCCTGAATCACCTTGCCGAAGCAGCTCTGCCAGTCTGTTCGTCCCTCTCCGGTAATCACCGCATCCACTCCGATGAGCTCCTCATCAAAATGAATCAGATCCAGCACTGTCTCAATTCCGGATTTCATCTCCGCTCCCAGATATACCATGAGCGCCGTCCCGAGACCGCCGGCAGCACCTCCGCCTTTGATCCTGTCCGGATCTATGCCAAACTCTCTCCGGATCACATCGCGGTAATTCTGCATTCCGGCTTCCAGCTGTTCAAGCATCTCCGGCGTCCCGCCCTTCTGCTTTCCGAAGGTCCAGGTCGCGCCATCCGGCCCGCAGAGCGGATTCGTCACATCGCACATCACGATGAAGTGTGCCTCCCGGGCAAGCGGATCGAGCCCCGTCACATCAATATGCGAAACCTTCGCCAGATCCTCGCCCCGGCCCATGAGTTCATGTCCCGCCTGATCCAGAAAACGCACTCCCAGCGCACGCGCAAAGCCCATGCCACCGTCATTCGTCGCGGAACCGCCAATCGCAATGCTGATATCGCGAAAGCCCGCCTTGAGCACTGCATGCACCAGCTCTCCTGTGCCATAGCTCGTCGTGATGCGCGGATCGCGGCGCTCCTCCGGCAGCAGAGGCAGCCCGGAAGCCGCCGCCATCTCGAGTATGGCTTCCCGCTCCGAGAGCATGCCGTAAAACGCCTCCGTCTCCTCGCCGAGAGGGCCCTGCACCTTCACCGGAACGAGCTGTCCCTGCCGCGCCTTCACGACTGCCTCTGTCGTTCCCTCACCGCCGTCTGCCACCGGAACCCCGCCTGTCTCGCAGCCCGGAAATATTTCCCCCGCCGCCTTCTTAAGCAGCGCAATTGTCTGCTCACTCGTGAGTGTTCCCTTGAAGGAATCGCTCGCAAACAAAAATTTCATGCCGAACCCGCCTTTCTCTGTCATATCAGATATCCCGGCTGTCAGATATCACTCTGTACCGCTTATTCTATACCAATTCTATAAATATAGCATATTATTCCGTTTGGCTTTCATCGCTGCGCAAAAATATCGCGGCAGTTTCATAAGCACAGCTCTGTGCCCAAAAACTGCCGCTGCAATTGATAATCCAAGCTTTTCTAAAACACCTGATACCATCTCGCTGCCGCTCGATGGATTTTGTCGTCAAAACTACAGCTGCACTGTATCAGGCAGTCTTTGACTGCATAGTCCTGCCGTCTCCAGGGCAGCTCAGAGATTCACCACATTGACCGGCTTCCCCTCAATAAATGCCTTCACATTGCCCACCGTAATATCCATGATGCGCTGACGCGCCGCCTGTGCCGCCCAGGAGATATGCGGGGTAATGATGCAGTTCTTCGCTTTCAGCAGCGGATTGTCTCCGCGAATCGGCTCCGTGGAAACGACGTCCAGACCAGCTGCATAGACCTTCCCGCTGTTCAGCGCATCCGCAAGATCCCGCTCCACAACCAGCTGACCACGGCTGTTATTGATGATAATCACGCCGTCCTTCATCTTCGCGATATTGTCCCTGTTGATAATGCCCTGTGTGCTCGGGAAGAGCGGGCAGTGCAGGAAGATGACATCCGACTCCGCGAGGAGACGTTCCAGCGATACATACTCCGCGAGCTTCTTTCCCGCCTCAGACTCAAACGCATCGTAGGCGAGCACCTTCATATCCATCGCATTCAGAATACGCGCTGTCGCCTGACCTATTCTTCCGAGACCGATAATGCCTGCGGTCTTTCCGTAGAGCTCAATCATCGGGTAGTCCCAGTAGCACCAGTCCTGATTGTGCTCCCACTTTCCTTCCTTCACAGTCGCATCGTGGTGACCGTAGTGAGAGCAGATCTCCAGCAGCAGCCCCACTGCATACTGGCCGACGATCTGCGTCCCGTAGGTCGGCACATTGACCACAGGAATCTTCTTTTCCGCCGCATAATTATAGTCCACGACATTGTAGCCGGTCGCAAGCATCGCAATGAGCTTCACACTCGGGCACTGATCTATGGTCTTCTGAGAGATCGGCGTTTTATTTGTGATGACGATATCTGCATCGGCAATTCTCTCCGCAATCAACGGCGACTCCTCTGTCGCGGTCCTGTCATAGACTCTCAGTTCTCCGAGCTTTTCCAGCTCCTCCCAGCTCAGATCTCCGGGATTTTCCGTATAACCGTCCAGCACTACAATTTTCATTCCGGCACCTCCATTTCTATTTCTTCTATTTTATCTAAAAACCAGTGCTACAGGTACCTCAATAATCTGCGGGAACAGAATAAAGATCACCAGTGAGATCGCAATCAGCAGTATCCATGGAACAGAAGCCTTGATGATCTTCTCCAGCGGAAGACCGGTCACATTTTCAGCCGCATACAGACATACACCGACCGGAGGTGTGATCAGTCCAAAGGAAAGCGTGATGACAAGGAATACTACAAAGAACAGAGGCGATACGCCAACTGCCTGAACCGCCGGAAGCAAAATCGGAACCAGGATGAAGATCGCAGCTGTCGCATCCATAAACATTCCCACGACAATCAGGAACAGATACAGAACCATCAGAATCACAACGCGGTTACTGGAGATTCCGGCTATCATGCGGGCCACCGTACTGGGCAGGCCATCCAGCTCAAAGAGAACAGAGGCCGGCTTCGCCGCGATTGCGACAAAGAGAATGGTTCCGGTGGAACGGGCGTTCTTGATCATGATGCGCGGAATGTCTCTCCAGCGCAGGTTTTTAAATACATAGATGGAGACAAAACAGGTATAGACCACCGCGATGGCGGCGCCTTCTGTCGGCGTATAGATGCCCGTGTAAACGCCGCCCAACAGAATAACCGGGGTCAACAGCGCCGGAATGGCTCTCACAAATGCCCTTCCCAGCTTCTTGGACTCAAACGGAATGCGGTCACCGATGCCATGCTTCTTGCAGTAGAGATAATTATAGATCATAAAGATAAGACCGATAATAATACCCGGAATAAAACCTGCAAGCAGTGCCTGGCCGATGGAAACATTACCTGTAGCCGCCGCATTAATCATCAGAATACTCGGCGGAATAACCGATGCCAGCATGGAGCCGGACAGGTTGATCGCTGTCGCGTAGTCCTTCGGGTAGCCCTTCTTCTCCAGCGCATTGATGGACATTTTTCCAATAGATGCAATCGCCGCGACAGAGGAGCCGGACATTCCCGCAAACAGCATGTTCACAACGACCGATACATGCCCAAGACCGCCATAGATCCAGCCGACAGAGGCCTCCGCCAGATCATAGATGCGATCCGCGATCCCCCCCTCATCCATCAGGGAGCCACAGAGTATAAAGAGCGGAACTGCGACCATGATGAAGGAATTCATCGCGGTCAGCATGGACTGCGTCGCCATGCTGAGAGGCATCTGTGTCATCGCCGCCATGCAGAGAACAGAGGCAGCGCCGAGCGACACGGCGATCGGCACGCCCAGAAACATCAGAATCATGAAAAGCAGCATAATTCCCAGGCTCATACTCATATCCATCACCCCTCATTCTCTAAGGCTTTCATTTTTTCCGTCTCTTTGTCGCCGATTCTGACCTTATCTCTGTACTCCATAAAACTCTGCAGCGTTCCTATAAAACCAAGCACCGCACCAATTGGCTGACAGATGCCGATGATCCACATGGGTATCAGGATAGCGGTTCCGGTCTCGTGGAACTGAACCTGCTGCTGTACGACCTGCATACCGCACACAAACATGAAGACAAAGAAGCCCAGAACAATCAGTGCATACAGAAACTCACTGAGCTTTTTGAGCCACTTTGGCCCCAGCTGCAAAAACAGTGTGACTCTCGAGGACTCGCAGCGGTTGAAGCCTGCCGCCAGCGCGACAAACATCATCCACAGGAAGAGATACCGGGAGGATTCCTCCGTCCACGGAAAAGGATGTCCTGTGATACGTCCGAGAATTTGCAGTATAATGACCACGATCATGCCGATCACCAGAACTGCCAGCACAAAATCTTCCATTTTATTCACAATGTCGAAGAAGCCCGACAGCTTCGATTTTTTTCTTTCCATCTCTGCCTCCAGATATCGGCTGATATTTTCCCTCTCCCTGCAGCCGCGCGTCCCTCTGCGAGAGAAGGACGCGCGAGTCGGGAGAATCTGTGTAAACTATTCTTATTGCTTACTCTCTGCCTGTGAACTTTGCAGTCGCATCAAAGAGTGCATCATCCTTGATCAGCTCCTTGAACTTCGGATAGCAGGAGCGGGAAATGTCGATGAACTGCTGCTTTGCCTCATCGCTCAGCTCATTTGCCTCCATACCGTTGTCGGTCAGAGTCTTCAGCGCAACCTGATCCTGCTCCGCCATCATGTCTACATTCCACTGCTGAACCTCTTCACCGGCCTTCATGATCGCATCCTTCTGCTCCTGTGTGAGGGAATCGAAGAACTTGCCGTTGATGCCGACCACCCAGGCATCTGCCATGTGGTTGGTGAAGGAGATATACTTCTGAACTTCATAGAACTTGTTGGAATACGGTACATCAACCGGGTTCTCCTGTCCATCCAGCGTGTTGAGCTGAAGTGCATTATAGACCTCGGAGAAGTTCATCGGAGTGGTTACTGCACCGCAGGCGGTGAAGAACTCTACATAGAGAGAGTTGTTGGGGACGCGAAGCACAAGCCCTTTCAGGTCCTCCGGGCTGGTGATGGCTCTCTTGGAGTTCGTGACCTCGCGGAAGGATCTGGTCCACTTGCCGACAACATTGATTCCCATGCTGTTGACACGGTTGAAGAGCTCGTCCGCGGTCTCGCTGTTCAGGTATTCAAGGAGCTGCTTCTGGTCATCAAACATGTAAGGTACGGAGATCACATTGAATCCGGGCTCAAAGCTTGCGTACACAGAAGAAGCAAGGATTAGCATCTGAAGAGAACCCGCGCCAAGCTGCTTGATGCCCGCTGCGGTATCGCCTCCATAGAGGGAACCATTTCCGGAAATGCTGATATCCAGAGTTCCGTTGGAATACTCCATCGCACGATTTGCAAACTCGGTTGCAGCAGCGTAAATATACGAAGCCTCCGGATCCGGAACGGAAATTGTGATCTTGGTGGCATTCGCCGCCGGAGCTGCCTGCTCCGCGCTGCTCTCTGCACCCGCCGCCGCTGCCGCAGTCGTCGTTGCAGCTGTTCCAGAACCTCCGCAAGCCGCGAGGCTCATGCAGACCATAATGCCTGCCATCATCGTAGCCAATACATTCTTTTTCATTTTATTCTCCTTTAAGCTTTAAGCTTTTATTGTTTCTTTACCAGTGTTTACTCACTGTGCACAACCCTGAACATTGTTGCGGAAGATATCCTTCAGCGCCGGATATAGGCTGATATAGGTCTGATACCTCTGTGCATAGATTGCATCGCTCTCATGATTCGGTTGAAAGTGCCTGTGAATCTTCTTCTCAACTTTAGATGAAGCCTCCTGAACATCCCGGAACACACCGGCTCCAACTCCCGCGAGCAATGCCGCGCCTACCGGGGCCATATCATTCATGTCCAGCACTTCTATCTCTTTTCCTGTTATGTCCGCCTTGATCTGCGCCCAAGTATCGCTCTTCGCGCCGCCGCCGATCGAGATGAACTTGCTGATCCGGTTTCCTGTGATGCGCTCTGCAATACCTGTGAGCTGACGCAGACCATAACCACAGCCCTCCAGCACCGCGCGATTCATCTCTCTCCGGGTCGTCTGTAACGAAAGTCCAAAGAAAACGCCTCTCGCATAAGGATCCCAGATCGGGCTTCTCTCTCCCAGCATATATGGCAGAAACACCACACCGTCACAGCCGGGATTCGCCTGATCCGCCTCGATATTCATCTGTGTAAAGGCGTCCTTGCGGCTGCCCGCCTTCTCCAACAGGTCACCATAAAACTGATTCAGAAACCAGTCATTGGCCGCACCCGCAAAGGACATTGCACCCTGATAGATCCAGGTTCCCGGCACCACGTGACAGCGATTGATAAAGCCTCTGTCAAAGACCGGGCGGTCGATGCAGACAGTCAGCACGTCCGTCGTGCCTACCGACTCACAGACATCTCCCGCCCTGGTGACCCCTGCTGCCAGTGTCGCGCACGGCGTATCTGCGCCGCCCGTCGCCACCGGCGTGCCCTCCGGAATACCGAGTCGAATCAGGTCCGGATGAATGAGCCCGCCCACAAGCTCTGTCGCCTCGCGGAGCTCCGGGAGCTTCTCCCGCGCGATCCCGATCTTCTCACAGAGCAGGTCGGACCACTGTTTTCCGCCGGACGTCTCAAAGAGATTGGTATAAGACGCATTGGAATAATCGATCGCCACCTCACCTGTCATTCTCTGCACAAGGAAGGTATTCAAATGCCCGAAATACTTTGTCTTCTGATAGGCCTCCGGGAGATGACGCTTGATCCAGAGCATCGAGGATCCGGAGAACGCTCCGGCCATGGACCCGTTCGCCGTAATGCGAAACAGCTCCTCTGCGCCGACATTTTCCAGTATCAGCTCGGCTTCCTCCGTGCTTCGCCGATCCGAGTAGATGATCGGCTCCACCACCACCTCTCCATGCTCTCCCAGCGCCACAAGCCCCGGACAGAGGGACGAAATACTGATTCCGCAAACTTTGGAAAGTTCAATCCCCTTCCCATCCCGAAGGAGACGGACGCAGGTCAAAAACGCATTCCACATGCTCTCCGCATCAATCTGTACAGAGCACTGATCCGGAGTGATAAGCCTGTACTTACTGGTGCCTATCCCAAGCAGCCTCGCATTTTCATCGATCACAGCCACCTTCAGGCTGGTTGTCCCGACATCCACTCCCAACAAATACTTAGACATCTCGCCCCTCTTCTATTCCGAAGTCTGTCACCTGAATCAGAGAATCTCGTAGTCCTTGTAATTCTTCTCACTCTTGACTGTCTTGTAGAGTTCCATGCACTGCTTTGCGTTGTAGCCCTTGTGAATCAGTCTGCGCAGTGCGATCACCAGTGCGGTGACATCCTCCGCATCCCATACCCAGCGGCCCATGGTAACACCGCCGCAGCCGGCGTCCAGAGCATCTCTGGTCATAGCCATGTAGTAATCCAGCAGCGCATCTCCCTCAAGGCCCGCCGGCGTATCACCGCCCTGAATCACAACGCGGAAGGAGGAGGGAACGCAGGAGATCACCTTTGCCATGCTCTCCGGATCTCCGGTATAGGTCGTCTTCACGACATCCAGGCCGAGCTCGCAGGCGCTTCTCGCGCAGTAAGCGATATTCTCCCAGCTGGCTCTCTGATCCTTCGGTACGCTCTCGCCCTTCGGGTATACATGACCGATCAGCGGCATTCCGATCTCATCGCAGTACTCGGAGATCTCGCCAATTCTCTCGAACTGCTCATTCTGAAAATCTCCGAGGGTAATGCAGCCAAGGGATACAGCATCTGCGCCCATGCGGACTGCGGCATCAACCGATCCGAACACTACATCGCTGGTCGGGGAAGTCGGCGCATAGTTTGAAATCTTGTGAAGAATAGAGATACCGGAACCCACATGCGGGCCCCAGCAGCGCTTCTGGATACCGCCGGTCATGGTCATCGCATCCGGGCAGCCCGCGACGATCTTATCAATCGCGCCCTGAATATCATGAATTCCTGTCATCGGCGCGATGCCTCTGGAGGTCGCATGATCCACCGTGATGGCCATCATCTTGTTGCTCTCCGGATTTACCATTCTTGCCAGTCTGACTGCCTTGCCCATTGCATACATCGGTTCTACCATAATTTTTCTCCTTTTATATAGACTCTCTACAGTTGATAGCTGCTTTTCCTGATACGCGATACGCCAGGTTCCTGCTCAGTCCTCAATGACAATCTTCAACGCTGTTCCTGCCATGTGGAGATCCAGGGCCTCGCGGAAATCGTCCAGCTTAAACTTCTGAGATACAATCGCATCCAGATCTATCTTGCCGGTCTTCACCATATCCGCCGCCTGAAGATAATCAATCCTCTTGTACGCAGTGCTTCCGGTAATATTCAACTCATTGTAGTGAATAACGCTGGGATCGAATTCGCTGATCTTCCCCTTCGGGAAGCCCGCGAAGAGGCACACTGTTCCACCCTTTTTTGCAAGCTTGAAGGTGGAATCGATCAGAGCGTTCACGCCGATCGCCATAACAATGCGGTCCACCCCCTCTTCTGCTGTCTCCTCCATAATCGCCGCATGCAGATCCTCATTCTTTGAATCTACCACACGGCTTGCGCCGAGCTTCAGTGCCAGCTCACGCTTCTCCGCATCCAGCTCAGAGACGATGACCTTCTTCGCCCCGGCAATCAGAGAGAGCTGCAGGTGCATCAGACCTATCGGCCCCGCGCCAATAATCAGCACGGTATCATTAAAGCCCGTCCCCGTGTTGCGAAGACCGCGGATGCAGCATGCCAACGGCTCGATGAGAGCTCCCGCGGCAAAGCTCACGCTCTCCGGAAGCTTCACGACATTTCCGCTCTCAATACAGACATCCGGAATTCGGATATACTCCTCAAAGCCGCCATTGAACTCATAGCCGATAGCCTTGCGATTCATGCAGGCATTCTCACGGCCGGAAAGACAGGCGGAGCAGTGTCCGCAGGGAATTACATTTGCGATGGCAACCTTTTCTCCGACCTCATAGCCCCGGACATTTTTTCCGACCTCCTCAATCAGACCGCAGATCTCATGTCCGACAACGGAATCCGGACGAACCCCCTTGGTCTTTGCACCGGTGAAAATCCTCTTATCTGTGCCGCAGAGTGCCGCCGCCTTCATCTTCAGGAGAATATCTCCATCTCCGCAAACCGGTTTTTCGATATCCATGACTTCATAGTTGTTAGGATAATTCTCAGGACCGTGTAAAATAACTGCCTTCATCTTTCGCTCTCCTCCCGATCAAGCGATCTTAGCTGTTTCATGTAATAATATTTCTTTATTTCTTGAAATTATATTAGTTCTTTAGAAATATTATTTCAAGTCTTTTCTTTTATTTTTGAAATTTTTGGTTATAGTGTTAAAGCTAAGTCATGATTTTTGTAACATTTTTTCAGACGGCGGCGTCAAAACGGGAGATGCCGCCCATTCTCCAGGACCTGCATCTCCCGCACCTGCACTTTATTCTATTCGTTTCCATCTCCACAGAGCGCAAGCAATCTGCGTCCTCTCTCTGTTTTACTGATCAGTACTTGCTCTCTGAGGTAGCTTCTCTCGTCCGTCCTATCATCTGATTGAATTTTTCATAGTCATAGAAGGCCACATTATTTACAATGGCATCTATGATGGCCAGCTGCGCAATTCTGGTGCTGATGGATTCAGACTGAAATATCGTTTCATCATAGGCTGAGCACAGCACATCATTTACCAGCCGCCCCAGCGGAGACTTTACCTGACTGATGATGCCGATGCAGTATGCTCCGTTCTTCTTCGCCGCCTTCATGCAGTTCACCACATGGTAGTTGCTGCCCGAAAAGGAAATACACACTGCGACATCTCCCCTGGTCAGGAGCGCTGAAGACATGAGCTGCAGATCGATATCATCGTGCGCGATCGCTGTCATCCCGATCTTCAGGAACTTATGCTGCGCATCCTTGGCCACAACGTGACTTCCTCCTGTGGCAAAAAAGGCCAGACGCTTCGCCCTGTATATCTTTTCTGCCACCCGTTTCATTATCTCCAGGTCCAGGCCCAGCAGGGTTCGGTTCAGAACATTGATCTCAGAGGTAAAGACCTTGCGGCACACAGTCTCAACATTATCCCCCTTCTCCAGGATGGGGTCGAACTGCTTCTCTACCGGAACCAGATCCCGCGCCGCATTCATTTTGAAATCTGTAAAGCCCCGATAGCCTACACTCTTGCAGAAGCGCACCACCGTCGCGTCCGAAACATTTGCGTTTTTTGCGAGCTCGGAGACATTGTAGTACAGCACCTCCTCATAGTGCGTCAGTATATATTGCGCAAGTCGTGTCTCCTTACTTGTGAGCTGCGGCAGCCTCCCCATAATAATCTCTCTGCAATCTCCTACCATAGCCCCTCCTCTGTTTTGTCACTGACTGTAAGAATAGCTCTTGCGCCAGTATAGCATTCATGAAATTTTATTTCAACGAGGAGTGACGCAAGCCCTTAAACTACACCTTTTCACGGAAGCACGAGGACGCTCTGTCCCGCAACCTGTGTCTCGCTCAGCTTTGCACTGGCCTCGATGTCCGGGAATATCAGGCAGCGCTGCCCTTCCTTCAGTGCAGTCAGAGAGACTGCCTCATCTCTCCCGTAGGTCTTCAGCTCTGTCTCTCTCTGGAAATTCCAGGTGAGGCCGGAGCTGTCCAACAGAGCAAACGCTCCCCCATCCTTTTCACCGACTCTTCGCACCACAACATATTCCGGAACCTGCATATCCTGCATGTTGCGGTACACTGCATAAGCTGTGACCTGAATCTCTGCTCCCTCACCGTCATGGAAAACCTCCGTGCCGGCCTTGATCTTCTGTCCGACCGCGAGCTCTCCTGCGGAGAAGCTCAATCGACGGACGGCTTTTGTGCTGCCCCAAAAGTTAGCTGCGGTCAGCTTGCGCTCCGCAACATACTGTTTGTGTCTCAGCTTTTCCAATTCTTCGCTCATAGGCAACTTCTCCTTTCTGATAATGGGCAAAACAAAAGCGACCAACTTTTTACGGTTGATCGCCTTTGGCTTGGGCATTATTTAATTGTCTTTTGCTCCATACGGTGCAGATTCTTCAGCTACCATCTGATAGCTTGGCTCGGTTTCGTAAACGACAGGCTTTTCCTGTTCTTCCGCTCTAAATTCGGCAATTCCAAGTCCGAAGTATTTCTCGAAAAAGGCTTTCAGCTTTTCGATAACACCTTGCTTTTTCTTGGCTCTGCCACCACCGCCGAAGCGTGAAACCGGGGGCATGAGCTTGTCGATTTCTGTTCCTGTCGTTTTGAATGCTCCGTCACGGAACGCATTATCAACAAACTTTCTGGTTTCTTCCGACTTCAACTTTTCGCTTGTGATGATCTCGGTCAAATCACTCTCTTCCTGTTCCAGAACAAAGCGCCGCCAGTCCGTAGTGACCTGCGTATCCACATTGACATGGCTGATAAATGCTTCGATAAGATCCTTCTTGCTGCGAAGCTGTATGCTTGCATCAACTGCTTTGCGGATGGAAGCAAGGATTTCTTTATCTTTACAGTTGCCGTCGTGATATTTTTCAACCAACATCAATATGTAGTCGATATTGATTTCCACCTGCTTAATCAGTTCAATTTCAAATTCAATATCGTCCGTAATATCCTCTTTTTCAGCATCTTCCTTTCTGCGGTACTTGTCATAGAGGTCAAGATAGATACTCTGATAATCCTGCAAATCTCGTGCGGCAATGCTGTCCATTTCTGTAAACTGGTCAAAGGACGACAGAATATTTCTCATACTGAGAATTGTGCCGAACAGTCCGATAAAGTCCTTCTCTGCCTGTTCTCCGACAATCTGAGTACCAAGAGGGAATTCCGTTTCCAGTTTTTCAAGCAGGTCAACATAGCCCGGATGATATTTCCCGTGGTTATCCTCGTAGCCGTTCCAGTAATCATTGAAGCTCTTGAGCAGAACAATGCCGCTTGCATTCTTATCTCCAAAGAGAGCGATTGCATCATCCGTAGCCTTCTGCAAATCACGGAAGCAGACAATGTTGCCGTAGGTTTTAACGGAATTCAAGATGCGATTGGTTCTGGAATAGGCTTGAATCAGCCCGTGCATTTTGAGATTCTTGTCCACCCACAGGGTATTCAGTGTGGTCGCATCAAAACCCGTGAGGAACATATTTACAACGATCAGCAAATCCACTTCCCGGTTCTTCACTCGCATGGACAAGTCTTTGTAGTAGTTCTGGAACTTGTCCGAGGAAGTATCAAAGTTGGTGTTGAATGCATCGTTGTAATCCTGAATCGCACTATCAAGGAAATCACGGGAGGTCTGGTCGAGGGTGTCGGTATCAAAGCCTTCCTCTTGCAGAACATCTTCGGGGTCATCCTCATTTGCAGAACAACTGAAAATCGTTGCGATGGTAAACTGACGGTGATTCTCCGCAATCTGCCGCTGAAACTCCTTGTAATACTTCATCGCCATGGGAATGGAGCTAACAGCAAACATGGCATTGAAGCCCGCCATCCGCTTGCCCTTCAAGGAATAGAAGCTGTTGCGTTTGGTTTTCTGGTCAAAATGCTCCAGCGTGTATTTAACGATTTCCCGAATACGCTCTGGCGCACCCATTGCCCGTTCAATGTCGATTGCTGAAACATTCTTGTCCTTGATATTCTCTTTTTCCTTGACCGTATTCACATAGTCAATGCGGAACGGAAGCACATTGCCGTCATTGATGGCATCCACGATGGTATAGGTGTGGAGCTGATCGCCAAAGGTCTGCGGCGTGGTCAGCAGCTCCATGTGCTTGCCTTTTCCTGCATTGGCGGCGAAAATCGGTGTGCCTGTAAAGCCGAACAGATGATACTTCTTGAACGCCTTGATAATTTTGGCGTGCATATCTCCGAACTGGCTGCGGTGGCACTCGTCAAAGATGATAACACAATGCTTGTTGAACACTTCGTGTCCCTTGTTTTTTGTGATAAAATTGTCCAGCTTCTGGATGGTGGTGATGATGATTTTATACTGGTGGTAGCCGCCTTTTTCGTCCCTGTCCTCAAGCTGCCTTTGCAACACTCTGGTAGAAGCGTTGCTGTTGGCAGAGCCTTTTTCAAAGCGGTCATATTCCTTCATGGTCTGATAGTCCAGGTCTTTTCGATCCACCACAAACAGAACCTTGTCCACATAAGGAAGTGCAGAAGCAAGCTGTGCCGTCTTGAAGGAAGTCAGGGTTTTGCCGCTTCCTGTGGTGTGCCAGATGTATCCTCCGGCATCCAGTGTTCCCATCTTCTTGTAGTTGGTGGATACCTCGATGCGGTTCAGGATGCGCTCGGTAGCTGCAATCTGATAGGGACGCATGACCATCAGAATTTCTTCCGTTGTGAAAACACAATACTTGGTCAGCACATTCAGAATGGTGTGCTTGGCAAGGAAGGTTTTTGTAAAATCAATCAGGTCGGCAATCACCTTATTGTTGCCGTCTGCCCAGAAGGAAGTAAACTCAAAGCTGTTGCTGGTTTTCTTCGATTTCTGTTTTGCAGATTCGCCCATTTCCTTGATATGGCTGTTTCGGGTAGTGTTGGAGTAATACTTGGTGTGCGTTCCGTTGGATATAATGAAAATCTGCACATACTCGTACAAGCCGCTCGCCGCCCAAAAGCTGTCTCTCTGGTAGCGCTTGATCTGGTTAAAGGCTTCCCGGATGGCAACGCCCCGGCGCTTCAGCTCCACATGGACAAGGGGCAGTCCGTTGACCAGAATCGTCACATCATAGCGTGTATCGTGCTTGCCCTCAGATTCCTCATACTGGTTGATGACCTGTAAGCGGTTGTTGTGAATATTCTTTTTGTCGATGAGCTGAATATTCTTAGAAGTTCCATCATCCCTGCGGAGTACCTTTACATGATCCGTCTGAATGGTGCGGCTCTTTTCAACGATGCCCTCGTTGGCATTGGCAAGGGTCTCCGTGAAGAAACACTTCCATTCGCTGTCAGTAAAGGTGTAATCGTTCAAAAGCTCCAACTGCCGTCTGAGGTTGGTGATCAGACTGCTCTCGTCATGGATAGTAAGGTACTCATACCCTTGCGTGGTCAGCAGCCGGATGAACTCTTTTTCAAGAGCCGCTTCGCTCTGAAAGCTGTCAGAGCGTGAGCTTTCCGGCGTATATTCAGCGACCACGGTGCTCTCATTGCTTGCGGCAATGATGTTATAAGCGCTCATGCAGCATCCTCCTTGTTTTTTATTTTTGCTGAAAACTCAGCAGTTTATCTCGGTAATATTCGTATTGCTTGGTTCGTGCTTCAATCTCGGCAGGCAAACCGGAATTCAGATCGTTGCAAAGAGTGTCAAAGCGGTCAAGAATTCCTACGATGCGTTTCTGCTCGTTAATGGATGGCACAGTAATTTTTGCTTTGCTGATATTATCATTATATAGCCTTGCGATTGTTCCACCAGTGGACACATTCCACGGTTGCAGTTGGTAGTAGTAATATAGATAGCGGTTCAGAACAACGCTCTCATCATTCGCAATCCAAACGATGTTGGAGTCTTGATAGTAAGCATCCTCTCCGTTAAAAATAACCGTTCTACCGATTGTCCCGGCAGCAGAAATCAGAATATCGCCCTTTCTCGGATAAGCGTAGGCTGCTCTATATTCCTCAAATTTTTCTCTGGAGATATAGGCATCCGGCTCTTTGCCGAAGGTTCCAATCTTAAAGAAAGGTACATCACCAGTAGTGCTTGTTTCAGCTTTCATGATTCGCTTGCACATGGAAACCTTTCCAATGGTACCAAGTTCAATACAAACATAACCAAAAACATATTGACAAAGCAGAATCAAGCCATTAAGCTCGTCTGTCTGTCTGTCTGTCTGTCTGTCTGTCTGTCTGTCTGTCTGTCTGTCTGTCTGTCTGTCTGTCTGTCTGTCTGTCTGTCAAGATTGTCTTGCCGGTTGCGGCGTAAGTCAAGAGGGCATCTCGATAGAACTCGTACTGCTTTTGTCTTGCTTCAATCTCAGCAGGCAGACCGATTTTCAGGTCAGAGCAGATGGCATCGAAGTTATCCAAAACATGAACAAGGCGTTCTTGAACATCAAGGGCTGGAACCGCAATCTTAACTTTTTGAAAATCGCTAAATGACAAAAACGGCTGATTTCCTTTGACATATCGTTCAATGTGTAAATTTACAAGCTGATGGTACAAATAGCGACTATTTATCTTATCCCTAACCGGCTCGCAAATTGTTCCATTATAGGTTACATAATGTTTTCCTTTGCCCCAAGTAACCGAGCCGGCAGAACCAATATGCCCGACAATAGGAGCATCTTCGCTATTATAAGTTGATGTCATTCCTACGATACCATTACACCCATATACCGGGAACTCGCCACCATCTTTTGGGATTGTGTTTCCTTTTCCATAATGCCCTTTACATACATTCTCAATCGGCATCATTATGGTTTCATTAGAAAAGGTCAGCAAGACATTCCTATAATATTCATACTGTTTCTTTCTCGCTGTAAGCTCCGCTGTAAGCTCCGCTGTAAGCTCCGCTGTAAGCTCCGTGAAATTGTCCAGAATACGGACAATTTCACTCTGTATCTCCAAAGGCGGTACAGGAATTTTAACTTTGTTCAGTACCTTTTGGGTAAGGCTTGGCACACCACCCGCTGTGTTCAACTTTTCAAGATGCTCCCGCAATAAACAGTGGTATACATAGCGAGGATGAACAAGCGAGGTGTTGATTTCGGTATAAAAGATAGTGTCTACGTTCCAAAATGGGGTATCTACGTAATACAGTTTATCAATAGAACCTTTTCTGGGAATTAAAACAGAAGGCTTATTATACACATAGCGGTCAATATAGGTCATTATTCCGCCTGAGCCATATACAGGGATATCTCCTTCGCCATACGCTTTATAATCACTACCATTTTTTATCTTTAGAATTGCTTGAAGTTCCTTATGTTCCACCCCATCCGGGCAGTACTCCTGAATCAGTTCGTCCAACTTGCTCTGTTTTCTCTCATTGCTCATTCGTCCTCACCCTCCTTTCCGGTTTCCGTTTCAATCGCTTCCGGCAAACTCGGCGCTGCTTCTTCCAGCAATATCCTGTCGAAGTCGCTTTGATACAACTGATCCTGCACGATGCGATATTTTTCAAACTCGCTCAGGGCGTGGCTTTTTGCCAGCTCTGCGGAGATTTTTCCGGCATCTTGTAATACATCTCTGTCCCAAACCTTCAAAAAACCATTCAGCCGTGCTTCCCAATCTGCCATTGTCATGGGAATGTGTCGCTCTGCCTGTGCTTCTGCCAGATCCAGATATGCCGAAACAATGCGTCCCAACTGGGAAAGCTCCTTTTCGGTCAAATAGTTTTTCGCTGCCACAACGTCATAGGCATGAATTTTACTTTTGGGCGAACCGTCCCATGTGGTAAGCCCCATATGCTCCTTTTCCGCATCCGCTCGGTTATAGATAACCTCGGCTGCCGTTTGCCCATGAACACTGTAATGCAATTTGTTTTGTACCGCTGCAAAAAAGCGTTTTGTAGCCGCTGCAGAAGGGTCGTAGTCCAAAGCCGTGGCATAAATATCGGTAATTTTCTGATAAAATTTTCGTTCTGAAAGACGAATCTCACGGATTTTTTCCAGTTGCTTTTCAAAGTATTCTTTTGTCAGCACCGTTCCGCTGTTTTTCAGACGGTCATCGTCCATAACCCAACCTTGAATGGTGTAATCTTTTACAATCTGGTTTGCCCATTTTCTAAACTGCACCGCTCGCTCGTTATTCACCTTGAAGCCAACCGAAATAATCATTTGCAGATTATAATGATTTACTTCGCGGGCAACCTGACGGGAACCTTCCGTTTGAACTATCCGATATTTTCGGATAGTTGCCGATTTCTCCAATTCTGAATCGGAATATATTTTTTTAATATGGTCATTGATGGTTCGTACATCCACATCATACAAAGAAGCCATCATTTTTTGCGTCAGCCAGATATTTTCATCTTCATAACGCATCTCTATGCTTTTTTCGTCTGCGCCTGTGGAGGCAACAAATGTCAGATATTCCGCAGTGGAGGAACGAACAATGCTGATTTCACGCTTGTCCTTCTTCATCATCCCACCTCGATTTCCGCAATAATCTTTGCGATTTCATCTCGAAGAACCTGTTCACGGGCAACGATTTTCTCAATCTCGGCATTAAGCTTTACAATGTCGATTTTCTCTCTGGTGTCCTCGGCTTCCACATAGGTGGAAACGGAGAGATTATAATCATTGTCCGCAATTTCCTCATAGCTTGCCAGATGAGAGAAGTGTGCTTCCTCGGCTCGATTGGCGAAGGTGTCTACGATTCTTTCGATGTTCTCTTGTGTCAGCTTGTTGTTGTTCGTTACCTTGATACACTCAGCGGAAGCATCAATAAAGAGTGTTTTGTTGTCGGCTTTGCCCTTTTTCAGCACCATAATGCAGGTCGCAATAGAAGTTCCAAAGAACAGATTGCTCGGCAGCTGGATAATACAATCAATAAAGTTGTTGTCGATCAGGTATTTTCTGATTTTCTGCTCTGCACCGCCACGGTACATAATGCCGGGGAAGCAGACGATTGCTGCTGTGCCGCCTGTAGCCAGCCACGAAAGGGAGTGCATGATAAAGGCAAGGTCGGCTTTAGACTTCGGTGCGAGAACGCCAGCCGGAGAAAAACGAGGATCGTTAATCAGCAGAGGGTTGTCATCACCAGCCCACTTGATGGAATAGGGCGGATTGGAAACGATCAGCTCAAACGGTTCATCGTCCCAATGCTGCGGTGCGGTCAGTGTGTCCTCGCAGGCAATATCAAACTTATCAAAGCCAACGTCATGCAGGAACATATTGATACGGCAAAGGTTGTAAGTAGTGATATTGATTTCCTGTCCATAAAAGCCGTTTCTGACGGCATCTCTGCCCAAAACCTTTTCGGCTTTCAGAAGCAGAGAGCCAGAGCCGCAGGCAGGGTCGTAGACTTTATTGATTTCAGTCTTGCCCACCGTGCCAAGTCTGGTGAGCAATTCGGAGACATCCGCAGGGGTGAAGAACTCGCCACCGGATTTTCCTGCACCAGATGCGTACATGGTCATCAGATATTCATAGGCATCGCCAAAGGCATCAATATCATGATCCTTCACATCACCAAGGTTCATATCAGCCACACCATGCAGAAGTTTTGCAAGGCGTTCATTTCTCTTTGCAACGGTAGAACCGAGCTTATTGCTGTTTACATCAAAATCATCGAACAGTCCGGCGAAGCTGCTTTCAGAAGATGAGCCTTTTGCAGAACTTTCAATATGGTTGAATACACGCTCCAAGGTTTCGTTCAGGTTTTCATCGTTGTCGGCGCTGAGATTGACATTGCAAAACAGCTCGGACGGAAGAATAAAGAAGCCCTTTTCTTCTACCAAGCCGTCACGAGCTTCTTCTGCATCGGTATCGGGCATTTTGGCATAATCAAAATCGGTATTTCCGGCTTCCTGTTCACCGGAATTGATATAATTGGTCAGGTTCTCGGAGATATAACGGTAAAACATCGTACCGAGGACATAGTTCTTAAAATCCCAGCCGTCAACTGCACCACGAAGTTCATCAGCGATTGCCCATATCGCACGATGCAGTTCGTCACGCTCTTGTTCTTTCTTTGTATCAACCATGCTTTTCCTTCTCCTTTTCGTTCGGTATAAATTCCAGAATATCGTCAACGCCACAATCGAGGGCATTGCAAATCCGTTCAATGCTCTCTAAGGCTATATAGTTATCACGCTTTAATCGGGTAATGATGTTAGCACTAAAGCCGCCTTTTTCCATCAGCTCAGCATTGGTCATTCCCTTATCAATCATAAGATGGAACAGTTTCTTGTAGCTTACCGCCATAGCTTCGCCCTCCTTTTGCTATATTTCTTATCATGTCACGAATAAGTGAAAAAATCAAATCATCAGCGATAAAATCAAATTGGATTTTCATCCTCGTATTATAGTGTTATACCCATTCTTTCCCCTCGCTGGGGTATCGGGTATGCTGTTAATGATGCTGTGGACTGGTCTTTTGTCCTACCGCACGGGCTGCGCCACAGTTTCTCGCGCAGCGCAGACGGAATGTGCTTCACGATTCATCTCAGATGATCGCAATATAAAAAGCTGCCGCATCCCGCGCACAGGTGCTTTTCAAACCGTGTGCACGCCGGGATGCGGCAGCTCTATTCCTGTCACAATAAAATTCTTACGCTGCTCTTATCACCTGGACCTCGAATCCATAAAGTGATTGACCAGCAAAACCATTGCGATCAATGCAATGCCTACTCCGTCCGTCATAGTCCCCGGGATCACGAGGCACAGGCCTCCGATCAGCGAAACCAGACGCAGAACAGGATTCACCGGCCCGTTCAGATAGCCGATAAAGCCCGCACCGATTCCCACCAGACCTATCACCGCCGTGAGCACCATGGGCAGCGCCTCTGCAAAGCTTCCGCCTATCATGATCATCTTCGGATTCAGCGCAAACATATACGGGATCAGGAAGGCGGCAATGGCGAGCTTCGTCGCATTCACTCCTGTCTTGAAGGCATTCCCCTTTGCAATCGCAGAGCCCGCATAGGCCGCAAGCGCCACCGGCGGGGTGATATCGGCCACAATGCCAAAATAGAAGCAGAACATATGGGAGGCCAGCATGGGAATTCCTGCCTTGATCAGGATCGGCGCCGCAATGGTTGAGGTGATCAGATAGTTCGAGGTCGTGGAAACGCCCATACCAAGTATCAGCGAGGTAAACATGGCGCAGACCAGTGCGAGAAATACATTGTTTCCGACCAGATCGAAGATGCCGGAGCCGATTCTCTGCCCCAGTCCGGTGAGCGTCACCATGCCAATAATAATACCAGCAGTGGAGCAGGCGGTCGCTACCGAAACCACGTTTCTTGCAGCCTGCGGAAGTGCTGTGAATATCTGCAAAAACGGAACCCGCGTGCCCTTTCTGAGGTAGGGAACAATAATGCAGATCAGGCAGCCAAAGAGTGCCGCTCTTGTGATGGTCAGACCTGAGAGCATGAAGTAGATGATTCCGGCCAGAGGCAGAATGAGGTGCCCCTTGTCGCGAATCAGCGGCCAGAGGCGCGGCAGCTCGCTCCGCGGCGAGCCCTTCAGACCGAGGCGCTTTGCCTCCAGATGTACGCTGATCCAAATGCCGATAAAGTACAGAGCTGCCGGGATAATGGCAATCAGCATGAGCTCGCGGTACGGCACGCCGCATGCCTCAGAGATGAGGAAGGCTGCCGAGCCCATAACGGGCGGCATGATCTGACCTCCGGTTGAGGCCGCCGCCTCTACCGCACCGGCAAATTCGGGCGAGTAGCCGAGCGACTTCATCAGCGGAATGGTAAAGGAGCCCGTAGAAACCGTATTCGACACGGAGGAACCTGAGACCGTTCCCTGCAGAGCAGAGGACAGAACCGCCACCTTTGCGGGGCCGCCCGCCGCCCAGCCCGCCAGAGAGTTTGCGAGGTCTATGAAGAACTGACCAATCCCTGTTTTCTCCAGAAAAGCACCAAAGAGGATAAATAAAAAGATATAGGTCGAGCACACACCGAGCGGATTGCCTATGACGCCCTCCGTCGTGATGAAGAGATGGGTGATGATGCGCTTTAAACTGAAGCCGCGGTGCAGGAGAAAGCTTCCCATATACTTCCCCACTATCCCGTAGATGAGGAAGCAGGATGCGATGATCACGATGGGCGGCCCCACCACACGCCAGCAGGCACAGAGCACCAAAAAGATACCCAGCCCCGCCATCACGGTGTCCATCATTGTATATGCACCTGCGCGGAATTGCAGTGCCTTGTAATTCAACACAAAGTAGGCGATGACACAGGCAAAGAGCCCGGCCAGCAGACAATCATACCACGGCAGCTTATTCCGATCCGCATTCTTCGTTGCAGGATAGATAAGAAAAGCGAGACAAATCGCAAAGCCCAGATGCGTGTACCGCAGTATCTGCAGCGGCACCTTGTTGGAAATGGACGCATACAGCTGAAAAAGCGCGAACACAGTCAGAAATATCTGAAGAATCTTCTCCCCCTGCGGCGAAAAAATCTTATATTTTGATTCCCGGTCGATCGCCGAGAGATCCACTTCGACACTCTCCGGCTTCTTCCTTCCTTTAAAAAGCTCCATACTGCTTCTCCTTTTGAACTGAGACCTGAATGAGTAAAAAGGGAGAGCCTTCGCTCTCCCTGACTCAGAAGTCCGAAAGCTTACTTCAGATGCTCCGGAATCTCAATACCCTGCTCTGCATAGTACTTCGCAGCGCCCGGATGCAGATCGCTGGGAATACCGCTCATCGCATCCTCAAGACTCATATAATTTGCCTTCGCGTTGATCTCCTGAATCTCAGCGAGATGCTCATAGACCGCCTTTGTCAGCGTATAGACCTCCTCCTCGGAGAAGCTGTCCGCACAGACCAGCATGCACTTCACTGCCACAGAGGTGACCTCATGTCCCAGATTGTACTCATCTGTCTTTGTCGTGAAGGAGGAGTAGTAGGGGTATTCCTTCAGGAGCGTCTCCATATGCTCATCATCAATACTTACGAGGTCAATTTTTCCGTTCAGCGAGAGCTCCGTCACATTGGAGTTCGGGTAGCCGGAGCACATGAACATCGCATCGAAGGTACCATCCTGAATGCCGTTCTTTGCAGTGGACTGATCCGCAAAGGTCTCGTTGATATCGTCATAGCTCATACCGTAAGCGCCCAGTATCTGCCGCGCCGCCACCTCATAACCGGAGCCGACCGCGCCGACGCAGATATTCTTTCCCGCCATGTCCGATACAGTCTTGATTCCGCTGTCCTTTCTCGTGACGATCTGCACCATCTCCGGATAGCAGGCTGTGATCGCCTTGAAATTGGTGATCGGACTCCCGTCAAAGAGCTCTATTCCCTGATGTGCATAGCTATATACATCCGACTGAATCATCGCAAACTCATTGTCGCCTGAGCCCAGAAGACGTGCATTCTCTGTGGAACCTCCCGTTGCATTGACCGTGATATTCGCGCCGGTCACGCGATTGATCACCGTACACATGGCATTACCAAACTGATAATAATTGCCCGTCGCAGAGCCGGTACCCATCAGGAAGCTCCCTGAAAATCCGCTCTCACCCGGAGCCGCTACCTCAGAGCCCGCTGCGCCTGCCTCAGTCGCCGCCGTCTCTGCTGCAGTTGTGCTCTGTGTTCCGGAGCCGCCGCACGCCGCCAGTGCCATAGCCATGATAGAAGCTGCTGCCAGTGCCAGTGTCTTTTTCATAATGTCCTCCGCCCTTCATGTCAATCTGTGTGTATACACTTTTTTATTATAGCTGAAGGATACAGCAAAAAGCATCTCTCAGAATGACGGAATCCCGGCTTAAATTATGTATAAATTGCCCAATTTTTTGCGTGATTTTTATAACAGTCCGCACAGACTCACAGCCCACCATAGCGCTTCTGGTTAAAGAGCAGATGATACTGCATTTCTGCCTGTGCCTCCACTGCACGATGCGTCCGGATAGCCTCAAATATCCTGCGGTGAGAGCGCAGGGTCTCCTCATACTCCGCTTGCTCCACGCTCTCCGCAAAGGAACGCACGCCGTCCGCAATCACGGGTATGAGCCGCGCCATCACCTGATTGTGCGTGCACTCCGCTACTGCCGTATGAAAAGCGGAATCCAGCTCTGCATACCACTCCCGGCGCCTCATACGTGTCTCCAGCTGAAGAAGCACTTCCTCCAGACGCTGTATGTCTTCCTCCTCTGCATTCTGTGCGGCCAGCGCCGCAATCTGCGGTTCCAGAATAACCCGCGCAGCAAGCAGATCCCGTGTTAGCTTCCGCTGATCTCCTACCATGCCAAAGCCCAGCGGATCGTCGGCAACCCCCTGCTTTTCCGAGACAAAAGTTCCCGCTCCCTGCCGTATCACGACCATATTGCGTGAGACCAGAAAGCGCAGTGCCTCCCGCAGCGTATTCCTCCCCACTGTGAGCTGCTCCATCAGCTCCTGCTCCGTGGGCAGCCGGTCCCCCGGTCCATAGTTCCGGGCACGTATCATCGCAGTCAGCCGCTCCGCTGTGCGCTCCGCCAGTGTCTGCTTCTCCATTCCCGCCTCCTCATTCCAGTATCATTGAGAGCCCGATGCGCTTTTTTGAAATATCCAACTCCACAACCTTTACATCTACGATATCTCCCACGCTCACCACCTCAAGCGGATGCTTCACAAAGCGTTTTTTCGAGAGCCGGGAGATGTGAACCAGCCCATCCTGATGCACGCCGATGTCCACAAAGGCGCCAAAATCTATCACATTCCGCACGGTTCCCCTGAGCACCATCCCCGGCCGCAGGTCCTCCATCGAGAGCACATCGCTCTTCAATATCGGCTTTGGCATCTCGTCTCTCGGATCCCGCCCCGCGCTCTTCAGCTCCTTCAGCACTGCCTCGACCGTGAGTCTTCCCACGCCGCAGGCCGCGGCGCACTCCAAAACCAGACTCTCCGGCACCGACGCTGTGAGTGGCCCTTGGGCCAGCTCCTCCTTTGAGATTCCGAGCCGCGAGAGCAGCAGCTCCGCAATTTGATAGCTCTCCGGATGTACGCCCGTGCCATCCAGAGCCTCTTCCCCTCCGCTGATTCTAAGAAAGCCCGCACACTGCTCATAGGCCTTAGGCCCCAGCTTTGCGACCTTCAGAAGCTGCGCTCTGCCTGTAAAGCGCCCATGCTCCTCTCTGTAGCGCACAATATTTTTCGCCGTCGTCCTCGTGATCCCGGACACATACTGAAGGAGCGGCGCAGAGGCTGTGTTCAGATCCACACCGACTGTATTGACACAGTCCTCCACAACTGCGCCGAGCGCCTCTCCCAGTTTTTTCTGATCCATATCATGCTGATACTGTCCCACACCGATAGACTGCGGGTCTATCTTCACCAGCTCTGCGAGCGGGTCCTGCACCCTTCGGGCGATAGAAGCCGCGCTCCGCTGCCCCACATCAAACTCCGGAAATTCCTCCGTGGCCAGTGCGCTCGCCGAATAGACCGAGGCTCCCGCCTCATTTGTAATCACATAGGGAATCTTCCGTCCGTCCGGCTCCCCCGCAAATTCCTTCAGAACTCCCGCAAGGAACTGCTCCGATTCCCGCGAGGCCGTACCATTTCCGACAGAGATCAGTGTGACTCTGTACTTTCGAAACAACTCCTTCAGCTTTTCCGCCGCTTCCCTCTGCTTTCTCTCGTTCGTCGGCGCAGTTGGAAAGATCAGTGCCGTATCCAGCACCTTTCCCGTGGCATCCACCACCGCAAGCTTACAGCCCGTGCGGAAGGCCGGGTCCCAGCCGAGCACCACCTCTCCCTCAATCGGCGGCTGCATGAGCAGCTGGTGCAGATTCTTCCGAAAGACCTGAATGGCGCCGTCCTCCGCCCGCTCCGTAATTCCATTTCGAAGCTCCCGCTCCACCGAGGGCGCAACGAGACGCGCATAGCAGTCCTCCACCGTGCGCGCCAGGATATCCCGAGTCGCAGAGTGACTTCCTCTGATCAGACGACTCTTCAGAAAGTTCAGAATCTCCTCCTCCGGGGCCTCAATTTTCACCCGCAGCAGCTTCTCCTTCTCCCCGCGGTTCATCGCAAGCACGCGGTAACCCGAAGCTCTCGCAAGCGGCTCCTGAAAATGATAATACATCTCGTAGACGGAGCTCTCCTCCGGCTTTTTCCCCTCCGAGCAGAGTTCTCCCCGCTGCTCCGTCACCCTGCGCACATAGCTCCGCACCGCCTGCGCATCGGCGAAGCGCTCCGCCAGAATATCACAGGCCCCCGCAATCGCCTCCTCTGTGCTGTTCACACCCTTCTCCGCAGAGATATAGGCGTGCGCCTCCTCCTCAAGACTCCGCTCTGTCCGCTGCGCCCATATGATATCCGCAAGTCCCGTGAGCCCGCGCTCTGCCGCTGCCGTAGCTCTCGTGCTCCGCTTTGGGCGATAGGGGCGGTAAATGTCGTCAAGCGCAACTGCGGTCTCTGCCGCGAGTATTGCCTCTCTCAGCTTCTCCGTGAGCTTTCCCTGCTCCTCGATGGAAAGCAGTACCTTCTCCCGCCTCTCCTCCAGATTTTTAAGTGCAGAGAGACGCTGCGCCAGCACACGCAGCTGCTCATCGTTCAGTGCGCCCGTCGCTTCCTTTCTGTATCGCGCGATAAAGGGAATCGTACAGCCCTCATCGATCAGACGCACTGCGGCATTTACCTGCGTGAGCCCGACACCGAGCTCCTCTGCTATTTTTTTATTGATCTCCAAACAAAACCTCCTCTGCACATGCAGTTGTTTTTCTCTCTTCTGTGCTCTCAGCTCTCACCGGACGCACCTTGCCTCACAGCTATTCTAGCGGATGATGCAGAAATAGGGGAGTACTTTTCGCAGGCAGGCAGAAAAAAATAAAAGCACTCTCTCCGGCACTGTTGCTTTCTCTTCCGGAATCCTTTATGCTTTAGGCGTCATCAAATCAGTCACCGTTCTACTATCACAGAGAGGCATCAGCTCGAAAGGCGAATTCATGGGTGGAATATTTGCATCGGCACTGAAGGAAGACTGTGTATTTGATCTGTTCTTCGGAACAGACTATCACTCCCACCTCGGCACAAGACGCGCCGGCATGGCAGTATATGGAAAGGACGGCTTTGACCGCGCCATCCACAATATAGAGAACAGCCCCTTTCGCACCAAATTTGAAAACGACGTCAAAAAAATGCAGGGGTATATGGGAATCGGATGTATCTCCGATTATGATCCTCAGCCTCTCATCGTCCGTTCCCATCACGGCACCTACGCCCTCACCACAGTGGGACGCATCAATAACAGCAATACTCTGTCGGAGCACATCCTGCGGCGCGGCGGAACCCAGTTTCTCGAAATGAGCGGCGGAAATATCAACGCCACTGAACTCGTCGCCGCACTCATCAACGAAAAAGATAACCTCATTGAGGGCATACGCTACGCACAGGAGATCATCGACGGCTCCCTGACCCTCATGCTGCTCACTCCGCAGGGTATCTATCTGTCCCGCGACAGACTCGGCAGAACACCTCTCGTCATCGGAAAAAAAGAAGAGGGCTTCTGTGCCTCGTTTGAGTCCTTTGCTTATCTGAATCTCGGCTATGAACACTTTCGCGAGCTGGGCCCCGGGGAAGTCGCAGTCATGACTCCGGACGGCGTGACCACGCTCTCCGCGCCGGGAAAAAAGATGCGCATCTGCACCTTCCTCTGGGTCTACTACGGCTATCCCTCATCCAGCTATGAGGGCATCTCCGTCGAGGCTATGCGTGTCCGCTGCGGGCAGCTTCTGGCCCGCCGGGATCAGATGAGCTCTGCCGATATCGACAGTGTCGCGGGCGTTCCCGACTCCGGAACCGCGCATGCCGTGGGCTATGCCAACGAATCCGGAGTGCCCTTCTCCCGCCCCTTTATCAAGTATACCCCGACCTGGCCGCGCTCCTTCATGCCGACCATGCAGAACAAGCGCGCGCTCATCGCAAAGATGAAGCTCATTCCAGTACACGAGCTCATCGAGGGACAGCGTCTGCTTCTTATTGATGACTCGATTGTCCGGGGCACACAGCTGCGCGAGACGACAGAATTTCTGTATCACAGCGGCGCGAAGGAGGTGCATGTGCGTCCCGCATGTCCCCCGCTGATCTTCGGCTGCAAGTATATCAGCTTTTCGCGCTCCTCCTCGGAGATGGAGCTCATCACCCGCCGCACCATCAAGGAAGTGGAGGGGGAGCAGGTCTCCCGGGAGCTGCTCTACGACTACGCCAATCCAGACTCCGAGCGCTACCACCACATGCTGGAGCGGCTCTGCAGGCAGCTGGGCTTCACCAGCCTCCGCTACAATCGCCTGGACGATATGCTCGCGGCAGTCGGCCTCCCGACAGACCAGCTCTGCACCTACTGCTGGAGCGGCAGAGAATAATCTATTAGCAGCTCTGCACTGCAAATATAGAAATGGGCCATAGCGGACGCGCTGAAAACAGCACGGGCTATGGCTCATTTGCGCTCACGAGTAAATATTCTCATGAGTAAGAGACAGAAGGCATTGGGAGGCCGTCTGCGGACTTTTCCTGCCTGAAATGGGAGGAGGCCGGACACCCTGAGGTATCCGGCCAAAGTATATGAAAAAAAGTATTGGCAGCTGCGTTATTCGCTTGCTGTGATTACAATATACTGAAGAATCGTGTTCTTTTCATGTTGCCTGCGTAAATGTTCTTTGAACAGAATATGAATAAACTATGTCTGCCTGAATAGCCTTTGTAACTCCTCCATGTACATGATCCGCCTCCCGTCTGTGAGTCCTCAGTCTATGGCGATGAAGCATTATCCTTCAAAGCATTCCTGACTATAGAAGTGTGTGAACTCCCCATAGCGCAGGCCACGTCCGTCAAGTTCCAGCTCTCCCAGTTGATTGTCATAGG
This sequence comes from Moryella indoligenes, assembly GCF_030812885.1. Taxonomy (NCBI): domain Bacteria; kingdom Bacillati; phylum Bacillota; class Clostridia; order Lachnospirales; family Lachnospiraceae; genus Moryella; species Moryella indoligenes. The sequence goes on from NZ_JAUSTO010000008.1 coordinate 141,087, forward strand.
GATCGGCGCGGAATTCCGGCTCCGGAAAACCAGTCTCTCCCATGAAGCGTACATTTGCCGCCACACGCCACGGATCTATATTTCCAAAGTAAAAGCGATGCATCGCCTCATCTCCGCGGCGCCATGCCGCTCCGCCATATGAGAGATCTACCGCACGCCACCCATATTGCTCCGTGTAGAAGCGCGTCCAGTCGTGCGCACCGATGAAGCCCGGTTCTGTCTTAAGACCACTCTCCCAGTGTGCGGGGATGCCCGCCGCCTCACAGAGTGAGAGGAAGAGCAGTGCCTGAATGCCACAGTCGCCGACGCGGTCTGAGGCACAGCGCTCCGCCATTCTGTCCAGGCAGAAGTAGGAGGGCATGAAGCTGTAGCGCACCTGCTCCGTAATAAAATCATAGAAGCGCTTTGCCTTGCACAGCGGCTCTGTCACGCCTTCTGTGAGCCGCCCAGCAAGCGTACGGATGTATGCACTTTCCGGGAATGGAAGCGGGTGCGCTGTCTCCTCCACAGTTTCAGGCCCTACTTCCTCTGCTCTCTCCTGCCCGCTCCTATAGATATCCCCGCTTCCCGCCTGCATAGTCTCAGCAATTCCATATATATCCTGATACTGTTCTGTATGCAGGAGACTGTATTGCAGCGTGAAGTCATGGTTCTCCTGTAAGCTCTCCTCCCAGAAGACAACTCTCTGCTCCGCATCTGCTGCTCCGGCCTGTCCACCTGCACTCAGGGTCTCAAGCTGAATGTCGCTCTGCTCCGCTGTGACGCGCACCAGCGGGAGTGAGGCCCGAAGCACGGCTCCTCCCCGATACAGGCTGTCATTCAGGCGCAGTCCGGCGCGCACACGAAGACGCACAGAGAATTCCCCACTGCACCGCATTTTCTCCGCGCTTTTCTGTAATAGCGACCAGTCACTGCCCGGGATCAGGTGTCCCTGCTTGGCTGCCTCTCCGGCAAAGTAAGGATCCGTCTTGCAGAGGGAGTCAAAAAAGCGGCCGAAATAATGCGGCTCCCCCTCCAGATATCTCCAGAGTATTCGCCCCTCTGCGACCAAGGCATCGAAGCGCTCTTCAGCGAAATCCGGGATATAGCGCCGCATCAGCTTCAGCGCTTCCCCCCGCGTATACGGATATTCCCCCGGCAGACGGCGCAGTATCTCCTGCTCTGCATAAAACCGCTGCTTTTCCTCCGGGGAGCGCTCCGCTGATTCCATGAGATGCCTGAGACAGACCTCTGCCTCTGCAAGATTTCCTCTCTCCTTCAGCCGCTCCACCGCACTCGGAAGCGGTATATACATATACCGAAATATATTTTTGCTCATCTCGTGACACCTCTTCTTATCTAAATTCGCTCCGAACTGCAAAGGACTGCCCGCAATGCGGGCAGCCCGAAGCTGTCATCTCGTCTGCTGGCTCGATGTCACAGCTATCCAGTTTCGTGCGGCATCAACGATTCTCTTCCCGGTGCAGGCAATGCTCCGGTTAAAGCCCGGCTTGTGCCAGCATTACCCTCGTCCTGATCACGGAACTCACAGGAAGAGTTGCAGCAGTGCACCCATGCCAAGCCCCAGGAAGTTTCCGACTGCTGCGCCGAGCACTCCCATCAGTACGCCGATTCCGGCGTAAGAGGCGTCATAGGCAGAGGCCACAATCGGCGCTGAAGCGGAACCGCCGATATTGGCGAGCGATGCCGTGGAGACCATGCAGAGATCCCAGTGAAAAACTTTTGAGAGCAGATACATGAGAATCACATGAATGGCCAGGATGAAGAGGCCGTATACCACCCACATCGGTGCTGAGAGGAGATCCACCACGGAAGCGGTGGAAGCAAGCAGCGAAACAACTGTATAGAGGTATACATTGGAGAGCTCCTCAACTGCCGGAAGCTTGCCCAGCGGAGTGCCCGCACAGATCAGTCCCAGAATACTGACAAAAACCGTGGTAAGAGTTCCCTTATCAAACATTCCAAGCCCCACTGCGGTGAGCGCAGCATTGCAGTTTTTTCCTACCATCTGGGAGATCGCGGACACTATGAGGGAGAGCCCAATGAGGAATATCCAGTCTGCACTTGTCGCGGTCTTCTTCTCCTTCGCGACCTCTGCATTTGCACTCTCTGCGATTGCCTGAAGCATGGAGGTATCTGCCTTTACGGCGCTGTTCCAGCGGCCTGCGTACTTCACAGCGAGCAGCAGCAGAGCAATCCACACGGAGTAGCACACGGTATCCAGCGCCAGCGCACAGCTGTAGGCACCTGCATCAACCGGAAGCGCCGCCTGCATGGCCGCCATATTTGCGGAGCCGCCAACCCAGGAGGCATAGAGCGCTGCAACGGCGCCCCAGGTATCACTTCCCAGCATCCCCTTGAAAATCGGATAACCGACAAGAAAGCCCACGGCCAGCGTCACCGAGCAGCCGAAGAAGATCGCCACCATGCGGCCGCCGAGCTTCGAGAGCTTCTTGAAATCGCAGCGCAGCAGCATGACAAAGATCATGGCATAGAGGATGTTATTCTTCAGCGCAGAATATGCTGTGGAGCACGCCTCGGAATTGTAGAGCCCCATGGTGCAGAAAACCATGTTGAGCACATAGATCCAGACAAGCGGCGGCACCAGATTGAAGATTTTTGCCTTTGTCTTCTTCTCAAGAAACAACAGCGCTCCAGCCAGAAAAATAAGAAACGCAATGTAGGTGAATCCGTTCGTAATCATAGTCGACCCCCTGCTTCTATTCTCTTTTTCTTTTGTTTAATCACAAGCCAGTCCTTAGCTCTTCCCAGACACTCAGTCCAGATAGCGCAGTCCTTCCACACCGCGGATACCCATTCCGGCCTCATCAGAGACCGTGATCTGCTTTTCCTCAAACAGCGCGCCTCCAAGGATCGGATCCTCGCTGCAGAGCACAGGACCATCCAGATCAATACGGGTGAAAATCTGCTTTGCGCAGGCAAGCTCCACCGCCGCGTTCACGGAAATCTTGGCCTCCAGCATGCAGCCGATCATGCATTCTACACCATATATCTCTGCCGCTGAGGCAATCTTCAGCGCATTGTAGATGCCTCCGCACTTCATGAGCTTGATATTGATGAGGTCTGCGGCCCGCTGCTCCAGCACCTTCATCGCGTCGCGTGGCGAGAACACACTCTCATCCGCAAGTACAGGCACATAGCTGTGATCCGTCACATATTTCAGCCCTTCCAGATCGTAGGCCTTGACCGGCTGCTCCACGAATTCAAGCTTCAGCCCCTGCTCCTGCATCTGATTCAGGATGCGCACCGCCTGCTTCGGCTGCCACGCCTGATTCGCATCGATTCGAAGACATATCTCATCGCCCACTGCCTGACGCACTGCCCGCAGACGCTCCACATCCAGCGTCGGGTTCGCACCGACCTTGATCTTCAGGCAGTCATAGCCTCGTTCGATCGCATGAACAGCGTCTCTCGCCATCTCCTCCGGCGCATTCACGCTGATGGTGATATCCGTCACAATGCGGTTTCGCGCACCGCCCAGCAGCTTATAGACAGGAACTCTATACAGCTGGCCGTACAGATCCCAGAGCGCCATATCTGCCGCGGCCTTCGCACTGCTGTTTCCGACCACACAGCTCTGGATGAGCTGCATTACATCCTCAAAATCATCCACATCCCTGCCGAGCAGGTTGGGAATGATATGCTCCTTCAGCGCCCCGATGATGGCTCCGGTCGTGTGCCCGGTCACAGCTCCCGTCGGTGGGGCCTCGCCGTAGCCTACCGCCCCTGTGTCGGTATGTACCTCGAGTATGATATCCTCCACGCTCTTCACTGTGCGAAGCGCCGTCTTAAACGGTACCCGCAGCGGCACTGAGATGGCCCCGAGTCGTATTGCTGTAATTTTCATGACTCTCTCCCTCCTTTTTCCTGCTCCGGTATCCACAGACAGCCTGAGTAAATATACGCCGTCCCATTCCCATGTGCGTGTGAAACCGGAGTCAGTCTCTGTTCAATTGTCTGTATCGCTTTATTTTGCAAGCCGATACATTGCCTCCGCGTAGATCTGCGTATTCTGCACAAGCCGTTCGATCTCCATGTACTCATCCGGCTTGTGCTCCCGGACCACATCCCCCGGAAAGATGGGGCCAAAGGCCACTGTATTCGGAATGCACTTCGCATAGGTCCCGCCGCCTATGCTCTTCGCCTCACCCGGAAGGCCTGTCATCTCCGTATAAACAGAGAGCAATGTCTTCACCGGCTCCTGATCTGCCGCGACATAGAGGCTTGCCTTATGAAGCTGATTCTTCATCGTGAAGCCCACCGTCTCAAACGCCTCGCGAAGCTTCGGCTCACAGTCCTCATAGCACTTTGTCACCGGATAGCGATAATTCAGGCGAAGCGTGAGCGCATGTGCATCTCCCTCCGCGACGCCGAGATTTAAAGTCAGCGCGCCGGACGGCTCATCCGTCATGGCAATACCCAGCGCGGTTCCGTCCGTCTCCATCCCGAGCTTCTCCGCGACAAAACGGATTCCCTCCGCGAGCTTTTCTGTGCTGAGCGGAAGCTTTGTCAGAAATATCATCAGCCGTCCGATGGCATTCTCGCCGTCCTGCGGAAACGCTCCGTGTGCACTCAGCCCCTCCGCCGTGATGCGAACGCCTCGCTCTGTGCGCTCTGTGCGAATCTTCTCCGCCTGCATTTTACAGATCTGCTCCGCTGTCTCTGCCGGGCAGCTCAGCTCCGCCACTGTCTGAGCCGGAACGATATTCGGCGCACCGCCGCTCCTAAGAGACAGAAGCTGCACCGGACCGCTCTGTTCATACGAAAGGACATAGTCCTCGTTAATGATTCCCTTCTCACCATTGATCACCGGGTACTCCGCATCCGGAGTAAAACCGCAGACCGGCAGCTCCCCTCCGTGCGCCCTGTAGTAACTCATATCAGCAGAGCCAGTCTCCTCATTGGTACCAAAAATCAGGCGTATGCGGCGCTTCAACGGCGCCTTCCCCTCTCTTTCAATATACTCGCGCACTGCCTTCAGGCCATAGAGCGCGGCGGTGCAGGGTCCCTTATCGTCCATGGAACCGCGTCCATAGATTCTTCCATCGGCAATGATGCCGCCGTAGGGCTCGACTGTCCACCCATCTCCCTCCGGCACGACATCGAGATGCGCAAGCACCGCAACCATCTCTTCGCCCTCTCCGTACTCGCAGTAACCGACCTGATTGTCCATATTACAGCTCTTAAATCCCAGCCTCTCCGCCGTCTCCAATGCGGCATCAAGGCACTCTCTCACCTTGCGGCCGTAGGGCGCATCTGCCTCTGTCTCTCCTCGCACGCTCGGAATTTGAATCAGCGTCTGAAGGGTCTCCAGCAGTTCATCCTTCTGAAGCTCCGCATACTCCCTTAACTCCATATCCACCTCCATAAAGAAAAGAACCCAGCACATCGCAGCCGCGATTTCACCGGGTTCGCCATCTGATCTGCGCTCCAAAACTGGAATTATTATACAATGCCAATATAAATACAGCAAGTTTTTTATGCGTTTTTACAGATATTTTGTATCATTGTAGCTCTGTCATGTAATAGAAACGCAACAAAGCGACAGCAGAAAACAGCAAACCGCGTCAGTGCTATCTGCTTTTTCAGAAAAAAGAGGATGTCCCTCAAGTCATGGTCTTACATGACTTTTGGGACACCCTCGATTCCATAGCTGAAGCTAATGATTGAAAAGAAAAACACAAGCTCCGCTCAGGCTCTTCGCTGAGGAAGCGCAAAAATATTTGCAGTAATGCGCTTTGCCGGCCCAAGTATAAACCAGAGCATTGCGACCTCAATCGGGAACATGACCGTGATCTTCAGGAGGCGCGCCGTCATCACTGCGACAAGGGCTTTACCGTAAAGCATGGAGAGCCACAGCGGATTCAGAATGAGACTTACAATCACCGTCTGCATAAGATGGGCTGCAACCAGTCTCTTAAGGCTCATCTCCTTGCCGTGAAGTATGCTTCCATAAATAATGCCGGTGACCGCCATACTGATTGTAAAGCCAGGGAAGAAGGGCCCTGTCGGCTTTGCCAGGTAACCCAGAATATCTGAGAGTGCGCCTACGATACCGCCAATCACCGGGCCAAAAAGCATACCTGTGCAGGCAACCGGCAAAAAAGCGAAGCGAAGCTCAATCATCTGGGTAATGGGTACCTTGAAAAACCCAAGAACCGTGGCGAGCGCCAGCATCATTGCTGAGGTGGTGAGAACTCTGACATCTTTTATTTTGTTCATAAAAAATTCCTCCTTGTGCAGTTTTTCCTTTACTACACAGGAGGCACTTATCGTACCAGATATGTAGCAGTGGGATGCAGTCAAAAAACCGCAAGACCCTCCTCAGGATCTTTTCGTCCCGGTGGCAACTCTCCGTCCTCCGGACACTTAACGCTCTTTGACTTACTCTGCTTGTCTTGTTGGTTATAAGCTATCACTCATGAATCCAGCTGTCAAGACCGCACAAAACTTCCTTACAAACACCTGCTAAATTGAACATTTCGCTTTATTTTTTGTTTCTTGAATGTGTTTTTAAATTACAAAGCAAAGTGGAATGATTATTCCATCTAAACGAAAGATTGCTTTTAGAACAAAAAAATAAGAGAAACCCATATAAATCAATGGTTTCTCTTGCTTTTTACAGAGGCGACACCGGGATTCGGACCCGGGATCAGGGTTTTGCAGACCCACGCCTTACCACTTGGCTATGTCGCCTTATTAAATAGAGCTCCTCGTGTTGGACTCGAACCAACGACACCGCGGTTAACAGCCGCGTGCTCTACCGACTGAGCTAACAAGGAATAAAATGCAACGACAGCAATTGCTGTCGAGGCTCATTATAACACAAATATCACACCCTGAAAACCACACACAGAACATTTATCTCAATTCATCCGAAATCTAATTCCTGCTATTGCAGGCTACCTTACATCTTCCGTTTCCTACCTCTACCTACTCGACCTTTTGGTTAAACCCTCGACCGATTAGTGACAGTCAGCTGAACGTATCGCTACGC
>NZ_JAUSTO010000009.1:0-93809 GCF_030812885.1 Moryella indoligenes
CCTTCGGCAGCACCGATGATCTCCCGGTAGCCGTCTTCAGTGACACCGATAGCGATAAGGACAGATACGTTCTGGATCTCGCCTCCCCAGCAACGCTTCAGATAGATGCCATCCACATAAACGTAGGGATATTCTCCTGAAAGGGGACGCATGCGCCATTCTTCAATGTGCTCATAAGCCTTCTTGTTGAGGTTGCTGATGGTCCCCGGAGATACCTTTGAACCCCAGAGAGCCTCCGTGACATCTTCGATACGGCGGACCGAGACGCCGGCCAGATACATTTCGATAAGAGCTTCCTCAACGGATGATTCTCTCCGACGGTATCTTTCGATGATGGCGGTCTCGAACTGAACACCTTTGAGCTTTGGGACGTGAAGGGTGACGTCGCCCGAAGAAGTCGTAAAGTTTCGATCATAATGGCCGGAACGGTATCCCTGGCGCTCAGCAGAGCGCTGGTACTTATCAGCCCTGACCAGTTCATCAGCCTCATGATCCAGCAGAGCGCGATGTCGGCATGAGTTCCCCATGAAGCGTTTTGTCAAGTACCTTTTCTTATTTATTGACGCCTTATTTTGAACAATAAAAAACAGCAAACCTGTTTGATTTGCTGTTAATTAAACCGATACATAATATTAAATGATAACTATCTTTAATACAAAATTTTTGGACGATAGCTATTCCTTCAACTCAAGTCAATCAAATAATTATTTACTAGATAACTTAAATTGCTCTTCTTTCTTATCAAAACTTAGTAAATAGTCTTTTCCTCTTTCAACATTAAGCTCCACTTTTGCAGGTCCCCATGTTGTAGTAACGTTTTTATGTAACACTCCAGGTCTAGTATATGTGTAAGTTACTTCTAAAACAATATCTCCTGGATCTGCACAAACTATATATTTTGCTTTTTCATTAAAAATAGCAGCTTCACCACTGATTACTCTAGCATATAATTGTTTTTGAGTGATTACATTATTTCCGGAAGAAAGCTCAATTTTCACCGCATTAGGATGTACAGCTAACCATTTAGTTAAGGCATTTTTGTTCATTTTAATTGACACAAACGAAAAAACAGCCGCTAATATAAAAATTGCAATCACAACATAGGCATATACTCCCATTGAAAAAAATGCTTCTAAATATTTCTCCATTTTCATTCTCCCTTTTAATTATTTTTATTAACATCATTTAATTTAATTGTTTTGCTTTTTACTCCAACCACTCCTAAATCTTCAATAAGTTCATTATATTTTCTTTTTCCTAGCGAAGATAAATCAAACATTTCCTTATTACCATCTTCTGTATAAAGATATAAGAAAAACGAGTCATTGTTTCTTTGTTCTGAAGAAATATGAACTTCATTTAGATTATAGTTAAATTCCTTTTTCCCATCGTTTATTAATAAACCATTTCCATTTATAATTATTTTAGTTCTCAATTGCCTAAATATACTTATTACAACCAAAATAATGATGATAGACGATATAATAATTGCAACTTTATATCCTCCAATTACTCCGGAAATTAAAAATGCAACAAGCACTCCAAAAATCATTATTATTAAATTATAAATAAACGCAACTAGGCTTCTTCTATATATTTTCTCCAAAATCAACCGTCCTTAAAGTACAATAATGATACTAACGTATATCTAATTTTAAGCACAAAATTACATACGAATTATATATCTTTGTATACAAATGTCAATCTTAATTTTTCACCATGCATGCAATATTTATTCATATTTCTTCACTCAAAAATTCGTTTAGTATCATACTATTATTTTAATTTTATACCTCTAACTCTTTCTTCTTTTCCTGTGTTAATCCTCTCTTTTCTTGCAGTAATTTATCTATACAACCTCTAACACTTTCAGCCTGTTCCACTTCTTTTCGTATATCTGTCATTTGAGAATATAGAATATCTTTTTCTTTCCTCAAAGTGCCTATTTCTGATTTCCATTTGGATATATTTAGGGTCTTTTTTTCTCCTAAATGTTCTTTCAGATATTTCTTGGCACTTTCAAATAAAATAATCTCTGCGGTATGTTCATTGTAGAAAGTATCTTGTTTGCTTTTCCTTAACTTGACACAGGCTTTATAGGTGTCTCTATGCTTCAAATATTTCTGAGCTTGGTCGATAAGTTGTACTCTATCATCTATTTTCTTTTCGGTACCTTTAATGGCTCTTGTGGTTTTATAGTTCTTATCTCTTAAAGTAACTATGCTTTCCTTAAGTTCAGATATGGAAGTGATATTTTTCTTTTTTAAGAACTGATAGCTTTCAATGTATTTTTCTAAATCTGTATTATGGTTATATGCATTTTTACGGATAAGATTTTCAAAAACGGACAGCAAATTTTCTTTGGATGGGAGGGGGGCTTTGTATTCTCGTTTTCTGTTTTTTCCTCTTTTCCTATTCTTCTTATCCAATTTAGTAATGCCTTTATTCTTCTTTAGATTTCTCTTAAAATCGCATTTTGATGTTTGATTTCTCGGTTAATGTTTCCTCTATCGGTGGTTATACCTTTCTTTTCCATTTGACTTGCCGATACGCCTAAATGAATGGTCGGTATTTGCTTTATGCCTTGCCTTTGAAAAGAACGGTGATCCACTTTTTCCTGTATATTATTTTCTTCCAAATATTTGTTGGTAATATCCGCCCATGCTTTTCGCCACTCTTCCGCTTTTTCTTGCTCTGCCATTTTCTCATAAAATTTTTTCAGGCTCTCAAATGAGTCTCTTAACTCATCCTTGATTTCATCTGCTTCTTCTTCATATTCCCAGATATTGGGATAAATCTCCTTTTGGCGAAAAGCACTCATCTCAAATTCATTTAGATACGCTTCAAAATCAATCTCTTGCAAAGCCTTAGCGATTTCTTTTACTCAATCCGATTTCGTACCAGCTATATAATCCTCTTCATAAATATTAAACTGTCCTACAATCGCTTCGCTGATTACATCATCTTCAATCGGTTCACTAGCAGATTTTCCTGTCAGCAAAAAATGAAGTGCATCCCACATTTTATCAATGTCACAAATTTCTACGTTATCATCTTCTTGTGCTTCTTCCACATCATCAAGACACGTAAACTTTTCTAATTCAATATCTGTTGTGGATTGATAATTTGCTATCATCCCCATAAGTGTTCTCCTTTTCGTTTTAAAAATTAAGTCATCATAAAGCATCATAAAACCACACAGTCGCAGCGATGATGATCACATGGACAAGCACAATCAGAATCATCGCTATCGCAATAAACTTGATGGCCTTGATAAACCAACGCAGGTATTTATTCTTCATCATCCTCATCTTCTGCAAATTCTTCTTCGGTTACGTCCAGCCAATTCTGTGTGGAAATAGCTTGATCTTCCAAATACTGTTTAAAAATTTCATAGATATAGCTTGCATCTGGGAAAAACGCACGATAATGGGTAAAATTCTCCCCGGTATAAATTCTTGCCTCAAAAATATATGGAACCTCTCCAGCATTCCTTATATCAAAGATTTGTGTTCATTTTCTTCCTTCTCCAATGTGGCATACCATCGTTTCAGCATGAGCTCCAGACTGGTTTTCCCCTCACGTTCAAAGAAGTGAAGAAATTTATCAAGCAATTTGAGAAAGAAAACTTTACCCCTTTCCGTTAAATTTAGATTTAAAGTTCTCTGATTATCCATTTAGCTTCTTGATTTTCTTTTGTTGCACAATATCCACAAGGCATTTCTACCAAAGTTCCTATCGAATTATCTAACTCAAATACAGACTGTAAAGAAACTAATTTAGCGTCCTCTGCTTCGTGTGTTTTTCTGCATAAGAATTGCCACATACCATCATCTTGATAGCCTGATATACATAGGTGAAGTTCTGATGCGAGGTCAGAAAAATATATTCTGCTTCAACCCGCCTGATTTTCAGCTGCCTCACCATATCGATGCCGCTCATCATCGGCATCTCAATATCCGCAATCACAAGCTGCGGCCGCAGCTTCTCTATCACCTCGACCCCCCGCATGCCATTCTCCGCCTCTCCTACAATTTCACAGCCCCATGCGGCCCAGTCAATTTCATTCCTCAGCCCTTTTCTTACATAGTATTCATCCTCCACAACAACAATCTTCATTCTTTCTCTCACAGCTCAGGCTCCGTTTCTGTTGGAATGCGGATAGATGCCACCAGTCCGTTCTCATTTTTCAGCGACAGTCCATAATTCTTTCCATAAGTCAGCTGAATGCGTCGATGCAGGTTATAGAGTCCCAGATGAGAGCTGAAATTCTCTGGCTTTGAGAGATTGTCCTGAATGCGCTTCAGTAATGGCGGATTAATACCTTCTCCGTTGTCCCTGCATTCCAGACATATCTGATCTCCTTCTTTCCGTACACGGATAAGAAGCTTCAGCACATCTCGATTTTCTCGCCCGTATTTCAGCGCATTCTCCAACAGTGGCTGAAGCAGGAGCTTCAAAATCATGTAGTCCTCCAGAGCTCCATCCATCTGAATTTCATAGGTAAAAGCCTCCTGAAAACGTATCCTGATAATATCCAGATACGTCTTTATATAGTGCATATCCTCTGCCAAGCTCACCTTTTCGTTGGGACTGTGCGTATTATAGCGCAGCAGATCGGACAGCGAGATAATCATGCTCTCAGCAAGCTCAGGTGAGCTTCTGCACATATAGTGAATATTATCCAGGGTGTTGAACAGAAAATGGGCGGTAAACTGCTTTCCCAGCTGTTTTACCTGTTCGTCTGCAACAACCTGTGCAAGCGCTTCATTATCTGCCATCTGCTTTTTCAGACTGGAAAGCATGCTATTGTAACTTTCGCCTATACTCTGAAGTTCTGTACTGCTGTGAATATTTACCGTGCGGCTCAGATCTCCGTCACAGGCGGCGTGGAGTGCATCCTGAAGCACCAGTATATCCTCAGAAAAGGCAGCGGCAAGCTGTTTTGAGCTGATACGGCTGAAAATCAGTATGAGTATCAGAATCAACAGGATAAAAAAAACGATAATTCCCATCAAAAATGCAGCATGGGTCAGATTCCATATGGCGTACAGCCGCAAATCGCCATGCATCAGATCGCTTGAAACTACATAGTATATCCCATCCCTGGCTATGCAAAAGCCTTTTTTCCCCAGCAGCTCCTCTCTCAGCTGATGAATCGCATTGAGCAGTTTATTGGAATCCGGCGAAAGCGCCCATCCGTCAGTATCCGTCAGCACTATCCTGATTGCCTCCTCAGAGCAGAGCCGACTGAACTCCTTTTCCTTGATATGAAGCACAGCAAAGCCCGAAATGTGTTCTCCGTCATAGATGGGCTTTGCCATGATCAGGGAACGTTTTTCTCCCTTCAGAATCGAAATCTGGAGTGCAGAACTGTCATATGCCGCAGGAGACAGCTTCCACTGCCGGGAGAATGCACTCTGCTCTTCCTCAGAGATGTAACCCTCACTGCTGATGTAGGGCCGTCCTTCTGAATCCAGCAGGTACAGGTCGGCAGCCAGCCCCTGCTGAAATACGGTTTCATAATAATCATCCAGTATGATATGCTGCCATGTGCTGGAGATCCTGTTTATTTCTCTCTCCTCCACGGCAGCGATCCGCTCCAGTAATCCCTGATATTCGGCCAATATTTCTGTGCTTCGTTTCCGTACAGACGCATTAACCTGATGACTCCTCCGAACTCCCCAGCTCAGCACGACAGCCGCCACAAGACAAATCCCTGCAACGACCAGCTGCAGGGTTCTCTGAAGTGTGTGACGCAGCAACATGCTTCTCAAATTATCCGCAAATGATTTGACTTCCGTACAATCAGACGGCTTCAAGCCCTCTCCTTTCATTCCCCGCACGGCACACAAAGCCGTAAGGCTTCTATGTGATAGCTTGCAGCTTCTATAATAATTATTATTTACTCTGCTTATTCAACGTTACTCTTTGCTGTTTTTATTCAGGGCGTCCAAATTTATCCGTGCCCTTCCAGTATCAGGTCACAGATCCTGTCTACACTCTCCAGTTCCAGCTCCGCATAGATTGGGAGCGTGAGCACCTGTCGGGAGACTCTCTCTGCGATTGGCGTCGCTGCCGGATTGAAGCGTTCTGCCGTGAGCAATGGGTTCTGCGGAATTCCCGGCTGTGCTTTGATCTCCCGCTCAAAAGAAAATGCATTGGTGCAGGGATAAAAATATTTTCTCGGATAGATCCCCGCTGCGTTGAGACGCCTGCAGACCACATCTCTGTCCTCTCCAAAGCGAAGTGAATCGAACAGCAGCGGAAAGTATGCATAATTTGGCTCCGTACCCTTCCTTAATTTTGGCAGCTGAAGTCCCTGTACATCTGAGAGACGCTCCACATAGCGCCGGTACACTCCTCCGCGCTTCTGAATCTCAGCATCCAGATGACGCAGGTTACAGAGTCCCATCGCAGCCTCAAATTCATTCATTTTTGCATTTCCACCCACACAGTAGGTCTCATTCTCCTGAATTCCAAAATTCTTAATACGAAACAGGAGATCCCGGAGCGCAGGATTCCGGAAGCTGACAGCGCCCCCCTCAATTGTGTGAAAGACCTTGGTGGCATGAAAGCTGAACATGGAGAGATCTCCAAAATTTGCCGCGCTCTCTCCGTGATAGCGCACTCCAAAGGCATGGGCTGCGTCGTAGATCAGCTTCAAACCATATCTGTCTGCAATATCCTGAAGCGCAGCTACATCACAGAGCTGACCATAAACATGAACCGGAAGTATCGCGCTGGTTCTCTCTGTGATCAGAGCCTCCACTCTTGCCGGATCCATGGTATAGCTGTCGGGGTCTATATCGCAGAACACGGGAATACAGCCTGCACGAAGAATGGCCCAGGTTGTAGAAGCAAAGGTAAAGGGCGTTGTAATCACTTCTCCCTCTATTCCCATCGCCTCCAGCGAGAGCTCAAGCGCCAAATGACCGTTCTGAAACAGGCACAGTTCCTCGCAGTCAAGGTACTCCTTCAGTCTCTGCTCGAGAAGCTGGTGCTTCTCCCCCATGTTGGTGAGCCAATGGGAATGAAAGACCGAGCGCAGTTCCTCCACATATTCCTCAAAGGGTGGAAGCGACGAGCGGGTGACCAGTATTTTCTCCGACATGAAACTCTCCTTCATAAACTGTTCACAGCTGTTTTAAAAACTGTTAACCTGGCGCACACGAAAACAACATGATTGCCCTGTACTATAATAATCACAGCAGGCAAATACAGCTGCTGCCAATACTTTTTTCATATACTTTGGGCAGGTACAGACGTACCTGCCCACCTCCCTTTTCAGGGCTCTTTAAGTCTCTCACATGAGCTCCCGTCAGTCCTGTTATTTCTGGAGCCAGGCCTTTATACTTTTATAGACACCCGCTCCATCCAGACCATACTTTGCGACGAGCTCCTTTGCAGGACCCGACTCGCCGAAGCAATCATTGATGCCCAGTCTCTTTACCGGAGTCGGAAGCTCCTCAGAGAGCAGCTCGCAGACCGCCGCGCCCAGTCCGCCGATCACGGAATGTTCCTCTACCGTTACTATCTTTCCGGTCTCTTTTGCGGCCTTCAGAATCAGCTCGCGATCCAGCGGCTTGATGGTATGAATATCGATCACGCGCGCATTGATTCCATCCCTATGAAGCTCCTCTGCGGCCTCTATCGCGGAAGAAACCGTAAGTCCGGTCGCAACGATCGTCAGATCGCTTCCATCGCGCATGGTGATTCCCCTGCCGATCTCAAAATGATAATTCTGAGGATCATTCAGCACCGGAGTCGCAAGGCGGCTGAAACGCATGTAGACAGGTCCTCTGTGCGCATAAGCCGCACGAACCATCGCCTCCGCCTCAACATCATCCGCAGGAACCATAACAACCATGCCCGGGATTGTTCTCATCAGAGCAATATCCTCATTGCACTGATGCGTTGCTCCGTCCTCTCCCACAGAGATACCCGCATGTGTTGCAGCAATCTTCACATTCAGCTGCGGATAACCGACAGAATTTCTGATCTGCTCAAACGCACGTCCCGCTGCAAACATGGCAAAGGAGCTTGCAAAAGCGACCTTCCCCGCTGCCGCGATGCCCGCAGCAACGCCGATCATATTCTGCTCTGCGATACCACAGTTGATATGACGCTCCGGAAATGCCTTGCGAAACACAGCTGTCTTTGTGGAGCCCGCGAGATCCGCATCAAGCACCAGAAAATCCTCATGCTCCGCGCCGAGTGCCGCCAGCGCTCTTCCGTAGCTCTCTCTCGTGGCGATCTTCTTTACCTCTGTCATAATGTCTCCTCTGCCTCCTTGAGCTCTGCGAGCGCCGCCGCATATTCTGCATCATTCGGCCCCTTGCCGTGCCAGCCGACCTGATTCTCCATAAAGGAAATTCCCTTCCCCTTCACAGTCTTCATGATAATGGCAGTTGGCATGCCCTTCACGCCTCTCGCCTCCTTAAAAGCAGCGCGCAGAGCGTCAAAATCATTTCCATCCGCCACATTGATCACATGAAAATTGAAGGCCTCAAACTTCTTGTCAATCGGATAGGGAGAATTCACCTCTGTGATCGGGCCATCAATCTGAAGATTGTTATTGTCAACAATCACAACAAGATTATCGAGCTTTCTGAAGCCGGCGAGCATGGCCGCCTCCCAGACCTCGCCCTCCTCAAGCTCTCCATCGCCGAGCAAAGCATAGACACGATAGGGATCCTTATATATCTTCGCGCTGGCAGCCATGCCGACTGCCGCGGAGATCCCCTGGCCCAGCGAACCACTTGACATATCGATGCCCGGCGTATGCTTCATATCCGGATGACCCTGCAGATAGGAGCCCGTGTGCCGGAGTGTCAGCAGATCCTCCTTTGGAAGAAAGCCCCGCTCCGCGAGCGTCGCGTAGAGTCCCGGCGCACAGTGGCCCTTAGAGAGCACAAAGCGATCCCGGTCAGCCTTCTGCGGCTCCTTCGGATCAATATTCATTTCCTCAAAATAGAGATAGGTGAAAAGCTCTGTAGCTGAGAGCGATCCGCCCGGATGTCCTGACTGTGCCGCATGAATGGAAGCGAGAATTCCCTTACGCACCTCCAGCGCACACTTCTTAAGCTCTTGATTGTCCATACCTTACTCCTTTTCAGCTGCTCTGAAAACATCTGCTGCTTTATGTGACCTGGATGCACCTGTTCTCTGTCTGTACCCGTCATCCTGATTCCTGTCCTATTATAGCCTATAACAAGGAAAATGATAACATTTTCTTTATGGAACAACCCCACTACGGAAAGAGGAGTCCGCCTGCTTGCTATGCCTGCTGCATAACAAAAACCCCAGAGCATCGCTCTGAGGTTCTGATCTGAAAGCTTTTGGCCGGACTCGAACCGGCGACCCACGCATTACGAATGCCTTCAGAACAACGTATTTATAAGGTTTGTAGCTGTTTTGACCACTTTTCTGAACTCTTCAGTTATGATTTACACATCCCAGACTATCAGCGCGCCGCTCTCATCCGTCCGGCAGCAGGCTCCTTTGCAAGGCCCTGTCTCTGTCAGGTAGTACAGTCTGCCATCCCTCTCCTGCACGCCGGTCAGCATATAGCCATCAGAACCGAAGAGATACCAGCGTTCCTCGATCAGTGCCCATCTGTCAGCATAATAGGTCTTTGTCGTGTCGGCGTACCACCAGCCCTTTTCATCCTCATGCCATCCGACCGTATAGTATGGAGTCTGTACCTTTTCTCCATCTGTGATACAAATCGCAGTGTGATGTCTTTCACAAAGCAGGATATCCCCGGCATACAGATACTTATCTGACCGGAGATACTTTGCCTCTGTCAAAATTTCTGCCCCCGCCCGGCGGAGCACAGCGACCTCATTTCCCGTATACATGTCGGGACTGATCTGCTGCATCTTTTCATCTCCGATCAGATAACCCACCGCCTTGCAGATTGCTGCCACTCCCGCGGAGCAGTCAGCCTCACAGGGCTTTCTTATCTGTGCCGGATGATATCCCGACATCCTCAACTCTTGCCAGAAGGTTGTACGCTGGTTCTGATCGTAGCCAATCATGTTGTTGCCCGCCGCCTCTCTTGCCAGCGCCGCGATATACTGCCGCTGCCGCGGCTCCTTAAAGCGAACGATGTGCGTCCACGGGCGATTGTACCACGGGATCTCCGCCCACTCCTTTCCGGTCTGATCTCCCGCCACACCGCCGCTATATCTGCCGTGCTCATCGTGACCGCTGTTACTTATCACCTTTTATCCTCCTCATAATTTTTTGTACTGATTCTTATAATCATAGTCTTCATGAAGGACCATGATATTCTTGTATTCCGGCGAAACATCATTGACATTCAACAGCTTCTTAAATATACTGGAATAAAAGAGCTCCAAGATACCGGTATCCGTGACGGGTTGGTTATTTCCAGCTGCGGCGGACCGGGATTCGGAGCTCTCTTCAAGAGAGGACTCCAAGAAACCGGTATCCGTGACGGGTTGGTTATTTCCAGCTGCGGCGGACCGGAACCCGGAGTCCTCTCTTTGCAACTGGACATCCTGCAAATATAACGTATTCGTCCTTGTCTTAACCTTTGCCACAACAATTTCAAAAGCCTTTTCTCCGCCATAGGTAACTCGCGCACCAATTACAACCCTGTCATCCTCTGGTTTTTCCTTCCAGTTCTCAATATAAGAAAGCACCTGACCCTTTTCAATTACATCCGGAACTGCAGCAAATGCAGCGACTCTGAATCTATTCCCCAACGCATGGCTCATAGCGTCTGTGATGGCTGATTTGTTCAGCTCTACTTCCCCGACAACCGGATTCCTTGCTTTGTATCCAATCTTTTTATATTCGTTAAGCACCTGTTCGTCCAGCTTGATATTGCTCTTAATGAACTCTTTTCCGGTCAGCGCGTACACCGATTCCATGTTCCTCACGCGGTCAAAGTTCTCTTCCAACTTGCCATGTTTTTTCTCCTTTGTTTTTAAAGTATAAAATGTAATTTCCCGACTTACCCTCTGATTCTCTTTGCGATCTCCTCCCGCAGAAGGCTCTCGCCTGCTGCACTCTTCCCGAGTCCCTCAGGTGTCTTTCCCTTAAGCCTCTCCGTGATCGCAGCAGAGAAGCAGCCGCGGAAGGTCTTTAACGTGTGCTCATAGCTCTTTTCCATTTCTTCCTCGCTTCCGTAATTCAAAAGCTCCGCAAGGCCGATCGGATCGCCGGACTCCTGCAGCCTCTTTACTGCCTTCTCCTTAAGCTCCTTCTTAAGGAGCTCCGCCCGAAGCGTCTTAAGCTCTACGTCCTTCTTTTTCTGCTCCTCCTTCTCTTTCTCCTCCGGCGTCAGCCCTTCAACTCTTTTCTTTTCCGCGGCTTCTGCATCCCACTTCTGCCGCGCGGCCTTGATCGCCGCGTCGATGTCCGACTGTGTGAAGGTCTTCTCGGGCTCAGCCTTTTTTCGTCTTCTTTCTTTTCCGTGCTCTCAGCCTTCTTTGCGTCATCGGCCTCCTCACTCTTTTCTCCAAAGAGTGAGTTCATGAACTTCTGAAAGGCGTTAAGCTTCTCCTCTTTACTCCCCGGAGCGCCCTCCGTTCCTCCCGCCGCCACCTGTCCCTCTGTCACGGCCTTTTCCAGTACCTTCTCGTTACCATCGTTTCCCATAGTATCCTCCTTCATTTTTGCAATTTAAAACGCCCTCTAACTTAAGTTAAAAGGCGTTTAAAGCTCTGTTTTTGGTATTTTAA
The DNA here is from genome assembly GCF_030812885.1 of Moryella indoligenes. Lineage (NCBI taxonomy): Bacteria > Bacillati > Bacillota > Clostridia > Lachnospirales > Lachnospiraceae > Moryella > Moryella indoligenes. The sequence goes on from NZ_JAUSTO010000009.1 coordinate 11,718, forward strand.
AAGCACCCCGGAGGGTGCTTTGTTACTGAATTATTAACCCAATGTTGGAAGTGTTGCATAGATTTCTTCCAGTCGTCTGTAGGCGTGCTGCACGTCCTTTGGCGCTTCCGGTGCTAAAATGGATTTAAGGCTGTCAGAGTTTGGGTCGTCTCTAAGCCACGGAAAGACCTTATCTTCCAGCATTCTCTCTTCTTTTGTCGGCATACGCATCATTTCAGCACACCTCCTATCAGTCTTGCAAGCTCTGCGTCCTTAAGCTCTCCGCGCTCCATTAGCACTTTGCCATCTGCCACAAGCTCATTCAAATTTTCTCTTTCAGTGCCGGAGTAAGCATTCCTGCTTACAACTCGTGCTACATAAAGAGGATCTTTGGCTCTCTGAGTCTTGACATACTTCCTCAAGTCTTCCTCAAGCACACTCTTTGCTGTCTCGATCGTACCATACTTTTCGCGGCTTGTGTTATAAAATCTTTCGACCACCTCCCAGTGATCCTTGTGCGTGAACTCATGCAGGAATATCTCTCCTGTTCTCTTCAAAGAAGGCAAGCGCTGTCTTCTCATGCTCCTCATCGTCAAGATCTGTGTAGAGCTCCTCCCACTTCTTCCAGAGCTCATACTCCTTTGAAAAGGAGAGCACAGCCTTATACTTGATCGCCCGGTACCCCGGATTCTTTAAGGTGTGTGCAAGGAGCGAGTCATAGTGTAAGAGCGTCCCGATGTAGATGATATCCGTATAGCTGTCTCCGGCCTTTGAGACAGCTTTTAAGAACCAGTTCTCAAGCTTTCTTCGCTGCTCCATCGTCCTGACGTTTTCATCGTTCTCGATGTCGTCAAGCACCAGAAGATCAGGTCTCCAGTTCCTGTGCTTTCTTCCTCTGATCTTCTTTCCGGAGCCTATCGCCTCGATTTTTATGTTCGTGCCGGTCACGAGCACGTTTGAGCGCCACACCTTCCCCGCAGGTCTCCGAAGTCCTCCCGGAGAAAGCCAATCTCCTCAAACTCCACGCGGATGTTTTCAAGAAAGCCCTCCGCCTGCTCTGAGGAGTCGGAGATAATGATGGGATAATGCTTATACTGGAGCTAGCATATAAATAGTACAAAATAAGGATGACCTTTTCCCTGTTAATCATGTACCATGAAAGGACAGGAGGGAATGGGCCATGGCAAAAGGAACAGCGTACACACAACAGTTCAAGGAGGATGCCGTTCGATACAAGAAGGAGCATCCAGAGCTGTCCTACCAGGCAGCAGCAAGCAACCTCAACATCAGCATCTCCGCTCTGAAGACCTGGATCAAGAAGTCAAAGGAGAACGAAGGAAAAGTCCCAACCCGGGGGACTGGCAACTATTCCAGCGACGAGGCAAAGGAAATCGCCAGGCTGCAGCGAGAACTTCGTGATGCCAAGGATGCGCTTGAAGTATTAAAAAAAGCCATCGGTGTCCTGGGAAACTGACACTGGCCGTCTACACAGCAACTGCTGAATACGTGGAGGAAGTACATCAGTCTCCGGTGAAACACCGGGTCTCTGTCAGCGGGATACTGAAGTATCTTGGTGTTTCACGCTCCGGTTATAATCCCTGGAAGAAACGTGAGCCTTCCGATACTGAAAAGCGTCGGGAAGCTATGAAACAGAAAATCCAGGAAATATATGATAAATCTCATCAAAACTACGGGGCGCCCAAAATCACAAAGCAGCTAAATAAGGATGGAGAAGCAATCGCAGAACGGACTGTTGGAATCTACATGCGCCAGATGGGAATCAAAGCCCAGTGGATCAAGCCGTTTACCCATACCACTATTGATCCTGATTTCAGTTTAAAACTGAAAAACATACTGGATGAGCAATTCAATCCAGAGGAGCCGAATGCAGTGTGGGTCTCTGATATCACCTACATTGTTACGGTCAATGGTTTTGTGTACCTGACCAGCATTATGAATCTGTTTTCACGAAAAATCATCGGCTGGATTCTTAGCAGAACACTCCATGCGCAGCACGTCGTTGATTGTGTCAATCTTGCAAAGCAGAAACGACGCATTGATAAGCCGCTCGTTTTTCATAATGATCGCGGAACACAGTACGTTTCAGATGCCTTCAAGGAAGCAACAGTTGATTTCATAAACAGTTACTCCAAAAAGGGATATCCCTGGGATAACGCATGCATAGAGTCCTTCCATGCGCTAATCAAAAGAGAATGGCTCAATCGCTTTGTGATTCTTGATTATCAGCGTGCTTACCGTCTTGTATTCGAATATATAGAGACGTTCTACAACACGGTAAGGATTCATAGCCACTGTAATTATCTATCGCCGGATCAGTATGAGGAGGAATTCCTGGAGAAACTGGAGAAATCACTCAAAATTGCGGGCTGAATATCATTACATAGGAGCAAGGTCATTTTTAACTTGTACTTTTTCTTGACATAGGACCATTTGTGAAGTAGTGAGGAAAGTAGGCGCGGCCGAAGAACTCAAGGTCTAATCATTATTCGTTCTCCTCATATATCCATGATGGATCTTCATCAATCTCATTCTCTTCTGCCACCATCTCTTCCATCAAACACTTCTGAACTTCGCGATCAAATGCGTGATCTGGGGCGGTGTCAGCCATAGTACTAATCGCAAGTCCGACATCATGTAGATATCCCCCTGTGATCTTTCCCGTACTCTCTGCAATCCTTATCTTACGATAGCAGGAGCAATCGAAATGAACAATTTAGAAAAGTACAGCGAAAACACATTTGACCGTATCAAGCACATCAATAAATACGGACAGGAATTTTGGTATGCAAGAGAACTGCAGAAAGTTCTTGAATATGTGCAATGGAGAAGATTTTCGGAAGCTATAGAACGCGCAAAAATATCCTGTTCCGAAAGTGGTTTTGACGTTTCTGACCATTTTGCCGACGTCGGCAAAATGCTACATTTAGGTGTCGCTGATCGAGAAATACAAGATATAGAACTTTCTCGTTATGCCTGCTACCTTATTGTCATGAACGGAGACCCTCGCAAAGAAGTTATCGCTCTCGGGCAATCTTACTTCGCAGTGAAGACCCGGCAGCAGGAACTCATAGATAACTATGAGCAGCTCAGCGAAGATCAGAAGCGCATGGCCATTCGAAAAGAAATGAAACACCACAACAGACAGCTCGCCGATGCCGCGCATAATGCAGGGGTTATTGATCCTAAAGATTATGCTATCTTCCAGAATTACGGTTACATGGGTTTATATGGCGGTTTGAAAGCACAGGATATCAGAGAGCGCCGTGGTTTGAAGCCAAAGAAAAACATTCTTGACTACATGGGCAGCACGGAGCTGGCTGCAAACCTCTTTCGCGCCACTCAGACCGAAGAAAAGCTGCGCCGGGAGAATATTCAGGGCAAAGCCGCTGCCAATCAAACCCATTTTAAGGTCGGACAAAAAGTACGAGAAACCATTAAAGAGCTCGGCGGCACTATGCCAGAGAATCTCTCCACCCCAAGCAAAAGCATTCACCACCGACGCGCGCGCCAAGACAAAAGCAAAACTAAAAAAACTGGGAGCCTGACGGCTTCCTTTTTTGTCCGTATGAGGCACTTTTTCCTGACCCCTTTTCTGACCCCACGAGGGTTCAAAAAGCCCCCCTCTGACCCCTTTTTGACCCCACACATTTGACCACGTTTTACCGCATTTTACCGCATATAAAAAACCACGGAACCCTTATGTTTCCGTGGTTTTCTCTTAAAAACACTGAAAGCTTTTGGCCGGACTCGAACCGGCGACCCACGCATTACGAATGCGTTGCGCTACCAACTGCGCTACAAAAGCTTAAAATGACCGATCCGGGAATCGAACCCGGGATTGAGCCGTGAGAGGGCTCCGTCTTAACCTCTTGACCAATCGGCCTTACTGAAATAGCTCCGCTCTGTCTGTGCAGCACAGTATAACTGAAACTACAGCAAAAGCTGTAAGTCGAGGCGACAAGATTCGAACTTGCGGCCTCAGCGTCCCGAACGCTGCGCTCTACCAAACTGAGCCACGCCTCGAAAATCTTCGCAATACAGCAAAGCGGGAAACAAAATCTGCAAGACAAATAAGCTCTTACAGAAATGACCGATCCGGGAATCGAACCCGGGATTGAGCCGTGAGAGGGCTCCGTCTTAACCTCTTGACCAATCGGCCTTACTAAAACTTGAATGACCTGAACAGTATAACATAAAAGCCAAAGCTTGTACAGCAAAAGCTGTAAGTCGAGGCGACAAGATTCGAACTTGCGGCCTCAGCGTCCCGAACGCTGCGCTCTACCAAACTGAGCCACGCCTCGATTTTTGAGCATTTCTTGACACCACGGTAGTATACCTGTTAAGCGCTGGATTGTCAATTCTATTTTTACGTTTTTTTCCGCTACATGGGGAAATTCACGCAGTTACACCAGTACAAAAGACAGGCGCGGCCCGGACGTTCACGCCCGGAAAAACCGCGCCTCCGCTGATTTCCCTGCCATCTCGCTGCCGCTCGATGGGTTTTCTCGTCAAGGCTCCGTCTGTGCAAGCGCGTAGAGCTTTTCCTCGTTATTTAACCATCTCGCTGCCGCTCGATGGGGTTTGTCGTCAAGACTCCTCCTGCTAAAGCGCAGGGAGTCTTTCCTCGTTATTTAACCATCTCGCTTCCGCTCAATGGGTTTTCTCGTCAAGACTCCTCCTGCTAAAGCGCAGGGAGTCTTTCCTCGTTATTTAACCACAAAGTTGATGATCTTATTCGGCACATAGATTTCCTTGACCAGTGTCTTTCCCGCAAGCTGAGCCGCCACCTTATCGTTTTCCTTCGCGATGCGCAGCGCCTCCTCCTTCTCACAGCCGGTCGGAATATCCACAACCGCTCTTGCCTTGCCGTTCACCTGGACGCCAATCGCCACTGTCTCATCGACCGTCTTCGCCTCATCGTACACCGGCCACGACGCAACTGCGAGCAGCCCTTCTCCGCCGATGGTCTCGTAGATCTCCTCGCAGATGTGCGGAGCAAAGGGCGAGAGCAGCTTTAAGAAGTCGATGAGCTGTGCTCTGCCGATTTTTCCGACTTTTCCAATCTCATTGATATAGCTCATGAGGCAGGCAATCGCCGTATTGTACTTCTGCTCCTCGATGTCCTGAGACACCTTCTTGATCGCCTTATGCAGACCGGATTCCAGCTCCCTGACGCGATCTTCACACATAATATCCGTGAGCGCCGCGACACGGTCCAGAAATCTTCGGCAGCCCTTCACCGAGCTGTCATTCCACGGAGCGGCACTGCCGTAATCACCCATAAAGAGCACATAGACGCGAAGCGTATCTGCGCCGTAGAGCTTCACAATATCCAGCGGATCGACAACATTTCCACGGGACTTTGACATCTTCTCTCCGTCTGCACCGAGTATCATGCCCTGCGCACTTCTCTTCGCATAGGGCTCAGCTGTGTTCACCAGCCCCTGATCATAGAGGAAATGATGCCAGAAGCGGGAGTAGATCAGGTGGCGCGTCACGTGCTCCATGCCGCCGTTGTACCAGTCGACCGGCATCCAGTATTTCAGCTTCTCGCTGTCCGCAAATGCACTGTCATTATGTGGGTCGCAATAACGGAGGAAATACCAGGAGGAGCCTGCCCACTGCGGCATGGTGTCTGTCTCCCTCTTCGCGTCTGCACCGCAGTTGGGGCACTTGCAGTTCACGAAGGACTCCACCTTTGCGAGCGGCGACTGTCCATCCTCACCGGGACGGAAGTTCTCCATATCCGGAAGACGCAGCGGCAGCTCCTCATAGGGCACCGCAACCACTCCGCAGTTCGGGCAGTGAATTAACGGAATCGGCTCGCCCCAGTAGCGCTGACGGTTGAAGGCCCAATCCTTCATCTTGAACTGTACGCCCGCATGACCTATTCCCTTCTCCGCAAGGAATCCCAGCATGCGCGCGATCGAGTCCTTCTTATTGGTGAATCCGTTCAGAAATTCGGAATTAATCATCATTCCGTCGCCTGTGTAGGCCTCTTTCTCAATATCTCCGCCCTCGATGACCTGAACGATATCGACGCCGAACTTCTTCGCAAAATCGTAATCTCTCTGATCGTGCGCCGGAACTGCCATGATCGCACCGGTTCCGTAGCCCATCATGACATAATCCGCAAGGAAAATCGGAATCTTCTTGCCGTTCACCGGATTGACTGCCTCGATCCCCTCGATCTTCAGTCCGGTCTTCTCCTTCACAAGCTGTGTTCTCTCGAATTCTGTCTTCTTTGCACACTCCGCGCGATAGCTGCGGATCGCGTCCATGTTCTGAATCCGGCCGGCATACTTGTCAATCAGCGGATGCTCCGGAGCCATGACCATGAAGTTCACACCGAAGAGCGTATCGCAGCGCGTCGTGTAGATCTCAAGCTTCTCGTCAATGCCCTCCAGATGAAAATCGACAAAGGCACCGGTGGACTTTCCGATCCAGTTCACCTGCTGCTGCTTGATGTTCTCCGGATACTCCACGGTGTCGAGGCCGTTTAGAAGCTTGTCCGCATACTCCGTAATCTTTAAGTACCACACGTCCTTCGACATCTGAACCACATCACTGTGGCAGATATCGCACTTGCCGCCCTGGCTGTCCTCATTGGAGAGCACCACCTTGCAGGAGGGGCAGTAATTCACCAGTGTCTTGTTGCGGAACACGAGTCCCTTCTCAAAAAGCTTTAAGAAAATCCACTGCGTCCACTTATAATAGTCGTCCTTTGAAGTATCTACAACGCGATCCCAGTCAAAGGAAAAGCCTACGCGCTTCAGCTGCTCAGAAAACTTCGCAATATTCTGATCCGTGATCTCACGCGGGTGCGTGTTGGTCTTGATCGCGTAATTCTCCGTCGGCAGACCGAATGCGTCAAAGCCGATCGGGAACATGACGTTGTAGCCCTGCATTCTCCGCTTTCTGGAAATTACCTCAAGACTGGAATAAGCCTTGATGTGACCGACGTGCATTCCTGCGCCACTCGGATAAGGAAATTCCACCAGACCGTAGAACTTTGGCTTCTCAGAAAAATCTTCCGCGTGAAATACCTTCTCATTCTCCCATCGCGCCTGCCACTTCGGCTCAATTTTCTTAAAATCGTACTCCATCTCTACCACCTCTTATACTTCAGTATACCTGACCATTGTAATTTCCGCCCCGCGCTTTGTCAATCTGCGGGACGCACACGGCGAATGTCGGCAGTGCTCTCCCCTGTCTCTGCACCGGAACGCCTCTTTGCCTTCCGTTAGGAGCGCAGCGCTCTCACAAATCAAAAATCGACAGCTGATTGCTCTCCGGCAATTTCCCGAGTATTCCCAGGCGATCCAGCAGGTCACAGGTCGTCTGCCCCGTTCCGCTCCGGGACTTGAAATCGTCCTTTGATATAAACTCTCCCTGCTTTGCCGCCTCCACGATCTGCAGTGCCGCGCTCTCCCCGAGCCCGTCAATGGAGGTCAGCGCCGGCATGATCTTTCCGTCCACGATGGAGAAGCGCGTCGCATGGGCCTGATAGAGATCAATCGGCATAAATTCAAAGCCGCGTGCGTACATCTCCTGTGCGATGCGCCCGTCCTTGATCATATCCGCCTCCTTGGGAGACAGCGGGTCGCTGCGGTTTCCACTGTAATCCCGTTTTTTAAGCTCTGCGAGAAAGAATTCCAGCCTCTGCTGTCCCTGACACATCACTTCATAGGAGAAGCCCGTCGCACGTATGGTGAAATACGCCGCATAGTAAGCGAGCGGATAGAAGATTTTGCAGTAGCCGATGCGCCAGGCCATCATGACATAGGCCGCCGCATGTGCTTTCGGAAACATGTACTTAATCTTCTTGCAGGACCAGATATACCAGTCCGGAACCTCGTGCGCCCGCATATCCGCCTCCCACTCGGGCTTAAGCCCCTTACCCTTGCGGACGGACTCCATGATTTTAAAGGACTCCTGCGGCTCCAGCCCCCACTTGATGAGACTCAGCATGATATCGTCGCGGGTGCAGATAGCTGTCTTGATGGTCGCCGTCCCCTCGCTGATCAGAACCTCCGCATTGCCCTGCCACACGTCCGTGCCGTGCGCAAGCCCCGCGATGCGGACGAGATCGGAAAACCCCTTCGGCTTTGCCTCCAGCACCATGTTCATGGCGAAGTCCGTGCCGAACTCCGGGATTCCAAGCGCCCCCAGCTTACAGCCCAAAATATCCTCCGGCTTTACCTTCAGCGCGGCAGGACTCTGAAAGAGACTCATGACCTCCGGCGAATCCAGCGGAATGTCCTTTACCGGATCAATGTGTGTCAGATCCTGAAGCATGCGTATCATGGTCGGATCCTGATGTCCCAGTATATCCAGCTTTAAGAGGTTGTGGTCAATCGCATGATACTCAAAATGTGTCGTGACGATCGGCGTGTTCATATCGTTCGCTGGATGCTGTATCGGAGTAAAGGAATAAATTGACTCTCCCTTCGGCAGCACCACGATGCCGCCGGGATGCTGTCCCGTGGTTCTCCGCACACCGATGCAGCCCTGTACCAGCCGGTTGATCTCGCACTTCCGCTTTCGTGCGCCATGTTCCTCAAAGTAATTTTTGACATAGCCGAATGCCGTCTTCTCCGCGAGCGTTCCCACCGTGCCCGCGCGGTAAGTCTGCCCTTTTCCGAATATCACCTCGGTATAGGCGTGCGCGGAGGACTGATTCTCACCGGAAAAGTTCAGATCAATATCCGGCTCCTTATCTCCCTTAAAGCCCAGAAAGGTCTCAAAGGGAATGTCAAAGCCATCCTTCTTAAGCTTCGCACCGCAGTGCGGGCAGACCGCATCCGGCATGTCGCAGCCTGCGGTTCCCGCGTAGCTCTGCGGCACTTCTGAATCAAAATCCGAGTACTGGCATTCCGGGCAGAAGTAGTGCGGCGGCAGCGGATTTACCTCTGTGATTCCTGCAGTATAGGCGACAAAGGAGGAACCGACCGAGCCCCGCGAGCCCACAAGATAGCCCTCCTCGTTGGAGTGACGCACCAGCTCCTGTGCAATAATATACATCACGGCAAAGCCGTTCTTTATGATGGAGCCCAGCTCCTTCTCCAGTCTGCTCCTCACGATCTCCGGAAGAGGATTCCCGTACTGCTCATAGGCCTTCTGATAGCAGGCCTCCGTGAGCTTCTTATCCGAATCCGCGATCACAGGCGGGCATTTGTCGGGCCGCACCGGTGAGATCCGCTCGACCATCGCAGCGATGCGCCGCGTATTGGTAATGACGACCTCCTCGCACTTCTCCGCTCCCAGATACTCAAACTCCTCCAACATTTCCTCTGTCGTCCGGAGAAAAAGCGGCGGCTGACTGTCGGCATCGCTGTACTTGTTTCCGAAAAAGATCATGCGCCTGTATATCTCATCCTCCGGATTCAGGAAGTGCACGTCACAGGTCGCGACGACCGGCTTGCCCAGATCCTCACCGAGCTTCACGATCCTGCGGTTTATATTTCTTAAATCCTCCTCGGACTCCACCGTGTAGTGATCGTCACCGATCATAAAAAGATTGTTCCCGATCGGCTGTATCTCCAGATAATCATAAAAAGAGGCAATGCGGTTCACAGCCTCCTCGCTCTCGTCCCGGAGCATCGCCTGAAAGAGCTCCCCGGCCTCGCAGGCGCTCCCGATGATAAGGCCCTCCCGGTACTTCTTAAGCTCGCTCTTTGGGATACGCGGCTTTTTATTAAAGTATTTCAGATTGGAGTCAGAGACCAGACGATAGAGATTCACCCGCCCCAGCTCATTTTTCACGAGGATAATGACGTGATAGGTGTTCATCTTCCTCACGACATCCGGGTTGGTCTCAGACAGCGCAGATACCTCCCTCAGCGTGTGCAGCCCGCGAGCCTTGAGCATCTCCACAAAACGGACGAATATCTCTGCCGTGCAGCCCGCATCATCCACGGCCCGGTGATGATTGTCCAGGGAGACGCCCAGCTCCCGCGCAACTGTATCCAGCTTGTAGCGGTTCAGGCGCGGAAGAAGTATATGCGCGAGACTCACCGTGTCGAGTATAGTCGGATGATACGAAAGCCCCAGCAGCTTTGACTTCTCCCGGATAAATCCGGTATCGAAGCCTGCGTTGTGCGCGACCACAGCGGAGCCCTCGCAAAATTTCAGGAACTCCGGCAGCACCTCCTCAATTCCGGGCGCATTGCTCACCATTGCATCACTGATGTGGGTGAGCTGCTCGATCCGGAAGGGAATGGGAATGCGCGGATTCACAAAGCTGGAGAAGCGCTCCGTGATCTTGCCTCCGACGACCTTCACCGCACCGATCTCTATGATCTGATTTTTCACTGCGGAGAAGCCTGTGGTCTCGAGATCAAAGACGACAAAAGAATCGTCAAGTGTTTTCTCTCCGGGGTTTACAACCAACTCCTTCAGATCATCCACGAGGTATCCCTCGACACCGTAGATGATCTTCGGCCAGGCAAGCGGATCGCCGCTTACCGTGTGCCACGCCTCAGGAAAGGCCTGCAGATTTCCGTGATCGGTGATTGCAATCGCATCCATGCCCCAGCGCTTTGCCTGCTTTATGATCTGCTCTGCAGAGCTCACGGCATCGAGATCACTCATCTTCGTGTGGCAGTGCAGCTCTACGCGCTTCTTCGGCGCATGGTCCTCCCGGCTGCTCTCCTGAAAGGGCTCACATTTCTTGATGCCGCGCACCGAGCCTATAATCAGCTCTCCGTCTCTGTTGTCAATGGAGGTCACACCGCGCAGCTTTAAGAAGCTTCCCTTCTTTAATATCCCCTTCAGAGTGTCGAGCTCCTCTCCCTCTCCGCGGAAAAAAAGCTTCACAGTGATAGAATCTGTAAAATCTGTGATGGAAAAGATGAAGAGCGTGCTGCCGCTGCGCTCAATAAAAAAGCTGTCCAGCTCAAAGATCTGTCCCCGTATGGACACCTCGCCCATGACGGAATTCACATCCCTGAGGGCGATAAATTCATCCTCAAAATCTCTGCCATAGAGGACATCCGGATTGTCCGGGCGCTGTGGCCCTCTGCGGAAGGGACGCTCCCCGCGGAAGCTTCTCCCATCCCGCCGGGGAGTAAAACCACCGCCCGGCTTTCTTCCGTTCTTCTGCCCCTCAGGCTTCTTCGAAGCTGTGCTGTGCCCGCTCTCTCCAGGGCCCTGTTCCTTCCGTGGACTGCGCTTCTCCTCCTCTCCTTCCAAGGGCAGGGAATCCGAGACTGCAAGTGAGGCTGTATCTGAGATCAGGAAGCTCTCCTCCTCCCCCCTGCTCTCCTCACGCTCCGGAGCCCTCTCCGCAATATTTTTCTGCTCCTCCTTCGGAGGAATATAGGGAATATAATGTGGCTTCAGCTCTACACTCATACCACAGCGCCTCTCAAAGATCTCCTCCGAGAGATAGCGCCGGAGCTTCTCCACAACATTCCGGTTCAGCGGCATATCTTCCACTGTAAATTCCATGCAGTTTTCAGAAAAGCTGCACTCCGCGCGGCTCAGAATGCGATAGGCGATGAGATTTTTCCTCTGGAGCTCAGCGAGCACGCTGTCCTTATAGGCGTCAAAAATCATCTCCGGCGTAAAGCTGCCGGAGAGGGTAAAACGCTCATGAATGCAAATGCTGAGCCGCTTGTTCTGAAACAGCTGCCGCTTCAGCTCCTGCTCCAGTCCCCGAAACACACTGCTCTCGATGAGTCTCGGGCAGTTGATCCAGACCGAAAGGCTGGACATGTCCTCTGAGGCGGTGACCCGCTCCACGGACAAAAGCTCCACCAGAGCTGCATCCGCCTCGCTCGCTGCAAAGCCCCGAAAAACCTCTGTGAATTGCTTCATCCTGTGCTCCAATCAAACCCTAGGCTCTCTGCGCCGCTGCCTTTCTGAGCTCCTCCTCCAGCGCGGGAAGCAGTTCCTCCTCCGGCATCGTCCGGATGATCTCTCCCTTCCGGATGAGCACACCCGCACCGCTTCCTCCTGCAACGCCGAAATCGGCCTCTCTGGCCTCTCCGGGACCGTTCACGACACAGCCCATAACAGCCACCTTCAGATCCAGCGCATCATAGCGCTCCACCAGCTTCTCCACCTGCTCCGCAAGACCAATCAGATCAATCTGCGTTCTGCCGCAGGTCGGACATGACACCACCTCGACACCTCCATGCCTTAAGCCCAGCGTCTTCAGGATCTGCTTTGCGCAACGCACCTCCTCCACCGGATCTCCGGTCAGAGATACCCGTATCGTGTCCCCGATCCCCTCGTGCAGTATGATGCCGAGCCCCACGGAGGACTTGATCGTGCCGCGCATCAGAGTCCCCGCCTCTGTGATTCCGACGTGCAGCGGATAGTCGCAGGCTTCGGAGATCAGCTCATGCGCGCGCACACACATGAGCACATCTGAGGACTTGATGCTGATAACCAGCTGATGATAGCCCATCTCCTCGATCATACGCACCTTATCCAGCGCAGATTCCACGATTCCCTCTGCTGTCACGCTGCCGTAGCGCTCCACAAGCTCTTTTTCCAGAGAGCCCGAGTTCACACCGACGCGAATGGGGATATCTCTTTCTCTCGCACAGTCGACGACTGCCTGAATTCGCTCCTTGGCGCCGATATTTCCGGGATTAATCCGAATCTTGTCCGCACCATGCTCCATGGCTGCAATTGCCAGCCGGTAATCAAAATGAATATCTGCGACAAGCGGAATGCGGATCTGTCTCTTGATCTCCCGCAGCGCCTCTGCCGCATCCATATTTGGCACCGCAACGCGGATAATATCACAGCCCGCTGCCTCGAGCACCTGAATCTGCTGCACCGTCGCTGCGACATTTTCTGTCTTTGTATTGCACATCGACTGAATCAGAATGGGATTCCCTCCGCCGATCACGCGGTCTCCGATCCTTATCTCTCTCGTTTTTCTTCTCTCTGCCATCTCAGCCTGTCAGCCTCCCAATATCATTAAACATAACAAACACCATGAGCGCCATCAGCAGCACAAATCCCGCCAGATGAATATAGCCCTCTACTTTTCTGTTGAGGCTTCTGCGGGAGATACCCTCGATGAGGCAGAATACCAGCCGCCCTCCATCGAGCGCCGGAATGGGCAGCAGGTTCATAACGCCAAGATTGGCGCTGAGTATGAGTCCCAGACCCGCAAGATTCAAAAGCACTGCAAAGAGCCCGTACTGACGCGTCTCATCTACGGTCTCACCGATTGCGCCGATGATCCCGACGGGCCCTGTGAGCTCCCCTGTTGATACTCTGCCTTTGATGAGCAGCAGGAGCCCCCTTATGGTCGAGCTCACCGCGTAATGTGTCTCCTGTGCGGCATAATAGACGAGCTCCGCTGTCCCCCGCACTGCCTGTCTTCCTCCCTGCACCTGAATGCCGAGCATATAGCTCTGGTACTCCTCTGAGTACTGCGGCACAAGCCGGAAGGAGAGCTCCTGCTCCTCCCCGCCCGCCTGTCGCTGCACGGTGACATCGACCGCCTCATTCTGGTTAAAATAGAGCAGATCTGTGATCTCCCGGAAAAACACGATGTGCCGTCCATTGATTTCTGTGATCAGATCTCCGGCCCGAATGCCTGCCTCTGCTGCGGGATAGCCGTCCGTGACAGCAACGAGCGCAGGGCGATCCACCCCCACCGCAGCGACGATGAAGATCGCCAGAAAAAACGCGAGTAAAAAATTGAACAGCGGGCCGGCCACCACGATAAAAAGGCGCGCCCAGGGGGACTTCTGATTCAGGCTGTCCTCTGCGCTCTCTTCCTCCTCGCTGTCCTCGCCCAGCATGCTGCAAAAACCGCCAATCGGCAGCGCCCGCACAGAATAAACTGTCTCTTTTGGCTGTACAGAGAAGAGGCGAGGTCCCATGCCCAGCGCAAACTCCAGTACGCGTACCCGCATGGCGCGCGCCGCAAGAAAATGTCCGAATTCATGAAAAAAGACAATGAAGCTGAACAGAAGCAGTGCAACGATGATATTTGTCATAGCGCAAACCTTTGTGTGAGCTGACGCTCCGTATCCGCCTGTATCGCAAGTATATCTCTGACCGTCGGCTGCGGCAGAACGCCTGCTTTCTCGTGTTCCTCCATCGCTGAGTGGATAAGCTTTGCAATATCCGGATAGGAAATCTTCTTCTTCAGGAAGGCCGCCACTGCGACCTCGTTCGCCGCATTGAATACGGTCGGAAGACTCCCCCCTGTTCTTCCTGCGTGAAATGCGAGTGCAAGGCCGGGGAACTTTTTCATGTCAGGCGCCGCCAGCTCTATGCCGCAGAGCGCTGCAAAGTCCAGACGGGAACCGCCGGTCACTGGAAGACGCCGCGGATAGAAGAGCGCGTACTGTATGGGCAGCTTCATATCCGCTGTCCCGAGCTGCGCAATCACCGCGCCATCTGCATATTCCACCGCGGAATGAATGATGCTCTGTGGCTGGATCACAACCTGAATCCGGTCTATGTCCACATCAAAGAGCCAGTGTGCCTCCATGACCTCAAGCCCTTTATTCACCATCGTTGAGGAATCTATCGTGACCTTTGGCCCCATACTCCAGTTCGGGTGCTTCAGTGCGTCCTCCAGAGTGACCTTTTTCAGCTGCTCCTCTGAGAGCCTCCGGAACGGGCCTCCGGACGCGGTGAGCAGTATTTTCTCGATGCGATTTCCGCTGTTGCCGCGAAGGCACTGAAAGATTGCGGAGTGCTCCGAGTCCACCGGAAGTATCTTCACCCCGCAGCTCTTTGCGAGCGGCATGATGATATGACCTGCGCAGACAAGCGTCTCCTTATTTGCAAGTGCGATATTCTTTCCTGCGCGAATTGCAGCAATGGTCGGTTCTATGCCTATCATGCCGACAATTCCGGTGACCAGCGTGTCCGCCTCCTCCGCAGCGGAGACGGCAAGTATCCCCTCTCTCCCTGCGAGGACTTCTGTTTTCGTGTCTGCAACGCGGTGGGCGAGCTCCGCCGCCCGCTTTTCATCCCAGACAGCTGCGAGCCGGGGTCTGAATTCTCTGATCTGCTGCTCCAGCAGCTCTATATTGGAGCGGGCCGCCAGCGCTGTGACCTGAATGCTTCGCTTCCTGGCTCGGATGATCTCCAGTGTCTGCGTCCCGATGGAGCCCGTGGAACCCAAAATTGATATCTTTCTCATTTCTCCTCCTGCGGATATTCCCGCAATTAAAGCCCTCCAAAGAGCCGATAGAGGTAGAGGGCAAAGCTGATTGCCGGAGCGGTGAAGAGCAGACTGTCAAAGCGGTCCAGCACACCTCCGTGCCCGGGTATCAGCGTCCCGTAATCCTTTACCTCGTGATCTCTCTTGATTGCGGACGCCGCGAGATCTCCGATCTGCGAGATCAGCGCACCGATTGCACAGGCAAAGAAGCAGGCAAAGCCCGCGTGCAGTAATTCCTCCATCTGGTCGCCCAGCAGCAGTCCGTAGATCAGCCCCAGCAGCCCTGCGCCGATCACACCGCCGATCGAACCCTCCACTGTCTTCTTCGGACTGAGCACCGGTGCAAAATGATGGCGTCCAAACAGCATCCCCACTACATAAGCACAGGTATCGCAGCCCCAGCTGGAAATGAATATCATCCAGACCAGGTATTTTCCGTCATGCATCTCCCGCACCCTGTACACATAGGAAAACATGACCACCGTGTACAGAATCCCCATAAGACCGACTGCGATCTGTTCCGTGCGATAGCGCGGATAGGTGATGACAAAGACCGCCATCAGCGCCATGAGCACGCCGATCATCACCGGCATACCGTAGCGCCCTATATTGTTCCAGAGCAGAAGGTAATAGCTCAGACCGCCGAGATAGCCGATCAGCCCGAGCAGCTCCCGCTCCATCCGCACCACTCGGTAGAGCTCAAAGAGGCCTATGAGCGACACTGCCATCATGGTCAGAAAGAGCGGCAGCCCCCCTCTCCCGATCACAAGGATCGCGAGTATCACCAGCGCAATACCGCTTATGAGCCGCGTCTGGAACTTCCGGCTGCTCACGATTTCCATCACTCGAGACATACTCAGCTCTTCCTTCCCCCGAAGCGCCTCTCTCTGCCGTTATAGGCAAGTATCGCATCCTCCAGCGCCGCCATATTAAAGTCTGGCCACAGAATATCCGTGACATAAATCTCACTGTAAGCGATCTGCCACAAAAGGAAATTGGATATCCGAAGCTCTCCGCTGGTGCGGATCAAAAGATCCGGATCCGGTATTCCCGCTGTGTCCAGACAGGCCGCGATCGCCTCCTCCGTCACCTCTTTTCGCATCTCCTCCGGCAGAGCATCTCTCTCCCGGATCAGGCGTCGTACCGCACGCGTCAGCTCATCGCGTCCACCGTAGTTGATTGCGATGATAAAGCTCATACCGCTGTTGTCTCTTGTCTCCTCGACGAGCTGTTCTATCCCGGCAATAATATCCGGAGCGAAGCGCCGCTTGTCTCCTATCATCAGGCAGCGGCAGCCCTCCTCCTTCGCAACCTTCAAAAGCTTCTTCAGATAGAAGCGGAACAGGTTCATGAGCGCGCCGACCTCTTCCTCGCTGCGCTTCCAGTTCTCTGTAGAAAAGCCATAGACCGTGAGATACTTCACTCCGAGCCGCGCGCAGTCGCGCACTGTCTGCTCCACCGCCTCACAGCCCGCCTTGTGCCCCATGGCACGTGGTAGACCACGCTTCTTTGCCCAGCGTCCGTTTCCATCCAGTATGATCGCGATATGCTCCGGAATCACCTTGCCTTCCAGTTTTCCGCCCATTTTCTCTGTTCCTCCCATAAGCTCATCACGGGCGAGCCGAACTCTGGCCCGCCCGTGCGAAAAGCTCTGCGTCACAAAGACGCAGCTCAGACTGTCATAATCTCTTTATTCTTTGCCTCAACCGCCTTGTCGATCTTCTCAACAGCCTTATCGGTCAGCTTCTGAAGCTTATCGTTTCCAACCGCGAGATCATCCTCTGTGATCTCCGCTGCCTTCTCAAGCTTCTTAAAGTTGTCTGCTCCATCGCGGCGAATGTTTCTGACCGCGATCTTGGCCGCCTCGCCCTTCTTCTTGATGTCCTTCACAAGCATCTTTCTGCGCTCCTCAGTGAGCTCCGGAAATACAAGGCGGATGCTGGTGCCGTCATTCGTCGGATTGATTCCAAGATCAGAAACCTGGATCGCCTTCTCTATCGCCTTCAGAAGACTCTTGTCCCAGGGCTGAATGAGGATCATCCTTGCCTCGGGAACAGAGATATTCCCCACCTGCTGAAGCGGGGTGGGCGTGCCGTAATAATCGACCGTCAGTCTGTCAAGCACATGGGGATTGGCTCTTCCCGCACGTATGGTCGCAAACTCATCCTTCATGAAGTCTACGGTCTTGTCCATTCTCTCCTCAAGCTCATTGAGCATACTCTTCAGTTCAGCCATGATTTCCTCCCTATATTCAGTCCACCGTCACGATGGTCCCGTTTACCTTGCCGCGCATCGCGTTGTCTATGGAATTCTCCTCATTCAGATCAAAAATTGCAAGCGGAATGTGGTTCTCCATGCAGAGCACACTCGCCGTGAGGTCGATGACCGCAAGCTTTTTGTCTATCATCTCCTGCATGGTAATGCTGTCAAAGCGCTTCGCCCCGGGGTCAAGCTTCGGATCCGCAGAGTAGACGCCGTCAATGGATTTTGCGAGAAGGATCGCGTCCGCGCCAACCTCAACCGCCCGGAGCGCAATCCCCGTGTCTGTTGAGAAGTAGGGATGTCCCGTGCCTCCCGCGAAAAAGAGCACGCGTCCTTCCTCAAAATAACGATTTGCGAGGTCCACAGAGAACAGCTCCGTCATCGTTCCGCAGATAAAAGGAGAGAGTATCGCTGTCTTCATCCCTTCTGTGCGGAAGATCTCCGATACATAGATGCAGTTCATCACCGTCGCAAGCATTCCGATCTGATCCGCCTTCGTGCGCGCGATTGCCTCACTGGTCCTGCCTCTCCAGTAGTTTCCGCCGCCTGTCACTATGCCGACCTCCACGCCTGCGTCCACTGAAGCCTTCACCTGACGCGCAACGCCGCGCACCACCGCCTCGTCATAGCCCCTTCCGCCCTTTCCGGCCAGTGCCTCACCGGAGAGCTTCAGCATGACACGTCTTTTTTTCATTGTACTGTCCTCACTGTATGCATCCCCGAAGGCATCGGGGTTCTGCCGCCATCATATCATATTTCGTCACTGCGCTCAAGAAACACTTCCTGTGTGATGGAGTAAACCTGTTGTCAGTTGGAAAAGAATAGAATTAACCTATGATACTTGACTCGACTTTTATTTTCATCATTTTACAGTTCTACTTATGAGCTGTCAAAATCAAATCAGCCTCAGATGCCCCCTTATTGAAGCCGCCTTCCTTGCGCTTGTTCCGGGAATACTTGCCTGTATCAGCTCAATGTAACTTTTCGCCTTATTATAATGCTCTTTCCTTATTTCCCTTAATGCTACTTCTCTGACAGGCACGCAGTCCGTTCCTGTAGCTTTGATAATGCGCTGCTTTCTGCTGTATCGTACAAGGTCTATAAGTTTGCCTCTACCGTGGTTTCTCTCATAACATCTAAGCTTACTCATTCTGTCTGCACCAACCTGGCTCCATCCCATAGGTCTTGAACTCAACCGGTCTGATAAAACATGGCTCACATGGCTCTCTGCACTACATCCGTTCAGCATACTGTTTCGCATGGAAGCACGCAGAACACCTGTGATAAAATCAACAGTTGACGCTACGGGGATCATCCACTTCATCATGCGCAGGAACATTGCCAGCAGAATGAGCAGCGCAGCAATGACCGCTGTGCGTTTGGTATGCTGATTCAGTTTTGTCATTGCGCCTCCCCCCTTTTTGTAGCAAAAAAGAGAGCAGATCTCTCTGCTCTCTCATTTCTGCCAAATTCAGCTTATGCCTCGTCCCAGCTGTGATACACCGCCTGGACATCATCGTCCTCATCCAGAAGATCCAGTATACGCTGCATCTTCTTCTGATCCTCCTCATCCTTTAAGCTGACCCAGTTCTGCGGAATCATGCGGACATCCGCCTCCAGCATCGGGATGCCCTGCTTCTCAAAGGCCTCTCGCACCGCGGAAAAATCCTCCGGTGAGGTCAGAACCTCATAGCTGTCCTCCTCATCATTGAAATCCTCTGCGCCGGCATCCAGAGCAAACATCATAAGCTCATCGGGATCCTGATCGCACTCCTCCTTATCAATAAGGATCTGACCTCTGCGGTCAAACATAAAGGATACGCAGCCCGGCGTGCCGACATTGCCGCTGCCCTTTGAAAAAGCCGCGCGTACATTTGCGGCCGTGCGGTTCTTATTGTCGGTCAGCGTCTCCACTATGATCGCGACGCCGGAGGGACCATAGCCCTCGTAGACGTTCTGCTCGTAATTCACGCTGTCCATATCTCCGGCGGCCTTCTTGATGCCGCGCTCTATGGTATCGTTCGGAACGTTATTTGATTTTGCCTTTGCAATCACGTCGCGCAGTCTGGAGTTGTTCGCCGGATCCGGTCCGCCTTCCTTGACTGCAACTGCAATCTCACGGCCGATCACGGTAAAGATCTTGCCCTTTGCGGCGTCGTTCTTCTCCTTTTTATGCTTGATGTTTGCAAATTTTGAATGTCCTGACATGAATCCAGCTCCTTTGCTTTATGTATAGTGATAATACTAACACCCCTGTTTTTTGCCGTCAACCTCTACTCCCCGATCCAGATGACCTTCACACTGCGTATGATCTTGTTCTGCACCCGGAGTATCTGGAACTCAAAGCCGTGCGCCGAGAGGCTGAGCCGCTCCCCGTCTGTTGGGATGCGGTCCAGCTGCGCGATCAGAAAGCCATTCAGCGTGTCGAAATTCTCCGTCTCCGCCTCTGTGAAGGGAATCCCGGCCGTCTCCTCCGCATCGGAGAGCAGGGTCATGCCGCCCATGATCCACGAGCCGTCCGGCAGTGCCTGAATGAGCTCCTCCTCGCTGTCGTACTCATCGACAATATTTCCGACAATCTCCTCCAGTATGTCCTCCATCGTCACAATACCGGCGGTCTGTCCGTACTCGTCCACGACGATCACCATATGAATCTTCTGGGACTGCATCTCCCGGAAGAGCGTGTCGAGCGCCCGCGTCTCGGGAATGAAATGTGCCTCCCGGAGAAGTCCCGGTATCTCCGAGAGTTTGCGCTCCCCGTAGCGTCCCTCATGTGAGACGATCATCGCATCCTTCATATTCAGAAGCCCCGTGATATCGTCAATGTCCTCACGGTACACGGGAAAGCGGGAATTCCGTCCCTCGTTCAGAATAAAATCCACCGCATCCGAGAGTCTCATCTCGCAGTCCAGCGCGCTCACATGCTTTCTGTGCGTCATGACATCTCCCGCAGTTTTGTCGTTCAGCTCGAAGATATTCGTGATCATCTCCGCCTCGTCCGACTCGACCACACCCTGCTCATGTCCCTCGTTGACCATGGACATGATATCCTCTTCGGTGACATTTTCCTCCGCACTGTCCGGATCAATGCCCGCCAGACGCAGAAACAGCGCTGAGATCCACTGAACCGGGAGTCGCAGCGGAGTGACCAGCCCCATCAGAAAATTCACGGGGGTGATGCAGGCATAGGCCCACTTCTCCGGGCTGCGCCGTGCGAGCCGCTTTGGAAGCACGACGCCGAAGCTGATCAGCAGCACCGCCGCCACCATCATACTCAGTCCGGTTGCGAGCGGATCGGAGAGACACGTTCCGACGGCGCCCCCCATGGACTCCGCGAGCGCCCTGCAGAGCGGCTGCAGCACCACCGCCCCGCCCAAAAGTCCCAGCAGCACGGAGATGAGCTGCAGGGAATTGATAAACTTCCCGGGGCGGTTCATGATGCGGAGTATGCGCGCCGCCTTCTCATCTCCCCCCTCCATCCTGCGGGCAAGCTCTGTGTCGCTCACATTCTGAATCGCGGAGCCAAAGCCAAAAATAACAGCATCCAGTACTATAAACAGAAGAAATATCACCGTCCCCGGCAACTGACTGTCCATAACAGCAATTAAACCCCTTTCGCCCTTCGGCTCTGCTCAAAATCCTCATAGAGATCTGAGAACCAGTCCTTCGTTCCCGTAATCTGACCGTCCTGGAGATAGACGCGCGGAACTCGCCGCCCGATGTCGCAGATCAGTTCATAGGGAAAGCGCTCTATCAGAGACGAGAGCTCCTCCACCTGTATCTGCTCCTCTCCATCCCGCCCGATAAGCGTCACCCTGCTCCCGGGCTCCGCCTCCGGAATATCACTGACATCGACCATGAGCTGATCCATACAGACCCGCCCCAGAATTGCGGCACGCTTCCCGGCGATCAGCACATCCGCCCTCCCGCCGAGCATGCGCGGATAGCCGTCTCCGTAGCCGACGGAGACAGTCGCGATGCGGAGCGGCCGCTCTGCCCGGAACGTCCCGCCGTAGCTCACCTCATCCCCGGGCTCTATCTCCTTCACATAGCTGACGCTGCTTCGCCATGAGAGCACCGGACAGAGCGGGAGCCTCGACCGGTTCACCTCCTTCGAGGGATAGATGCCATACATGGTGATGCCCGCGCGCACCATATCGAGCTCCGTTCCGAGCTGCTCCATGATCCCGGCGGAATTTGCAACATGGCAGAGCTGCGGGGTGATGCCCCGCCTCATGAGCTCTGTCCGGAATTCTCTGTAGCGCCGGAGCTGCTCTCTCGCCGGGCTCAGATCCGCCTCATCTGCGCGGTAAAAATGGGTGAAAAGTCCCTCGATCTGAACCCCGGGCAGGGCCGCGATGCGCTGTGCAAGCAAAAGCCCCTCCGCATCAGGACGCATTCCGATCCTGTGCATTCCGGTGTCCAGCGCGAGATGCAGCCTCGCCACAGCCCCAATGCGCTGCGCTGCTCTGCTCACCGCCTCCGCTTCTGCCATGGTGAAGACTGTGAGACGGATATCCTCTGCAATCAGGCGCTCATAGTCCGCACCGATCACAGAACTCAGCACCAGCACCGGCTTCTCTATGCCGTGGAGACGCAGATTCAGCGCCTCCTCTGCAGAGGCCACGCAGTAGAACGCCGCATATTTCTCCAGCGCAAGCGCCACTGGAACCGCGCCGTGACCATAGCCGTCCGTCTTCACAACCGCAGCCATACGGCAGCCCGCCGGCAACATGGCCCGCATTTTCTTTACATTCTGAACCAGAGCGTCCAGATCGATCTCTGCCCAGGTCCTTCTGTATGGATTCTCCATATCTCTGTGCACACTCCTATATGCTGATTCCCGGCACAGCGCGCATCACTTCCGGAACGGCGTCCGCAATCTCCCTCGCCAGTACGCCATGGGCAGAGCAGCGCTCCGCCGCCCTGCGCCCCGCAAGCCCGTGAAGGAAAGAGCCGAAAGCCGCGGCCTCCGATTCCTCCATGCCGAGACAATAGAGCCCCGCTATAATCCCTGTCAGCACATCTCCGCTTCCCGCCTTCGCAAGTGCAGGCGTGCCGGAGACTGTGCGATACAGTTTCCCGTCCACAGCTGCGATCACGGAATGCTCAGACTTCAGGCAGCAGCTCACGCCATAGGTATCGCGATATTCCGTCGCCGCCCGCAGGCTGTCGCAAAGAAGCTCCTCCTCAGGCTTTCCCGTGAGCCGCGACATCTCCCTGATATGCGGCGTCAGAATAAAATTCTCCGTGTAGAAGCCCGTGAGATACGGGTACTCCGCAATGGTATTCAGTCCATCGGCATCCACGATAAGCGGTACAAAGGCGGTCTGAAGCACATCCTCGACGAGAGACTTTACATAGCCTGCTCTGCCAAGCCCCGGTCCCAGCACGACGACACTGCTCCACTCCATGAGCTCCGTGAGTTGCTTCATCCAGCTGTCCCGCTTCTCCGTGATGTCCTCCGGGTGATAGCTGCTGATGATGGCCTCGGGAAGCTGAATCTGAAGTATGCTTCTGTTCGCCTCCGGCGTGAGGATTCGCACCAGCCCTGCCCCGGTTCGGTAGGCGGCAAGCGCGGAGAGATAGGCCGCGCCGCTCATGCCCACGGAGCCGGCGATGATCAGCACCTGTCCGTAGCTTCCCTTATTGGCTCCCTGTCTTCGCGGCGGAATCCGGGAGAGATCCTCTGTCTCATACTGCAGCACACCATCAAGCTCTGTCACAGCGCACCTCGCCTTCCTCTCCCTCCAGCACTGCAAAGGCGACAGCCAGCTCCTTCGTATTGCTGATGGAGACCTCAATGCGGCTCCCCTTCTTTTCTGAGAAGCAGGCCGCTGCGGCTCCATAAAGCTGCACAACAGGCTTGCCTCTCTCATCCCGCAGAACCTCAATTTCTGCGGGCTCCAGTCCTGAGAAGCCGGTTCCGAAACATTTTACCACTGCTTCCTTAACAGCAAAACAGCCGGCGAGAAAGGGAGCCCTCCCCTTCGACTGCCGGCGTTCTTCCTCAGTAAAGACGCGTCTCAAAAAACCCTCACTTCTAAGGGCCTGTTCCATTCGTTCGATTTCGGTAATATCTGTCCCGACGCCGATGATCATGCTCCCGGAAGCTCCTTCCGCAGCCCGCCTGCCTTCTCAGATCTTCTCCTGTGATCCAGCTTCAGCTGTTCCGCGTGCTTCATCCTCTCCTCCTCCGCCTCGCGTGCCGCCAGCATGCGATAGGAGAGCTGCATCAGACTCTCGGAGAGGTGTACATTCTCCACCAGAACGTCCTCTCCCACATTAAGATCTGTGTGCGCAAAGTTCCATATCGCCTTGATTCCGCAGGCGCAGAGGCGGTTTGCGACCTCCAGCGCCCGATCCCGCGGGAGGGTGAGCGTCGCAATATCAACTTCATTCTCCGCGAGATACTCCTCCAGTCTGTCCAGACTATATACCTCGGCTCCCCGTATATTCCTGCCTATCACCTCGGGATCAATATCAAAGAGGGCCTTGACAAGAAAGCCCCTTCTGCTGAAGTTCTGATAATTTGCCAGTGCCTGTCCAATATGGCCGGCACCGATAATAATCACCTTATTCTGACGATCTATCCCCAGAAGCTTCCCGATCTCACCGTGCAGATAACTCACATTGTAGCCGTAGCCCTGTTGACCGAAGCCGCCGAAATTGTTCAGATCCTGACGAATCTGTGAGGCTGTCACATGCATGCGCTTTGCCAGATCGTTGGAAGAAATCCTGTCAACATTTTCCTCCTTCAGATCTGCAAGATACCTGTAATATCGCGGAAGTCTGGATATAACTGCCTTCGAAATTTTTTCTTTCACTCTGTCAATGCTCTCCTGCTCTGGCCCGGGCAAAATATACCTTCCCGATGGCATAATACAGAATCAGTATAGTGATTTTTACAGTTCTTGTCAATCATTTCACATTCGGGTATACTGGTTTCAGTACTGAAATCCGGCATTTTCAACAGCAGGGAACAGCGTTCGGAGCCGGATTCAAAGGAGCGGAAATGATTTTAAATGTAGCACACATATCCAAGGCCTTCGCAGGTGAGCGTATCATAGAGGATGCCTCCTTTTTTCTGAATGAGCGCGACAGAGCAGCCATCGTGGGGCTGAATGGCGCGGGTAAGACGACACTTTTAAACCTCATCACCGGAGAGCTGACGGCTGACGAGGGAAATATCTCCCTGAGACGGGACTGCCGCATGGGTTATCTGAAGCAGAACAACACCATCGATTCCGAGCTCAGCGTGCGCGAGGAGCTGACACAGGTCATTCAGCCCATACGCGATATGGAGGCACGCATGGCTTTTCTGCGGGAGCAGATGAAAAACACCTCCGGCACGGAGCTGGAGACACTGTACAGAGAATATACCGCGCTGGAGCACAGCTATGAGCTCGCGGACGGCTACTCCGCGGAGAGCCGCGTAAACGGCATATTGAACGGTCTCGGCTTCTCGGAGGAGGATGCGGAGCGGCCCATGCACACACTCTCCGGCGGGCAGAAGACACGCGTCTTTCTGGGAAAGCTCCTTCTGGAGGCGCCGGAGCTCATCCTTCTTGACGAGCCGACCAACCATCTGGATCTCTCTAGCATCGAGTGGCTTGAGACCTATCTCATGAACTATCCCGGCACCGTGCTGATCGTCTCGCACGACCGCTTTTTTCTAGATCGCATTGTGACGAAGGTCATCGATATTGATGCGGGACATGTATCCAGCTACAGTGGAAATTACACAGCCTATGCGGAGAAAAAGGCTGCTGTGCGCGAGGCGGCACGAAAGGCCTACCTCAATCAGCAGCAGGAGCTGAAGCATCAGGAGGAGGTCATCTTAAAACTTCGCTCCTTCAACCGCGAGAAGTCCATAAAGCGGGCCGAAAGCCGGGAGAAACTCCTTGGAAAGGTAGAACGTCTGAAGCGTCCTGATGAGGAAAAGGCCGACATGGAGCTTCGTTTTTCCATGGAGGAGGCCAGCGGCAACGATGTGCTTCAGGTGGAGCATATCGCAAAGGCCTTTGGAGCGGAACCGCTCTTTACAGACCTCTCTTTCTCCCTGAAGCGTGGGGAGCATGTGGCAATTCTCGGAGACAACGGCAGCGGAAAGACGACGATACTGAAAATCATCAACGGGCTGCTCTCGCCGGATGAAGGCTCTGTGACGCTCGGCGCACGCGTCATGGTCGCCTATTACGATCAGGAGCACCAGGTACTGCACCCCGAGAAGACGCTTTTTGAGGAGCTTCAGGACAGCTGGCCGGATATGAATAACACAGAGGTCCGGAATATGCTCGCTGCCTTTCTCTTCACTGGAGACGAGGTCTTCAAGCGGGTCTCGGAGCTCTCCGGCGGCGAGCGCGGCAGAGTATCCCTCGCAAAGCTTATGCTGTCCCGCGCCAATTTCCTGATTCTCGACGAGCCGACGAATCATCTTGATATGGTGAGCAAGGAGGTGCTGGAAACTGCGCTCCGCGCCTTTCCGGGCACGGTGCTCTATGTCTCACATGACCGCTACTTTATCAACCGCACCGCGACCAGAATTCTGAATCTGACTGGCGGACAGCTCTTAAATTACATCGGGAATTACGACTACTATCTGGAAAAGAAAGCAGATGTGGAGCGCGCCGCGGCGCTGAGCGGTCCCGCAGGTTCCGGTGTATCTGTCTCCGCAGCTTATGCCGCGCGCAGCAGTGAAGCCGGCAGCACAGACAGCGCCCGCGCTGACTGGGAGCACGCGAAAGCGCAGAAGGCGCTCGAAAAGAAGAGAAAAAATGCTCTGGCGCAGTGCGAGCAGCGCATCCACACGCTGGAGGAGACACTGCGGACGATCGAGGCAGAATTTCTTCTCCCCGAAAACCAGCGCGATGCTGCCGCGCTGCTTGAGATTCAGCGGCGAAAGGAAGCAAACGAGGCTGAGCTTGAGCAGCTCTATGCAGAGTGGGAGGAGCTGGCGGAGGACGCATAAAGCGCCGCAGACACACGGCGCTTCTCTCATCATATAGTCATATAGAAAACTCCCCCGATCTGACAAGCTCCCCTCATGAGTGAGAGGAGCTGAGGTCCGCCTGCGGACTTTATTTCTTTCACTGAACATTGCAAGACACAGGCTCAGGCGAGAAGTATCATCCCTGAGCTCTCAACAGAAAGGAGCTTTTATGAAGCCTGAACGTTCCGCATTCCGGCGCATCGCGGCACTGCTGCTCGCTCTGCTCATCCTGATCCTGTTTGCAGCCACTCTCCTTGTCGGTATCTTTGGCGGCAGTTCCTCTCTTCCGCTGCTTCGGGTTCTCATCTTCTCCGATGTCGTCATCCCGGCAGTGATCTACGGCTATCTTCTGATCATCCGGCATTCCGGCCGCGATAGATGATCTCCTCTCTGCCCGGCCCATTGGAGATCTGCTTTCAGATACTGATCTCCGCCTTCTCTCCGAGCAGCGCACTGTACTCCCTTAGGACAGGCGCCACCTCGGCGGCAAGAAAATCCGTGACCTGCTCCGGACTTCTTCCTACATAGCGCCCCGGCTCCATCGTCCTCTCAAGATCCTCAAGATTCAGCTTAAAGGCCGGATCGGCGGCGATCAGCTCCAGAAGATCATTGTCCCTTCCCTCTTCCTTTACGTGGCGCCCCGCCTCCATGGACAGCTGCCGTATCCGCTCGTGCAGCTCCTGACGGTCGCCGCCTGCCTTTACCGCATCCATCATAATGTTTTCAGTGGCCATGAAGGGAAGCTCCGCCATGAGATGCTTCTCGATCACCTTAGGATATACAACAAGCCCATCCACCACATTTAAGTACAGCAAAAGGATGCCGTCCACTGCAAGAAAGGCCTCCGGGACGGAAATGCGTTTATTGGCGGAATCGTCCAGAGTGCGCTCAAACCACTGTGTGCTCGAGACTATCATCGGATTCAGAACATCGCTCAGCACGTAATCCGCAAGAGAGGCCATGCGCTCACAGCGCATGGGATTCCGCTTATAGGCCATGGCAGAGGATCCGATCTGCGTCTTCTCAAAAGGTTCCTCCACCTCCTTCAGGTGCTGAAGAAGCCGGATATCATTGGAGAACTTGTGGGCACTCTGCGCAATACCCGCGAGGACATTCAGAACTCTTGTATCCACCTTCCTCGAGTAGGTCTGCCCGGAGACTGCAACACAGGAGGCAAAGCCCATCTTTTCTGCGATCATCGGGTCAATGCGGCGTATTTTCTCCTCATCCCCCTCAAAGAGCTCCTTGAAGCTTGCCTGCGTTCCGGTGGTGCCCTTGCAGCCCAGCAATTTCATGCCGTTCAGTACATAGTTCAGATCCTCCAGATCCAGCAGCAGCTCATTGATCCAGAGCGTCGCGCGCTTTCCGACCGTAGTCGGCTGTGCAGGCTGAAAATGTGTGAAGGCAAGTGTCGGAAGCTCTCTGTAGCGCTCCGCAAAGCCGGAGAGCTCCGCAATCACATTCACGAGGCGCTCTCTCACAAGCCTCAGCCCCTCAGTCATGAGGATAATATCCGTGTTGTCTCCGACGTAGCAGCTGGTCGCACCAAGATGAATGATCCCCTTCGCCTTCGGACACTGCACACCGTAGGCATGGACATGGCTCATCACGTCGTGACGCACGAGTTTCTCCTGCGCCTCCGCCACCTCATAATTGATATTCTCCGCGTAGCTCTTCAGCTCTGCAATCTGTTCCTCGCTGATGTTCAGTCCGAGCTCGCGCTCTGTCTCCGCCAAGGCGATCCAGAGCCGGCGCCAGGTTCTGAATTTCTTCTCCTGGGAAAAAATGTACTGCATCTCCTTTGACGCGTAGCGCTCAGAAAGAGGGCTGGTATAACCGCTGTAATTCTTTGACATCACTTCTCTCCTCCACTTTCAGAAATTGATTCTCTCTCATGCGGGTGAACACAAACAGTATTCCACACCACATGAGAAAAGCCTCGACCTTCCTCACTCTCTGTCGGTGAGGAAAGCCGGGGCTTATAGTTTTCTCAGGATGAGCTGTGCCCGCTAAGGCCCAGCCGTCTGCCAAGTTCTGCGTACGCATCCTGAACGTTTCCCAGATTCTTCAGGAAACGCTCGCTGTCAAGTCTTTCATGTGTTTCACTGTCCCAGAGGCGCATGGTATCCGGAGAATATTCCCCTGTGATCAGCAGCTCCTCCTTATATCTTCCAAACTCCACGCTGAGATCGACGAGATCCAGCTTCCGCTTCGCGAAATAGACGCTCAGCAACTCATTGACACGAAAGGCCGTCTTTACAATTTTCTCGATCTCCGTCTCTGTGACGAGCTTCAGAGCCAGTGCATCATAGCCGTTGATCATCGGTTCTCCGAGTCCCTCTTTGCAGTAGCGGAATTCTGCTGTGGGCTGCGGGAGGGCCGTCCCTTCAGCGAGCCCTGTGCGCTCCGCAAAAGCGCCCGCGCTGTAACTCCTCACCCGGATGCGCAGGGGAATGCGCTCTGTCTCACGGAAGAGGCAGTCTGTGTCTGTGGTTTCCTCCACAAAAGCCGTGCGAAGGCCCTGCGTCTCCAGATAGCGGAAGACGTGTGCGCTCATCCTGCTGCACAGCGCCCCTTTCCCGGGGAAATTCCCGCTGCGACCGGAGTGCAGATCTGTCAGTGTATCCTTGCGGGAAACCAGCACAAGAGACGGATCATCCGTGCGATACACGCTCGCTGTACTGCTGTCGGAAATCATCTCCCGTTTTTCCATACGCGAAGTTCCTTTCCAGTTTTACTCAAAGTATGCGGAGTGAAACACGCCGCCCGAGGTGCAGTGCTACTGCTGTCACTTCAGCACATCTCCGATCACATCCGCCATGGTATAGTAACCAGCGGGCTTTCCGGCGAGGAAGCGCGCCGCAGTAAAGGCGCCTTTTGCCCAGATCTTCCGGCTGTAGGCGGTGTGGCTCAGCGTAATGAGCTCGTCCTCTCCGGCAAAGATCACATCATGATCCCCGGGAATTGTTCCGCCGCGCACCGCTGAAATACCGATCTCATGTGGATCCCTGGCCTCATGGCGCTCGGAACGCCCGTAGACATAGCGAAACTGTCCGTCGCAGGCATCATTAATGGAATCCGCAATGGCAAGTGCAGTTCCGCTCGGCGCATCCACCTTGCGTCTGTGATGCTTCTCCACGATCTCAATGTCATAGCCATTCGCCGCAAGAATTTTTGCGGCGTCCGCCGCAAGCCTGATCAGCAGATTCACCCCCAGCGCCATATTGGCACTGCGAAGCAGAGCCGTCTTCTTGGATGCCTCCTCCAGTCGGATCTGCTGCTCCATCGTGAGCCCAGTCGTACAGATGATGGCGGGGATCTGTGTTTTCTCAACATAGGAGATCAGTGCATCCACTGCGCGCGCCACCGAAAAGTCAATGATCACATCCGCCTCGACACCCGAAATATCAGACATATGCTCAAAGACCGGAAAATCATAGTGTACTGCAGTATCAACATCGACACCCGCTGCGATGCGAATACCTGTCTCCTCCGCAGCCGTATCACAGATCATTCTTCCCATATGGCCGTTGCAGCCATGCAAAATGATATTAATCACAGAATACCATACTCCTTCATGGCCGCTCTCAGGGTTCGGAGATTCTCCTCCTCCATCTCACAGAGCGGAAGACGAAGCGGCCCCACCTCTCTGCCCATGAGATTCATGGCTGTTTTCACCGGGATCGGATTCACCTCGACAAAGAGCTGACGAACCAGCTCCGCCGCCTCTATCTGCATGGCGGCTGCCTTCGCCATATCTCCATGCAGCGCCGCCATACATAAATTATGCGTCTGCTGCGGTGCAACATTGGCAAGCACAGAGATCACTCCCTTGCCTCCCAGTGCCATCAGCGGCACAATCTGATCGTCATTTCCCGAGTAAATCTCGATCGGCGCGCCGTCCATCAGCGAGAGTGTGCGGAGGATCGCGGTAAAGTTTCCGCTCGCCTCCTTCAGTCCCACAATATTGTCGACATTTTTTACCAGATGGGCAATCGTCTCCGGCTGTATGGTCATGCCGGTGCGCCCGGGAATATTATAGAGCAGAAGCGGAAGCGTGACCGCGCGCGCCACCTCTGTGTAGTGGCGAATGAGTCCACTCTGTGTCGTCTTGTTGTAGTAGGGAGACACCAGCAGCAGCGCGTCTGCGCCGCAGCGCTGCGCCTCGACAGAGAGATAGATCGCCGTGTCCGTAGCATTGCTCCCCGTCCCCGCGACAACCGGAATTCTGCCTCTCACGATCTCACAGCTGCGCTTGATGACCTCAATATGCTCCTCATGCGTGAGCGTTGAGGACTCTCCTGTGGTTCCGCAGGCGATGATCGCATCTGTTCCGCCTGCGATCTGCTCCTCGATAATCTCCTCCAGCTTATCGTAGTTTACACTGAAATCCCTGTTCATCGGTGTGATAAGGGCCACACCGGAGCCTTCAAATATAGCCAAGGCACTACCTCCGTCAGGTATTAATCATACTTTCGATATACGAGATGCAGTCTACATCCTTCTTTAACTCCGCCGGAAACACCTTCCCGGTGATGACGAGCTCCATCTCCTCCGGCTTTGCCTGAATGAGCCGTTTCAGTTCCTCGGTGCTCAGCACACCGAGATCCACGAGTCCCAGAAGCTCATCCAGAATCAGCACATCGCTCCCCGCTGTCGTCATGACCTTCCGCGCAAAGCTGATGCCATTCTTAAGATTCATGAGATCTTCCTGTTTTTCCTCCTCCGAGAGATTCTCAAACAGGCCCTCATACTTCTCAAAGCTGAAGGCTTTCATCTCCGGCTCCAGTTTCTTCAGGACAGACATAAACCCCTCGTTGGCCTTTCCCTTCAGAAACTGAATCACAGTCACCGTCTTTCCTTCCGCAAGAGACTTAATACCCTTGCCGATCGCGGCGTTTGTCTTTCCGGCACCGCTGCCGCAGATCACAAAGACCTTCCCTCTGCACCTTCCCATCGGAATATTAGCTCCCTTCAATCAGCTAATCGTAACACAGAAAAAACAGAATTGCAATGAACAAAGAACGCACAGCAGTCTCAGCGCTTCCGGACCAGCTCACCCTCCCGCTTGTAGATCGTGTTTGCAGGAAGCACGCCGCGCACGCTGGAGAGCGGATACACAGTCGTATTCTTTCCGATCACGACCCCCGGATTCAGAACCGAACCGCATCCCACCTCAACGCCGTCGCCGAGTATCCCTCCGATCTTCCTGAGGCCGGTCTCAATTTCCTCATTCCCGCAGTGAATCACAATATTCTTTCTGTCGCTCTTAATATTGCTCGTAATGGCTCCCGCCCCCATGTGACTGCGATAGCCAAGGACTGAATCGCCGATATAGTTGTAGTGCGGCGTCTCCACGTGATCAAAGAGTATGCTGTTCTTGAACTCGCAGGAATTGCCCGCAACGGAATTCCGCCCGATCAGGACATTCCCCCTCACAAAGGCACACTGCCGCAGCTCTGCGCCCTCGCAGACAATCAGCGGCCCCTTCAGGCTTACAGTCTTCGCGATCTTCACAGAACGGTGTACCCAGATGCAGTCCCCAAACTTCTCATACTCCGACTCCGGAAGCGTCTGACCGAGTTCCATAAGAAAGCTGCCGATCTCCGGCAGCAGCTCCCAGGGATAGCTGAAGCGCTGAAACAGCGGTGCCGCTATGGTTCTGTTCAGATCAAACAGCGCCTCAATGCGCAGATCCTCTTTTTTCATCACTGATCTCTCCTCTTTTTTCTGTAAGTTCTAGCCGCCACTGCCTTTGGAGGCGGATAGTAGCTCCTCATCTTCTCAAAAGCATCCCGCAGAAGGTAGCCCGCATTGCTCTGCTTTACCTGTTCTGTGCGGCGGCTCACAAATGCCCTGAGCTTCTGCATATACTCCTCCGGGCTTATAGCTCCCTCCGCCACGTAGCCTAGTCCCTTCTCCCAGCTGGCTGTGAGCTCCGGATTCAGAAGCTGCCGCAAGGAGAGCAGCACCGCCTCGTAGATCATCTCACCGAGCAGGGTCGGTGTGATAATCTGCGTCTTTCCGTTCAATGCGAGATAGCTGTTGCTCACGAGCTTCTTAAGGATCTCCGCCCGCGTCGCGCTGGTTCCAATTCCGGAGCCCCTGATCTGGCTTCGAAGCTCCTCATCCTCAATAAGCTGTCCCGCATTCTCCATGGCAAGTATCATGGAACCGGAGCTGTAGCGCTTCGGCGGCGAGGTCTCTCCCTCCTTCACAGAATAGTTCCCCGCTCCGTATTCGCTGCCCTTCTTAAGACCCGCAAGCATGGCGCGGAAGGCAGGATCCTCACCGCGTCCCTCCGCCATGTCTTCATGCTCCTCTCCGTTCTTCGCCTGCTGCCGGAAGACGGACAGCCGCTGCCATCCCTCCTCCGTACAGATGCGAAAGTTCGAGAAAAAGTGTTCTCTGCCGAGCGCAGTCTCCACGGATCGCTTCTCATAAACTGCTGGGGGATAGAAGACAGCCAGGAATCGCCGGCATATCATCTCATAGACCTCACGCTGGAGCTGCCTCAGTGATCGCAGCGCCGGAAAGCCCTGCCCCGTGGGAATGATCGCATAGTGATCTGTGATCTGCGCGTCATTCGTGTAGCGCGTCCTGCCTATCTTTTTGAAGCTCTCTCCGTCGAGTACCTCCGCAGCAAAGCCTGCGACCTCCGGAAGCTCTGCTGTGAGCCTCCGAAGTCCGGAAAGATTCCTGCTTATTTCCTTCGCGACCGCCGTGGACAGCACACGCGCGTCCGTTCTGGGATAGGTCACCAGCTTCTTCTCGTAGAGCTCCTGCACAAGCTTTAACGTCTCATCCGGGCTTATCTTAAAGCGCTTCGCGCAGTCGTTCTGGAGCTCAGCGAGGTTATAGAGCAGCGGGGCGTTCCGTATTTCCCGCTTTTTCTCCGACTTCACAACCTGTGCCTCTCTGCCGTCCTGACTGAGCAGGCGTATCAGTGCATCTGCGTCCTCCCGCCTCCTGAAGCCATTCTCCTTATAGAGCTTCGGTGACTGAAAGTACGCGGAACCCTCCACCGCACGCCACTCTCCCTCAAACGAGGTTCCATCCTTTGAAAACTCGGCGAGCACGCGGTAAAAGGGCGTCTTTACAAAGGCGCGTATCTCTCGCTCGCGCCGCACAACCATGCCGAGCACACAGGTCATAACCCGCCCGACGCTCACGACCGTGTGATTCCTCTTTAAGAATGCGGATAATGTTCCCCCGTAGCGAAGCGTCAGCGCGCGGGAAAAATTGATTCCCATGAGGTAATCCTCCTGCGCCCTCAGATAAGCAGCCGCGCTCAGTCCGTCATAGGCACTCCAGTCCTTCGCCTCACGTATACCTCTCTGAATCTCCTCCTCTGTCTGCGAGTCGATCCAGACACGCTTCCTTGTCTTACCCTGCACTCCGGCCATGCGGTCCACCAGGCGATAGATATACTCTCCCTCTCTCCCGGAGTCCGTACAGATATAGATGGTGTCTATATCTTCCCGGTTCAGGAGCCCCTTCACAATCTCAAACTGGGGCTTCACATCTCCGATCACCTCATAGAGAAACTGCTCCGGAAGAAAGGGAAGCATCTCCAGATCCCAGCGCTTCAGCCGCGGATCATACTTCTCAGGGTAGCTCATCGTGATGAGATGCCCCACACACCAGGTCACGACAGTATCTGTGCTCTCCAGATATCCGTTCTGTCTCCTGCCGCTCACTCCGAGTACCCGCGCAAACTCCTGCGCGACGCTCGGCTTCTCAGCTATGAATAGGCGCTTCAGTCCGTCTCCTCCTCTTCCTCATCAAGCCGCGTCACAAATTTATAGATTGTGAAGTGATGGTATTCCTCCCCCGCCCGGAATACGGGCTGCGGCCATTCCGCATGATTCACGGCGTCGGGATAGAACTGTGTCTCAAAGCAGTAGCCCGCACGGTGATCATAGACTGCACCGCCCTTGCCCTCTGCCTGCTCCGCGCGAAGCGCATTGCCTGTGTAGAACTGAAGGCCGGGCAGGTCTGTGTAGATCTTCAGCTTTCTGCCGCTCTCCCTGTCCTTCGCCTTTGCGACGAGACGCAGCTTTCCATCCTGGTTGTTCAGGACAAAATTATGATCATAGCCGCTCCCGAATCTGAGCTGCTCATCGTCTGCATCAATGTCCTGTCCAATTGGCTTCTGCATGGTGAAATCCATGGGTGTGCCGTCGACCGGGCGCAGCTCTCCAGTCGGCAGTGACCACGCATCCACCGGCGTAAAGTAATCTGCGTTGATCCAGACCTCCTGCTCAAGAATATCCCCGGCATCATGGCCTCGAAGGTTGAAATAGGCGTGGTTCGTCGGATTGATGATGGTCGTGCGATCCGATATTCCGCTGTACTCAATGATGACTGAATCGTCCTCTGTGAGCGTATAGGACACAGAAAAAGCAAGCGCGCCCGGAAAGCCCTGATCTCCGTCCGGGGAATTCAGCCGGAAAGAAACCCTGCTCCCGAGCTTTGTCTGTTCAGTCTCTGCCGCGAAGAGCCTGCTGCACCAGAGCTCAGGTCCGGAGTGCAGATTGTTCTTCCCGTGATTATTCCTTGCGAGCTGGTACTCCACTCCCTCCAGCGTGAACTTCCCGTTGCCGATCCGATTTGCCGAGCGCCCGACACACTCCCCCATAGCGGTCGGATTCTGGTTGTAGGTCTCAGGATCATCATAACCGAGGAGCACATCTCCCGGCTCCCCCTCCCTGTCCTGCACCTTCATGCTGACCCAGGCAGCTCCAAGATCTGTAAATACAGCTTCCGTGCCATTTCCGTTTGTCAGGACAAAAAGCTGTGTGCTGCGTCCGTCCGCAAGCGTCCCGAACTCTCTCACCTCTGCACTCATACCTTCTACCTCCGCTGTCATTGATCTGTATACGTCATTATAACACGGAAGCCTGACTGTTGTGCGCCGGCTTTTCCCTTTCATTTTTTGCTGCACAACCGCGTATCCCGCAAAATCCGTCTGAGGCGAAAAATCAGCTGCCCCTGACCGCTTAAAAAGGACCGGGGCCCATATGGGTACTCCCGGTCCTGCAAGTGTCTTCTGTTTTCACTGTCTGACCCGACGCGTCTCAGTCCTTCGCCGTGATGTACTCAAGTGCAGTCAGGCACTCCGCGCACTCCACTGCGCCGCCTGCTGCGCCGCGCAGTGTGTTGTGGGAGAGTCCCACAAACTTCCAGTCATAGATGCTGTCCTCTCTCAGACGGCCGATCGAGATGCCCATTCCGCCCTCATAATTGACATCCAGACTGACCTGGGGACGATTGTCCTCCTCCATGTAGCAGATAAAGTGCTCCGGAGCGCTCGGAAGCCTGAGCTGCTGCGGAAGTCCCGCATAGTCTCTGAGCTTCTGAATGAGCTGCTCCTTTGCCGCCTTCCTTCTGAGCTTCACAAACACTGCAGCCGTGTGCCCGTTCAGCACCGGTACCCGTATGCACTGACAGCTGATCTTCGGCCCGGCAGCCGGGACTATCTCATCACCCTCGATTCGTCCGTATATCTTCAGCGGTTCCTTCTCGCTCTTCTCCTCCTCACCGCCGATGTAAGGAATGATATTCCCCTGCATCTCCGGCCAGTCCGTAAAATTCTTACCGGCTCCGGAGATGGCCTGATAGGTAGTTGCAATCACCTCGTAGGGCTCAAACTCCTTCCATGCAGCGAGCACCGGCGCATAGCTCTGAATCGAGCAGTTTGGCTTCACCGCGACGAAACCTCTCACGGTTCCAAGACGCTTCCTCTGCGCCCTGATGATCTCAAAATGCTCCGGATTGATCTCCGGAATCACCATGGGAACATCCGGAGTCCAGCGATGTGCGCTGTTATTGGAGACGACCGGAGTCTCATGCTTCGCATAATCATCCTCGATCGCGCGTATCTCCTCCTTCGTCATGTCTACGGCGGAGAAGCAGAAATCAACCTGAGCTGCAACCGCATCCACCTCATTGACATTCATGACAACCATCTTCTTATATTTCTCCGGCATCGGAATGTCAAGCTTCCAGCGCCCGCCGATCGCCTCCTCATAGGTCTTTCCCGCGCTTCTCTCACTTGCCGCAAGCACAGTGACCTCATACCAGGGATGATTCTCCAGTATTGTGAGGAAACGCTGTCCCACCATGCCCGTTGCTCCGAGCACTGCAACCCTAAGTTTTCTCTCAAGCTTCATCTGTATGCCTCCTGTGAGCTGTATTTATATGATAGCAGGGCCAAATAGCGCCACACACCATGCGCACCATAGCTGCACAGCAGTGAAGGAAAGCTATTATGACTCGCTCATCATACCCCTTCACTTTCCCGAATTCAAGCGTTTTTTCGCGTGAGGCGCACAAATGTACGTTTCAGAGAGACTCTGCTCCTTTTAGGAAGCATTTTTGTGCATTCTTATTTTTCCAGCGCCCTCCAGCGGAAGGAGGGAACGACCTCTGACCACTTGCTGATACCGATCACCGACTTTGCAAATTCGGTCGCTTCCAGAGTCTTTGCCTTCTTGTCTATATCCCGGAAGACAGACCATATCCTGCGTCTTCTCGTCGCGACGATCGCATCGCCCACATCCATGCGGCAGGCCCAGAGACCGAAGGCGCAGGAGGTTCTCACCTCTGCAGGCGCGTCCACCTGCCGACTCAGAATCAGCGCGTCAATGTACGGATTGGAATCTGCAATATAGTAAGCGTAGGCAAAGGCCGCCGCCTGAGCCTCCTCCACATTTCCGCGGCTCGCGCTCGTCGCAGTGAACCCCTGCTCGGAGAGTATCACGCGCCGCACATTGTTCGACGGATCCCGGAAGGCCGAGCCACAGAGATAGTCCGTCAGCACGTTCAGGTTCTCAAAGTCTATGATCTGTGTGCTCTCGTTCTGCACGATGGCTCCGGTGCTGTGGTCATCCCAGAACTCCGGCTCCACCATGGGATAGGGATAGGGGTGATACGCCAGATTCCAGCTGATGTTTCCGCCGCGAAGTATGGCAGCATTCACCGCATCCAGAATCTTTTTTCCGGAATACTTCAGTTTTTCGTCCGCATTTGGATCGTTCCAGTTCTCATCGATTGAGAAAAACACCCTTGCGTTCGCAGAAGCGCTCTTAATTGCGGTATAGCTCACACGAAAGGCGCGGACATACTCCTCCACGTAGCGATCCATATCCATCGCCCCCATGTAATTCCAGTTCTTATTGTTATTGATTTCATTCCCGATGATCCAGTTGGTCACGCGACCGCAGCTTGCGTTTTCTCCGGAGTAGCGCTCTGCGAGAAAGGACATCAGCGCTCTGGTTGTCTCATAGCCCTCCTTTGTAGATGCGTTAAAACCATAGTAGAAGGCGTCTCCGGATTTCTTCACACCGGGATAGATGAGCTCCGGCATACGCTCATTCCAGCCGTTCAGAACAATCCCGGTCACCAGCATGCTCTTTCCTGAGTAGGCGCTGATATTCTTGTCATATTCCGCAATCTGTGCGGCATCAAAGTGATAGGTCTTGCCCCTGTAGCTGTAATCCACTCCGCTTCCCGCAGTGATCTGTGCGAGATTAAAATTGACATTGACATGCTTCACCCCGAGATCAAAGGCATCGCTCAGCATATCCAGCTGCACGAGCAGTCCCTTTTTGGTGAGCGGAGCCTGATAGGGAAGTCTGCTCCCGGCCACTGTCTCTGGATTGGTGATATAGGCGCGATTGCTGATCTCCTGATAGCGCCCGTCCTTCCATACCGCGACGGCAAAACCATCATAGAGTCTGGTATCCGCACTGCCGGCACGCAGCTCTGTGCTGAAGCTGAACTGCCCGCTCTCCGCAGTATTTGCGATCGGTTCTCCGAAGAGACTATCCTGATACGGCGCCATGGCAAAGAGATAGAGCTTTCCATCCTCCGCGGAGTAGCTTCCGCTCACGCTTCCCTTAAGCTCCACTCTCCCGTTCGCAATGACAGCGCTGAGCTCGGCAGTCTCTGTCGCAGTACTGCTTTCCTCTGCCTGATCCGTCCCGGCACCTGCTGCATTGCCCCGCTCCCCGGTCTTCTGAAGCTCTGCACCACTCTGCTGCTCCGGCTGAAAGGGCTTCCCGTCCGGTCCTATGCCCACCACGGTTGCGCCAAGTGCCGGACTGAAGCTCAGCACAGACATTGAGAGCAGCAGTGCTGCCGCAGTAATGCGCTGTACACTCCTGAAATGCATTAAATTCATTCACTTCACTCCTCTCCCAAGCTATTCAGGGCGCCGCGCTATAGATTGCTGCATGAGCCGCGCCGCCGCTCTGAATAAAAAATAAAACGCTGTAATCAGTGTAGACATAAACCGTGAAATTCTCCACCGCTTTGCCCTTAACTTTGCTTAAGGATTTATGAAGCCTATTTGAGTCTCTCTGCAATACCGCATTCGAGCTTCCAGACCTCAGCCGCCTGCGCCGCAAGAACACAGGCAAGTCTCCCGCCAAGCTCCCGCATGGCGCGGTCCTCCGCTCTGAGGGGAACAACACCATTCCCGATGCTGTCCAGTATAATCGCAGCACAGAAGGGTCGTGCCTCTACAGCCTCACCCGACATCTGCACCGCAGCGCTGCTCCTCCCGGCGCGCTTAATGCCGGCAAGCTCCCCAAGCAGCTCCTCCGCGGCATCTGCCGCAGCCTGCTCCGCGCTGCGCGCTCCGGAGAGCACAGGCTCTGTCCAGCGCTGCAGCCTCTTCTCTTCGACATAAAGCACGCCTTCTGCGGAGAGCCTTCCCCCGGCGATGAGGCGCTCCGCAAAGCGGCGCTTGCCCTGCCAGGCACCGCCGGTGATCAGAAGGAAGGAGGAGCGCTCCGGGAAGCGAAGACGTGGCCGCTTCATGCTGAGTGCCAGGGTCACCCCCCTATAACGCGTCTTATGCACAAGAATTTCCGGGAAAACTGCGGCTGCAGCCCGCTCACAGACATTTCCCACCCCTGTTGTCCTCCGCACAAAGGCAGAGTCCTCATACTCCCCCGGCTGCTCCAGCAGCTCCTCTGCCGTATACACGCGAAACTCTGCCCGAAGCTCCTCCGCCAAGGCAAGGATTGCCGGCTCATTCTTCTTAAGCTCTATGCTTGCAACAGCTGAGATTGCCTCAGCACATATTCCCCGCTCGCTCAGAAACTGCTGAAGGGCCTCCCGCAGCGTCTCAGGGGCAATCCCCCGCCTGCACCCGACTCCGAGAGAGAGGCAGCGCGGAATGAGGCGAAGACAGCTCCCCCCCAGCTCTGCATCCGAGAGCGTCACCGCGATTGAGAGTGCCTTCTGTCCCGCTGCGATCTCCCGCTTCTCCGCCCGATACAGCTCACCCGGAAGCTCTCCCTCCACAGGAAAATCACTGCAAAAGCCGATGCTTACACCGCGAAGCAGTGCCGCACTGATCTTCCGCGCAAGCACGCGGTCCGTGATCCACAGAGCATTTTCCTTTGCAAAAAGATCCACAGCAAAGAGATGATACAGATCTGTCGCAGTAGAGATAACAGCCTCTGCGCCGATCATGCCGGCTATGCGCTCCGCCATCAGATTTGCACCGCCCACATGACCTGAGAGCAGAGAAATACAGTGCCTCCCAAGCTCATCCATCGAGAGCACCGCCGGATCCTGAAATTTATCCCGCACAAGGGGGGCGATCCTCCTCACCGCGATTCCGGTCGCCCCGATAAAGATCAGCGCATCACAGCAGGAAAACGCCTCCTCGACCGCCAGCTCTAAGACAAGCTCCCCCTGCTTCTCCAGCATGGACTGGAGACGGGCTTTCAGCTCTCTCCCGCGGCCCGTATAAGCATACAGCACAATTCTCAATATGCACCTCCTTCGGCGCAGTCAGAAAGAGGGCCAAAGCGCGGAACGCTCCGCACCTTGACCCTCTGTAAACTCGAACTGTCTCAGAGCTGAAGAGAGCAGTATTACTGCTGCTCCTCCGGCTGCTCCTCTGGCTGAACCTCCTCACTGTACACGAGCTCATCGCCCTGCGGCTGCATCTCAAGCGCCTTCATGCTGAGGGAGATCTTTCTGTCAGCCTCATTGAAATCAACGATCTGCGCCTCGATCTCGTCACCGATCTGAAGAACATCCGCCGGCTTGTCGATGTGTCTGCGCGCAATCTGAGAGACGTGAAGCAGCGCGTCCACGCCCGGCTCAAGCTCAACAAACGCGCCGAAATCGGTCATGCGGGCAACTCTTCCTGTCACAACATTGCCCGGCGCATACTTCTCCGCCGCATCAATCCACGGATTCTGCTCCGGGAATTTCAGGCTGAGTGCGATCTTGGTTCCCACAATATCCTTGATAAGAACTGTGACCTGGTCTCCGGACTTGAAGACCTTCTTCGGGTTCTCAATTCTGCCCCAGCTCATCTCGGAGATGTGAAGAAGGCCATCCGCACCGCCAAGGTCGATAAACGCGCCGAAATTGGTGACATTCTTCACGACACCCTCGACAACGTCTCCCGGCTTAATGCGAGCAAAGAGCTCCTTCTGCATCTCAGCCTTCGCAGCCAGCATGAGCTGCTTGCGGTCACCGATGATGCGTCTTCTGCGCGGGTTGAACTCGGTGATGACAAACTCGATTTCCTGATCCGCATACTTGGTGAGATCTCTCTCATAGGAATCGGACACAAGGCTGGCCGGAATGAAGACTCTCGCCTCCTCGACCATGACACTGAGCCCGCCGTTCAGGACCTGAACAACCTTCGCCTTGAGAACCTCGTGATTGTTGTAAGCCTCCTCAAGACGCTTGTTTCCTCTGTCCGCGGCAAGTCTTCTGTAGGAAAGGGATACCTGGCCATCGCCGTCATTTACCTTCATGACCTTTGCTTCCAGTTCCTCACCAATCTGCACGACAGTCCGGAGGTCGAGGCTGTTGTTGTTCGTGTACTCATTCCTGGTGATGATGCCATCCGACTTATAGCCGATGTTTAAGATGATCTGATCCTCTTTGACATCAAGAACTGTTCCCTTTACGACTTCCCCGTTGTGAATTGTCTTAAAAGACTCCTCAAGCATCTGTTCAAAACTCTGATCTGACAATTGTTTGAACCTCCTCAATGATATGTTTGGGGGTTGATGCCCCCGCTGTAATGCCTATACGCTCAAAAGACGCCAGGACCTTCGGGTCAAGATCATCCGCCGTCTGCACAAAAAACGTATTCTCACAGGCGGCACTGCAGATCTCCGCGAGCTTTCGCGTGTTGGAGCTGCTCTGTCCGCCGATGACAATCATGGCATCG
The DNA here is from genome assembly GCF_030812885.1 of Moryella indoligenes. Classification (NCBI taxonomy): domain Bacteria; kingdom Bacillati; phylum Bacillota; class Clostridia; order Lachnospirales; family Lachnospiraceae; genus Moryella; species Moryella indoligenes. The sequence goes on from NZ_JAUSTO010000009.1 coordinate 53,340, forward strand.
ACCTCTGAGGCGATCCTTCCGGCCTCGGTCTGTCTCTCCTGCGTGGCATTGCAAATCGTATTAAAACACGCTATATCATAACCCAAATCCGTAATTTTATCAAGAATCTTTTTAAACTTTGTCAGATTATAGGTAGTCTGCGCGACAATACTGATACTTTTTCCCTTTTCCAGGCCCAGAGCTTCAAAATCTTCAGCAGATTCGATCACCTCTGTGTCCTTCCTTCCCCACCCCCGGATCCCCATGACCTCCGGATGTGCAGGATCTCCGACAATAATGACCTGGCGCCCCTTTGCATTCTCCTCCTGCACAATGCGGTGAATCTTTGCGACAAAGGGACAGGTCGCGTCCACCACACGGAGCTGTTTCTTCTCACAGATCTCATAGATCTCCCGGCCGATTCCATGGGAGCGGATGATGACGGTTCCCCCGCGAAGTGCTCTGAGCGCCTCCGGCCCGTCAAGAACCCGGACTCCTTTTCGTTCCAGATCCTTCACGACCTCCTCGTTGTGAATGATGGAACCGTAGGTATAAACCTCTCCCCTTGCTTCCTCCGCCTCGCGGTACACTGTCTCCACCGCCTTGCGCACACCGAAGCAGAATCCCGCCTTTTCCGCAATTTTTATACTTGACAATGCCTCACCTCTCCCGGCTTCCCCGGACAAGCGAGAGAATCTTCCGCTGCACCTCCGCCGCACTCATATCCGAGCTGTCCAGGAGCACAGCGTCCTCTGCCTGCCGGAGCGGCGCCGTCTCTCTGTGCATATCTCTGTAGTCACGCGCCTCAATATCTCTCTGAACCTCGGCGAGCTCTGCGCTCTGCCCCTTCAGAAGCAGCTCTCTGAGCCGTCTTTTTGCGCGCACCTCTGCACTGGCAGTGAGATATATCTTTGTATCCGCGTTCGGAAGCACGACAGTCCCGATGTCACGTCCGTCCATCACGACCGGCTGCGCTGCCGCAAGCTGACGCTGAAGAAACAGAAGCTTGTTTCGCACCGCGGGATAGACGCTCACCCGACTCGCCATATTTCCGACGGCCTCCTCGCGAATTTCCGCAGAAACATCCCTGCCGTTTAAAAAGATTCTCTGCTCTCCGTTCTCATGGCGGAGCGCAATATCCACCCCGTCCAGTGCGGCTGCGACAGCCTCCTCCGAATCCGTGTCCGTGCCTCTCTCTGTCAGGAACAGGGCAATCGCGCGAAACATCGCACCCGTGTCCACATAGATCCAGTTCAGCTCTCTGCTCACTGCCTTTGCAATTGTCGATTTTCCTGCTCCCGCAGGGCCATCGATCGCAAGCGCTCTGATCTTCTCCATTTTATCTCTCCTCCGCCGCACTTTTTCCGGCAAGCCAGCCTGTTGACCACGCAATCTGAAGATTAAATCCGCCTGTCAGTGCGTCAAGATCCAGGAGCTCTCCTGCAAAATACAGTCCGGAAATTCTTTTCGATTCCATTGTGGAGGGATTCACCTCCTTCACACTGACGCCGCCCTTTGTGATAATCGCTTCATTGAAGCCCCGAAGTCCGGTCAGCGTATAATGAAGCCCCTTGGTCGCGCCAACGAGCGCAGCCCGCTCTTCCCTCGTCAGATCATGAATCCTTCGCTCCGGAGATACCCCTGACTGCCGTATCACCTCGGAAATGAGTCTTGAGGGAAATAATCCGGAGAGCGCATTCTTCAGCGCGCGGTTCTGCAGATCCGAAAAATCCCTGAGCAGGCGCTGGTCCAGCTGTTCTCCGGAAAGTGCTGGTTTCAGATCTATGAACAGCGCAAGCTCCTTCTTTTTCAGGAGCGGACCAACCACCGCGCTCGCAGAGAGTATCACGGGGCCGCTCAGTCCAAAATGCGTGAAGAGCAGCTCCCCAAAATCACTGTAGTGCTCTTTATTTCCCTCCCGTATGGAAATGGAAACATTCTTCAGCGAGAGTCCCATGAGATCTGCGGCTATGCTCTGCTCACGGATCAGCAGTGGGACAAGGGAGGGCAGAGCCGGCGTGATGCGGTGCCCCAGCCGCTCTGCAAAGCGAAGCCCGGCGCCGTCAGAGCCTGTCGCCGGGTAAGAGAGTCCGCCCGTTGCAAGAACCACTCTGTCCGCAGGCAGCAGCGCACCATCGCAGAGCCGTACGCCGCTGACAGCTGCTGTGCCGTCCGCCGCCACATCTGTTTCGATACCCGACACTTCTGCGTTGAGACGCCAGCTTACGCCCGCGCGCTTCAGCGCGCGCTCCAGCGCATTGATAACATCATAGCTATGATCGCTCACCGGAAATACGCGCTGACCGCGCTCTGTTTTCAGCGGACACCCGTTCTCCTCTATCAGACGCATGATGTCTGCATTCGTATATTCCCGAAATGCGCTGAAGAGAAAGCGCGGATTACTGACCACGCTCTCCTGCACCTCCTGCATATCTGCCGCGTTCGTCAGGTTGCAGCGTCCCTTTCCGGTGATAAAAAGCTTCTTGCCGAGCTTTTCATTCTTCTCGAGAAGCAGCACCTTCGCGCCCGCTCCCGCCGCGGCAATGGCTGCGAGCATTCCCGCGGCACCGCCGCCGATCACAATCACCTGATGCACTGGTATCCTCCTGCTTTCAGCTCACTGCATTTTGGCGCGGCACCAGAAATGATGCCGCGCCGGAATGCCTCTTTTCTTACAGCTGTGTCTCTACAAAAATGCGGTATATCGCGCGGATCGCCACCTCAAAATCCCGGCTCTTCACGCCCACGATGATATTGAACTCACTGGAGCCCTGATCTATCATCTTGACATTCACGTGCTCATGGCTCAGCGCCGCAAAAACGCGTGCCGCTGTTCCTCTCTGATCCTTCATCCCGCGCCCCACTACCGCGATCAGCGCGAGATCATCCTCAAGTATGATCTGATCCGGATGCACGGCGCGATGGATGCCCGCAACGATCCTCTGCTCATTGTCCAGAAACTCTGTCTGATGCACAACGATCGTCATCGTGTCTATCCCGGAGGGCATGTGCTCCAGACAGATGCCATTGTCCTCAAAGACCTGCAGCACCTTGCGGCAGAAGCCGATCTCGGAATTCATCATATCCTTGTCGATGGTCACAGAGCAGAAACCTTTCTTGCCTGCCACACCGGTGATGGTAAAGCGCGGCTTTCTGCAGGTGCTCTCGACGATCATGGTTCCCTTGTCGTTCGGGCGGTTCGTGTTCCGTATATTGATCGGAATTCCCTCTTTTCTCACGGGGAAGATTGCGTCCTCGTGCATGACCCCTGCCCCCATGTAGGAAAGCTCCCTCAGTTCATGGTAGGTGATGGTATCGATCACCTCCGGGTTATCGACAATATGGGGATCTGCACAGAGGAAACCGGACACATCGGTCCAGTTCTCATAGAGATCCGCATGAATCGCTCCGGCAATCACGGAGCCGGTCACGTCGGAGCCGCCGCGTGAGAAGGTAGTAATGCTTCCGTCCCGCTTTGCGCCGTAAAAGCCCGGAATCACCGCATAATCAACGTCGCAGAGGCGCTCGGAAACCGCCTTTTCCGTCGCCTCCCGATCCAGTGTGCTGTCGTCATGAAACACGATAATCTCTGCCGGATCTATAAACTCATAGCCGAGATAAGCCGCCATGAGCAGACCATTCAGATATTCTCCGCGGCTTGCGGCATAATCTCTGCCGATCTGATGCACAAAGCCCTCTTCCATTCTCCTGTAGGCATCCTCAAGATTCAGATTCAGCCCCAGACCCTCTATGATCTCCTCGTAGCGCGCGCGTATCTGCGTAAATATCTTTCCATAGGCGACCTGATCGCCTGCGGCATCATACATCCGATACAGCAGATCCGTCACCTTGATGTCTTCCGGGCTTCGCTTCCCCGGAGCAGACGGAACTACATAGCGCCTGGACTTGTCCGAGCGGATGATCTCCCCGGCCTTCTTAAACTGCTTTGCGCTCGCGAGGGAGCTTCCCCCGAACTTTACAACCTTCTTCATAGCCTTACCTCTCATAAACGAAGGCAAGACCGACCGGTCAGGTCGATCTTGCCCCTTATCTCTTCGCTGTGATAAACGCCTATACCGATAATCCCAGCAGTGCGGAAGCCAGGGCTCCGATAAACTACTGCGCGTTTATCATACTCGAATCACTTAAAATAGGCAACACCCGATTCAAAAATTTTCATATCCTGACGCACAGGAATGTTGATATTGACATAAGTTCCGATGCGCTCCGGATGCGCCATTTTTCCATAAATTCTGCCGTCTGCACTGGTGATTCCCTCTATGGCATAGTAGGAGCCGTTCGGATTCCACTCCTCCTCCATCGTGACGGAGCCGTCCGGCGCGCAATACTGCGTCGCGACCTGTCCGTTCTGAAAGAGTGCCTCTATGGTCCCCTGCGGTGCGACAAAGCGTCCCTCGCCGTGGGAAGCCGCGTTCGCATACACTCCGCCGAGCTCCGCGCCCATGAGCCACGGCGACTTGTTGGATACGACCTTCATATTCACCATGCGGCTGATATGTCTTCCTATCGTGTTCATGGCAAGTGTCGGTGCATCCGCCGCCTGCTCCCTGATGTCCGCATATGGAACCAGCCCGAGCTTAATCAGCGCCTGAAAGCCGTTGCAGATGCCGAGCATCAGTCCGTCTCTCTCATTCAGAAGCTTCAGCACCTCCTCGCGGATCTTTTGATTGCGGAAGGCCGTCGCAAAGAACTTTGCGCTTCCCTCCGGTTCATCTCCCGCGGAGAATCCGCCGGGGAACATGACAATCTGCGCCTCTGAGATCCCCTTTCTGTATGCTTCGACAGAATCCAGTATGTCCTGCGCACTGCGATTTCTGAATACGGGAGCATATACCTCTGCTCCCGCCCGCTCAAAGGAACGGAGAGAATCGATCTCACAGTTTGTACCCGGAAATACCGGAATGAAGACGCGCGGTATGCCGAGCTTATGCGTGCAGACAGCTGCTGCCTCTGCGCGGTACAGCGGCGTATCAAGCGCCTTTCCTTCTGCACCCTCAGCAGTTGAGAATATCTTCTCCAGCGTACCCGTCCAGGCGCGCTCAGCCTCAGAAAGCGGCAGCTCCATGCTCTGAAACGCCAGTACGGCGCGCTCCGTCACCTCTCCGAGCAGGGTGCAGCGAGCCTTGAGCGCAGCGCAGTGCTCCGCAGGAACCTCCAGAAGCAGATCGCACCAGGCCGGTGCAAAAAGCTCCTCCGCGCGCACCGCATCCGATACCCTGACACCCAGTCTGTTGCCGAAGGCCATCTTTGCAAGGCCCTCCGCAATGCCGTGGCGGGACAGCGCATAGGAGCTCACAACACGCCCCGCCAGAACATCCTCAAAGAGCGCGGAATACTGCGCCTTCAGGTCTGCAAAATCCGGAAGCGCATCCGCATCTCGCTGCACACGCAGCAAAAGAATACGGTTTCCGGCCTTCTTCAGCTCCGGCGTGACCACATTTTTGGCACTGGCGATATCCACCGCAAAGCTCACCAGCGTGGGGGGAACATCAATCTCGTTAAAGGTTCCGGACATGGAGTCCTTGCCGCCTATGCTTGCGAGCTCCAGCTCCCTCTGCGCCTCATAGGCCCCGAGCAGTGCGGCAAAGGGCTGACTCCAGCGGCGCGGCTTCTCATCATCCATACGCCGGAAATATTCTTGGAAGGTGAAGTGAATCTTTCTCCAGTCTCCTCCTGCTGCGGCAATCTTCGCGACTGAATCCGCAACTGCATATACAGCGCCGTGATAGGGGCTCCACTTCGAGAGGTAAGGATCAAAGCCGTAGCTCATCATAGTCACTGCATCGCAGCTCCCCTTCAGCACGGGAAGCTTCGCGACCATAGTCTGAATTTCTGACATCTGGTAGAGACCGCCGTAGGGCATTGTGACTGTACCGGCGCCGATCGAGCTGTCAAACATCTCGACCAGACCCTTCTGAGAGCAGACATTCAGATCTGCAAGCGTCTTAAGCCAGTGGGAGCGAATGTCAGTGACCGGCTGCACTGTCAGCGGGCTCTCTGCCTTCACCGGCATCTCCACCTCAACCTGTGCCTTAAGATGCGCACCATTGGTGTCGATGAACTCTCTGCTGATATCTACTATGGTTTTGCCTCTCCAGCGCATCCTTAAGCGCGGGCTCTCCGTGACCACAGCGACCGGAACAGCGCCGAGATTCTCTTCCTGTGCATATGCGAGGAACTGCTCTACATCCTTCGGGTCGATGACGCAGGCCATGCGCTCCTGCGACTCCGATATCGCAAGCTCCGTCCCGTCCAGTCCCGCGTACTTCTTCGGAACCTTGTCGAGGTCGATATCAAGCCCCGCCGCAAGCTCTCCGATCGCCACGGAGACGCCGCCCGCCCCAAAATCATTGCACTTCTTGATCAGCGTACTCGCCTCAGGGCGACGGAACAGACGCTGAAGCTTCCGCTCTGTGGGCGCATTGCCCTTCTGCACCTCTGCGCCGCAGATCTCAATGGAATCGGTCGTATGAACCTTGGAGGAGCCCGTCGCGCCTCCGATTCCGTCGCGCCCGGTCTCACCGCCGAGCAGTACGATGACATCTCCCGGATCGGACGTGAGACGGCGCACATTTTTCCGCGGCGCCGCTGCCATAACTGCACCGAGCTCCATGCGCTTCGCAACATAGTCCGGATGATAAATCTCCTTCACATAGCCTGTTGCCAAGCCGATCTGATTTCCGTAGGAGGAATATCCGCGGGCGGCCTCCGTGACCAGCTTCCTCTGCGGGAGCTTGCCCGGGAGGGTCTCTCCAAGCGGGACGGTGGGATCTGCCGCACCTGTGATGCGCATGGCCTGATAGACATAGGTTCTTCCGGAGAGCGGATCCCTTATTGCGCCACCGAGACAGGTCGCTGCGCCTCCGAACGGCTCGATTTCCGTCGGATGGTTGTGCGTCTCGTTCTTAAAATTTACAAGCCACTCCTCTGTGACACCGTCGATCTCAACCGGAACAATCACGGAGCAGGCATTAATCTCGTCTGTTTCCTCCTGATCAGTGAGCTTGCCCTCCTTCCTGAGCTTTCGCATTCCCATAAGCGCAAGATCCATGAGACAGACAAACTTGTCCTTTCTTCCATGGAACACATCCTCGCGGTCGCATAAGTAGCGCTCATAGCTCTTCACCAGCCGCTCTCTGTAGTCTCCCTCCAGAAAACGAATATCTGTGAGCTCTGTCTGGAAGGTCGTATGACGGCAGTGATCCGACCAGTAAGTATCCAGCATCCGGATCTCGGTCACAGTCGGATCCCGCTGCTCTTTCTCAAAATAGCTGCGGATGAAGGAAAAATCATCGTAGGTCATTGCAAGATTCAGCGAGAAATAGAGCGCATGAAACGCCTTCTCATCCATGCTGCAGAAGCCTTCAAAGCTCTTCACATCCTCCGGCGCAGGATAGTCTATATGCAGAGTGTCCGGCTTCTCCTCCGAGGTCTCTCTGGAGTCCACCGGGTTGATGCAGAAGCTCTTCACAGCGGCAAGCTCCTCCTCCGTCGGGGTTCCGCTCAGCACATAGGTCGTCGCAGAGCGTATCACCGGGCTGGCCTTTTCGTCCAGAAGCTTCACACACTGTTCTGCCGAATCTGCGCGCTGATCGAACTGGCCCGGAAGAAACTCTACGGAAAAGACAGCATCATCCGCATTCTTCGGAAAGCTCTCCTCATAGCAGCTGTCCAGCGGCGGCTCAGAAAAGATGGTTCCTCTCGCCAGCGCATAGCTCTCATCCGTCATATTTTCGATGTCATAGCGCACCAGAACCCGCACGCGGCTTATGCTGCTTATGCCGAGATAACTCCGGATATTCTCCGCGAGCTCTCTTGCGCGAACGGCATAGTCCGGCTTCTTCTCCACATAGACTCTTCTAACGCCCATAGTACTCCTTTCAAAGCTTACGACTGTTCTCCTGTGCCTTATCATATCGGAAATTCTCTGAATTTGTCATCCATAATTCAAAGTGCCTGCATGCTCATTTTGACAAGCTCCCGTATCTCCTCCTCTGTGCTTCTCATCCGCTCGGCGAGCTCACTCTCTGTGGCCTGTCGCCCGAGCTCCGTCGCCATCACGCGGGATATCTCTGTGAGGCGGTTCAAGCGCTCTGCAATCGCCTGCTCTTCCTGACCGCTGCTTTGCGCCTCCTCACAGGAATGCTTCAACGCAGCCTCTACTTCTGCGGTTATCGTATCACGAAGCACAGCGCTTTCCAATTCCCCTTCCGTGTTTTTTGCAGAAGTCACAGCATTTGCAAGATAGCGGCTGACCGCCTGCACCAGGGCGAGATTTGCGACAGCGATCAGCTCAGAAACGGAAATCGGCCCTCCCATATAGTCCTTCACAAGCGTAAGCGCATACATGAGATAGCCCTCCGTGAGGCGCTGTTTCGCATGCTCCTCTCCCATAGCAGCGCGTCCTGTGAGCTCTGCCTCCTCCTGAACAGAGAGCTGTGGAACCGCTCTGAGCTCCTCCAGATAAAGCTCCAGAAGATCCAGACCTGCCTCCTCTTCTCCAGATGTATCTGCCGCACCGGATTCAGTCGTCTCCCAGGCTCCGAATAGCTCCTCCGGCTGCTTCTTCTGATCTCCAAAACGTCTCATGGCACCTCCTGCCTATGGCCTGCACCGCCATTTTTTACTTTTATCTGATTTGCAGAGAAACAGTTGTTACACAGCTACAGCACAGAGACCGCCAGCTTATACTCCCGGAAGAAGCGCTGCGCCCATTGATCCCAGGCCTCCTCCAGAGAGCGCTCGGGCGGAAAGCAGTTGAGAGAGGCCAGGCTGACACAGCTCAGCTCCCCCTTCTCAAAGCGGAGATTCAGAAGAAAACTGCCAATCTGCTCCGCATCCACAGCATAGCCCGCCTCCCTCAGGAAGCGCTCGCGCTCCCCCGGCGCAAGACGGAGGGTGATGCGGAAGGAGGCCGGTGTTTTCCTGCCCCGTATCAGCTGAAAACACAGCTCGCGCACTCTTCCCCAGCGCACATAGGCTTCAATCTGTTCCTTCTCCAGCTCCTCATCTGTAAACCAGCTGCGCTCAACCCGTCCATCCACAGAAAAACTGCAAAAGGTACTGAATTCCGCCTCTCCGAGTAAAAAACCATCAAAGCAGTCCTGCATAAAAAGTGCTCTCGTAAAGCTCCGGATATCCTCGACCTTAAGTGCCCTCATGCGCAAACCCTCCTCTGACTGCGGAAAAAAAGTTCTCACCGCTGTAATCCTGGTCCGCTGCGCGCTCCACACTCTGCCAGCGGGAAGCATTCATCTCGATCCTGTGCGCCGTGATGTAATCCTCATATGCCTCCTTCACCACCGTCCTGAGCCGCTCCGCCTGAAGCTCCGCGCGATGCGCCGCTGTCGCTTCCTCATCATAGCTGCTGATACAGCGAAAGAAGGAGTAACGTCCCTCCAGCGAAAGCACCTCACTGACTGCGCCGTCCTCCAGCGCAAAAAGCGCATCCTCCGCATCCTTCGGAAGCTCTCCGCGCACAAGTACACGGAGACGTACCTGTCGCGCAGGGTTGTTCTTAGCAAGGAGCTTCAGCTCCTCTCCGTTCCCCGCCTTTGTCCTGAGCTGTTCTGCCGCCTCTTTGCTCTCGGCCTGAAGCTCCTCCAGACGCACCACTCTCGCCTCGCTCTCGCTGATCTCAGTCTTCCGGTCACCCAGCATGGACTCCTTCAGCTTCAGCGCGAGCGCGTACTGATAAAACATATTCTCCGTCTCCTCCGGCTTCAGCCCGGAGAGCGCTTCCTGTCCGCGAACAGAGCTCTCATAAAAAATCTGAGCAGCCGCGGAAAGCTGCTTTTTCTCCTCCGTGTCCAGCCGTATGCCGCGCTCCTCCGCCATTCCATTCAGCGCACAGAGCTCCAGGAAAAAATTCCTGAGCTCACGAAGATAACGCGTCTTATAGCTCTCCCCGCTGCCAAGTGTCACCTTCCAGATTTCATTTGTATACAGCTGCTCCGTCTCTTGTCTGGCAGACAGTACAAGCATAAGCATCTGCTGCTCACTGTAGGGCAGTAAAACAGTCTCTTCCTTTGGTTCCGCTGCGGCACAGCCGGACAGTAAAAGCACGGCAAGGCAGAGGACGGCAAAACGCCGCACGAACCACCCTTGTTTCATCCTTCCTCCTCCGCATAAAAACAGGCACCGGATAAATGCACGCCTTCCGATGCCTGCAGATCTTTAATAAAAGGCGTATTCCGCCACTGCTGCAACAATGATACCCAAAACCGCGCCGCAGAATACCTGAAGCGGCGTATGACCGATGAATTCCTTTAATTTAATCTGAAACTCCGCGAGGTTGTCAAAATTCCAGAAATTCTCCTCCATCATCAGGTTCAGGAGCTGTGACTGCTTTCCGGTCTCCCTGCGCACTCCCATCGCGTCAATCATCACGACCATAGCCAACACAAAGCTGATCGCAAATTCAAAGGAGCCGAAGCCGCGGGCAAAGGCTGCCCCGGCAGCGAGCCCACAGACAGTTGCACTGTGAGAGCTCGGCATTCCGCCGTTTCCATAGAGACGCTCCACTGTGAAGCTTCCGGTGGTCCAGAGATCCAGGAGCGCCTTCAGTACCTGCGCCACGAACCAGCTCATGACTGCACTCATCAAAACCTGATTGGAAAGAATCTGATTAAATATACTCATTAAGCTCTGCTCTTCTCTTTTTCTCTTAATCTTCAGTAACCGATCAACCAGTCATAAAGTTCCTGATATTTGAGCGCCGAGGTATGCCACGAGTAGTCCTCCTGCATGGCGCGGTCTACGATCCTGTTCCAGTCACGTCTGCGGCTGTAGTATATCATCTTTGCATAATTCAGTGTATTCAGCATCTCCTGCGCATTGTAATTTGCAAAGCTGAAGCCGGTCCCGCTGTTCTTGTACTCGTTGTAGGGAATCACCGTGTCCTTCAGTCCTCCGGTCTCCCGCACGATGGGCAGGGTTCCATAGCGCAGCGCGATCAGCTGCGACAGGCCGCAGGGCTCAAAGAGCGAGGGCATGAGATAGGCGTCACAGGCCGCATAGATCTTATGCGCAATCTCGTTGGAGTAGTAGATCTGTGCGGAAACTCTGTCCTGATACTTCCAGTCGTAGTAGCGAAACATATTCTCATAGCGCTCTTCTCCCGTTCCGAGCACCACAAACTGAATATCCTCCGAACATAGCTCATCCATCACACTGCTGATGAGATCCAGTCCCTTCTGGTCTGTCAGGCGGGAGACAATCCCCACCATGAACCTGTGCTCGTCCTCTGAAAGTCCAAGCTGACGCTGCAGATCCCGCTTGTTTTTTTTCTTTTCCTTGCGGAAAGTCTTCAGGCTGTAATTCTGTACAATCAGTGCATCTGTCTCCGGATTGAATTCCTCATAATCAATTCCGTTTACAATGCCGCGAAGGGAATTGGATCGCGCACGCATCAGTCCGTCAAGTCCCTCTCCGTAGAAGGGAAGCTGTATCTCTCTCGCGTAACTCTCACTGACTGTTGTCACTGCATCTGCATAGACGATGCCGCCCTTCAGATAATTTCCATTCTTATATGCTTCCAGCTTGTCGGGAGCAAAATAATAGTCCGGCAGACCGCTGAGCCGCTGTATCGTCTTCACATCCCACACGCCCTGGAATTTCAGATTATGTATCGTGAGCACAGATTTGATGTCCCTGAAAAACTCTCCGCCGCGAAAACGATCCTTGAGATAGACCGGAATCAGCCCCGTCTGCCAGTCGTGACAGTGTATAACATCCGGCTGAAAGCCGATCACAGGAAGCGCAGACAGCGCCGCCTGAGAGAAAAACGCAAATTTTTCAAGATCATACAGCCAGTCACCATAGGGACTGAAGCCTCCAAAATACCCCTCATTATCAATAAAGTAAAAGGTGATGCCGTCCTCCACATACTTCAATATTCCAACATAGCGATTCTGTCCGTTGTAGTAGAGATAAAAGTGGCTGACATACTCAAACCGGGACCGCAGCTCCTCCGAGATGCAGAGATACTTCGGAATCATGACGCGTACGTCAAAATATCTCCTGTCGAAGCACTTCGGCAGAGAACCCGCAACATCCGCGAGCCCTCCCGTCTTGATAAAAGGTACTGCCTCCGAAGCCACAAAAAGTATATTTTTCATGCTTTTTCCCTCCAAAGCATACTGCTGTACTCTCCGCTCCTAGACCTGCCGAAGACTCTGCTTCCCGCGCTCTGCCAGAAGCTTCATCTCCTCCGCAGTTTTCAATACGCCCGCTGTAATTTCACTGCCACCGATCAGACGTCCGAGCTCCGCGGTGATCTCCGCTCCGGAGATCTCCCGCACCGCAGTTCTGGTACTATCAGCATCGCTCTCTTTCTCGATGAGATAATGGTGATCCGCCATCGCCGCGATCTGCGGGAGATGGGTGATGCAGAGCACCTGACGCGTGCCGCCGATGCGAAACAGCTTCTCAGAGACCTTCTGCGCCGTCCTTCCGCTGATTCCGGCGTCAATTTCATCAAAAATCTGCGTGGGAATCTCGTCTCTGTCCGCCAGCACTGTCTTCAGCGCAAGCATAATTCTGGAGAGCTCGCCTCCGCTCGCCACAGTTCTCAGGGGCTTCAAGGGCTCTCCCGGATTTGTGCTGATATAAAATTCTGCGCCGTCACAGCCGTTTGCTCCGAGCTCCTGTCTGGAAAACTGCACGGAGAAATCCGCGCCGGAAAAATTCAGAGAGCGAAGCTCCCCGGACACCTGCTTCTCAAGCTGTCCGGCGCTCTGAACCCGCAGCGCACGGATGCTCTCCGCCAGAGTCTTCAGCTCTTCGGCAAGCATCTGCTCCTCTTTTTTAAGCTCTGCCTGTTTTTCTTCAAAACCAAGCAGAAAATCAAGCCTCTCCCGCTTTTTTTCAAGCCCTGCAAGGATGCCGGACACATCGTCCCCATACTTATCCTGAAGTCCGTGGATCAGATCCAGGCGCTCCGAGAGCTGCTGAAGCCTCTCCTCATCAAATTCTGCGCCCTCCATCTGCTCTCTCACCGCATAAAGAGCGTCCCCCAGCAGTCCATCAAGCTCTGAGAGCTGCTCTGAGAGCACACGGAGCTCCGGCGCGTACTGCTCCACCGCCGAGAGCTTTCTGAGCGCCTCCGACACGGCGTCTGTGGAGAGGAGCTCCGTGCAGGAAGCGAGCGCCTCCTGTATCCGTGCGGAATTTCTGATCTTTATGAACTCCGCACGGATTGCCTCCTCCTCGCCGGGCGTGAGCTCCGCCCGCTCTATCTCCTGTACCTCATAGGCGAGAAGCTCCCTCTCTCTCTCCCGAAACTCTTGATCCGCCTCTCTCCTGAGCAGACTCTTAAGCTCCGCATAGCGCTGGAAACGTGTGCTGTAAGCAGCCTTTTGTGTGGCAAGCTCATCCGCCGCCATCAGATCGACGAGCTCCAGGTGACGCCCGGGATCAAAGAGCGTCTGCACCTCATGCTGACCATGAATATCTATGAGAAGAGCTGTCAGCTTTTTAAGGAGCGCCGCGGTCACAGTTTCATCGTTCACACGGAACACACTTCTCGCCGGCATGATCTTCCTCGTGAGTATCAGGGTTCCATCTGCCTCGGGCTGAACACCGAGGGCGCGGATACGGTGCAGAAGCTCCTCTTCTTCAACAGAAAAAAGCAGCTCAATATAGGCATATTCCGCCCCTGTCCGTATAGAAGCCCCGCCTGTTTTTCCGCCGAGAGCCGCTGAAATCGAATCGATCAGAATCGACTTTCCCGCTCCGGTCTCTCCCGAGAGCACAGTAAGGCCCTCCTGAAATGTGAGGTCGGCACGCTCAATCAGCGCGAAATTTCTGATATGCAGCTCTAGAAGCATCTTCCTCTCCTGTTCAAAAATAGATTATCGGGCGCGCTCCCCCTCTGGACGAGTACCCGTGATTCTCTTCAGCTTTTCCATAAGCTGAATCGTATCGTCCACCGAGCGCACTGCACACATGATGGTATCATCCCCCGCGATGCAGCCAACCAGTTCATGCATATGCAGCGCGTCCAGAGAGGCCGCGACTGCCATGGCCATACCCGCGACCGTCTTGATCACAAGGATATTCTGCGCCCGATCCATGGAAACAAAGCCATCCCGCATGATGCGGATATATTTCTCGGAATAGGAGTCCCGAGGCTGCATCACCGTGTAGCGCTGTCTCCCGTTGTCCATGGCAACCTTCGTGAGCTTCAGCTCCCGTATGTCTCGGGAGACAGTGGCCTGCGTCACGCGAAAGCCCGCCTCTCTTAGCTTCTCTGCGAGCTCCTCCTGCGTATCAATCTCATATTTCCCGATCAGCTCCACAATCTTTGAGTGTCGTTCAAGCTTCATCTCTTCTCTCCTACAGTGCGCTCATCTTCCTTCGTAGCTGCGTGAGAAAGGTATCTCCGTTCAGACGTATAAGCCGCGTCGTCAGCTGGGATTCGACAACCCTTACTGTGCTCCCCGCAAAAAGCTCCTCAACCACGGCTCCGTCATAGCTCACACTCTGCACTCCGCCTTCCTCTCCCGGAATCTCGATGTCCAGCCTGTCCTCCGCCTTCAGCACGATGCTCGATCGATTCAAAGCGTGCGGACATATGGGAGTCAGAATCTTCATTCTCGCAACCGGATCCACAATTGGCCCTCCGGCGCTCAGATTATAGGCCGTGGAGCCGGTAGGTGTAGAAATAATTATACCATCCGCCTTATATTCATTCAAGAAAACCCCGTTGGCCGAGACGCGAAAATGTGCGGGCCCTGCATTCGTTTTCCGGGATACGACAATTTCATTCAGCGCAAGCCTCCTCCGCTCCGCCGCTTCTCCCGGCAGCGCACGCAGAGGACTTCCCTCCACACTTTCCTTCTCGCCCGCCGGAACGATGCATCCCTCCAGCATCATCCGCTCCTCGATCTTAAAATCTCCACCAAGAAGCGCCGTGAGCATACCCGGAATTTCGTTCTCCTGACTCACAGCTGTGAGATATCCCATGTGCCCAAGATTGACGCCGACAATCGGGATTCCGCTTCCTGCAATACAGTGAGAGGCACGGATAATGGTTCCATCCCCGCCAAGCGATATCACGCAGTCCGTCGCGCCGGCGATCTCCTCCCCCAGCACGCTTCCTGTGATCTCCACGGAATATGCGCCCATCGCAAAGAGCTGCGCGCGAATGTCCTTTGCGACACGCTCCGCCTGCGGCTTCTCCGTATTTACAAACAGCCAGAATCGCTTCATTTCTGCTCCTTCGGACGGTCCAGCGCCGCGTGTGCCTCTGCCACGACAGCAGCGATCTGTGCCTCGACGGCGCCGCTCAGAACCTCCTGTGCCATGTGCTTTGCATCAGCCGGATCTCGCAGAACAAGATCGTAGAGATACTCAATATTCCCCTCCGGTCCCCGTATCGGGGAAAATGTGAGGCCGCGCACCCGGAAGCCGTTCTCCTCAGCATAGCGCACGCAGGAAGAAATCACCTCTCTGTGGACCTCCGGATCCCTGACGACGCCGTGCTTTCCGACCTTCTCCCTCCCCGCCTCAAACTGCGGCTTGATGAGCGCGACCACCTCTCCCTCTGTTTGCAGGAGCTTTCGCACTGCGGGAAGCACCTTTGAGAGAGAAATAAAGGAGACATCAATCGAGGAGAGCGCAATCTCATCCGGAACCTGCTCTCTCGTCGCATAGCGTATATTGGTCTTCTCAAGGCAGACGACGCGCGCATCGTTCCGGAGCTTCCAGTCCAGCTGCCCGTGGCCGACATCGACCGCGTAGACCTTCACCGCTCCATTCTGAAGCATACAGTCCGTAAATCCGCCAGTGGACGCGCCGACATCCATGCAGATCTTTCCCTCCGGCCGCACACCGAACTCCGCGACCGCCTTCTCAAGCTTCAGACCGCCGCGGCTCACATAGCGCAGCGTGCTTCCACGGAGCTCTATCTCTGCATCCTCCGGAAAGCCTGTTCCCGCCTTGTCCTCCTTCTGCCCGTTGACATACACGATTCCAGACATGATCAGGGCCTTCGCCTTCTCCCTGCTGGGGGCAAGACCACGTGCGGTCAGAAGCACATCCAGTCTCTCTTTCATAATCTGTACAGTTCCTTCAACTTCTTAAGTATCGAATCCGAATCTATGCCGAGATGCTCTCTGAGTACAGAGACATCCCCGTGCTCCACATAGGCGTCCGGAAGCGCAATATGCGTGACGGAGATCTCCGGATGGTGCTCCCGGTACCAGTCCGCAACGCGCATGCCGAATCCCCCGTTTAAAACATTTTCCTCCATTGTCACGATGCGGCTGTGATGCTCCGCCAGATGTGCGAGGAGTTCTGTGTCAATCGGCTTTATAAAGCGGGCATTTGCAAGCGTACATGGATGTCCCATTGCCTTCAGCTTGCTTCTGACGTGCTCCCCCGTGCTGACCATGCTTCCGACCGCGACGATCGCTGTCTCCTCCTCCTCATAGAGCAGCTCTCCCCGGCCAAACCGGATCGGACTGCGGAACTCCGGAAGGCCGCGATAAGCCTGTCCTCTCGGATAGCGCAGGGCAATGGGCCCGCCGTAGGAACAGGCAAATTCCAGCTCATCCTCCAGCTCCCAGAGATTCTTCGGCGCAAGTATGGTCATATTCGGGATGCAGCCAAGAAAAGAGAGATCGAATATGCCCTGATGCGTCTCTCCGTCCGCTCCGACAAGTCCCGCCCGGTCAATCGCAAAAACCACCGGCAGATTCTGAATGCAGACATCATGCAGAATCTGATCAAAGCCTCTCTGCAAAAAGGAGGAGTAGACCGCGACCACCGGCTTCATTCCTCCTGCCGCAAGACCTGCGGCGCTCGTCACCGCATGCTGCTCGGCGATTCCCACATCAAAGAAGCGCTCCGGCAACTTCTTTCCGAAGGCAGCAAGCCCTGTTCCATCCGGCATGGCGGCCGTGACCGCGACGATGCGCGGATCGCGCTCTGCCATGGAGATAAGCTTTCTGGAAAACACATCCGTGTAGTCCGGAAACTCCTTCTGTTTCTTTGCCCTGCCCGTCGCGAGATCAAAGGGCCCCACGCCGTGAAACTGATCGGGTCTTAGCTCCGCCGGCCTGTAGCCCTTCCCCTTTTTTGTCAGAACATGAACGATCACCGCGTGGTTCAGGCGCTTTGCCTCCTCAAAGGTACGCACCAGCGTGCGGATATCATGTCCGTCCACCGGTCCCAGATAGGTGATCCCGAGATTTTCAAAGAGCATGCCCGGAAGCAACATCTGCTTGATCCCGTTCTTGGTGTTTTTGAGATGTTCCACGATATTCGGGCCGATGCCAGGTAGATTTCCCAGCGTACCCGCGACCTGCTCCTTCAGACGGTTGTAGCCCGCCGAGGTCCGGATGGAGTTCAGATACTGCGACATTCCCCCGACATTTTCTGAGATGGACATGCGGTTATCGTTCAGAACGATGATAAAATTCTTCCTGAGACGTCCGGCATTATTCAGCGCCTCATAGGCCATACCGCCGGTCAGCGCACCGTCTCCTATCACGGAGACAATATGATAATGCTCTCCGCGCAGATCCCGTGCCGCCGCCATTCCCACTCCCGCAGAAATGGAGGTCGAGGAGTGGCCCGTATTGAAGGCGTCGCAGGGGCTCTCCCCGCGCTTCGGGAAGCCCGCAATTCCCCCGAAACGGCGCAGCTCTGCAAAGGCATTCTTTCTGCCGCTCAGTATCTTATGCGTATAGGACTGATGTCCCACATCCCAGATGATTTTGTCCTTCGGGGGCTGAAACGCAAGGTACATCGCCATCGTGAGTTCCACGACGCCGAGGTTACTGGCGAGATGACCTCCGGTAACGCTGGTGCTCTCGATCAGAAAGCTTCTGATCTCCTGCGCCAGCCTTGGCAGCTCATTTTTTGGTATTTTTCGTATATCCTCCGGTCCGTTGATCCGTTCCAGTACCATTCCTATCCTCTTCCCGCCTCCGAAAGCCTCAGTGTGTCCGCTCCGTCAGCATTTCTATCAGAGAAAGCAGAGTCTCCTTATCTCCCGGAAGCTCCTCGAGCAGCTCCCTCGCCTCGGAAGAGAGTCGGCGCACCTCGGCCTCAGCCCTCTCAAGACCGTACAGCGTGACATAGGTCGTCTTATTGTTTCTCTCATCCGAATGGATCGGCTTTCCCAGCTCCTCCTCCGTCGAAATCTCATCGAGAATATCGTCGCGGATCTGAAAGGCGATGCCAATGTTTTTTCCGATTTTCTCTATCGTGTCCGTCTCTCTCGCCGTGGCCCCGCCGATCACCGCTCCTATCATCAGAGAGGCCTCGATCAGCGCAGCGGTCTTCAGACGATAGATAAAATTCAGCTGATCCTCATCAAGCGGATTTCCTGTCTCCTCCACATCCACGGACTGTCCGCCCAGCATTCCGCGTATGCCGCTCTTCTCTCCCAGAATACGCAGCGCCTCCGCCGCTCGTCCGGGTTCCTTTGATTCTGCGGCGCTCTTCCCGGCGATGTACATCGCCTCCAGCACCAGCCCGTCTCCCGCGAGCGTCCCCATGGCCTCACCGTAGCTGTACCAGGTTGTGGGCCTTCCGCGCCGCAGGGTATCGTTGTCCATGCAGGGCAGATCATCATGCACCAGCGAAAAGCTGTGTATCATCTCGATTGCTGCCATAAAAGGGGCGATATCTCCAATCCACTGCTCCTTCTCCTCGCCGCAGGCCTCGGCAAAGCAGCGGCAGGTCTCATACATCAAGATGGGCCGCACCCGCTTTCCGCCGTTCTCCACAGCCTCGTCCATGGCCTGGATCACCGTCTTCTGCAATCCTCTGACCTCGGGAAGAAATTCCCGCAGGATTCCATTCACTTCCGTACTGTCATAATGAAATTCACTCATGGCCTTCTCCCTCGAGTATCAGCATCTGCTTTTCTACCTTATCAATCTTTGCGTTGATATCTTTCACCAGTTCCATTCCCTGTGCATAGAGGGAAAAAGACCGCTCGAGCGGCGTGCCCCGATCCTCCAGCTTTTCAAGAACTGCTTCCAGTTTTTTGAGGGATGCTTCAACCGTGTTTTTTCTTCCTCCCGGTCGTTTGTCTCCTGTTGTGCCTTCCATTTTTGCTTACCTGTCCTCCCGCTCAGCTGAGCTGTCTGTATGTTTTTTCTTATTTCTGATGCCGCACTGCAGTATACAGTCCGCTTGGCTGTCCGCTTTTATCACAATGGCTTTGGATCCGATGCGGTCACTGCCTCTATGCTTCCATCTGAGAAGCGCAGGGAGATGTGTTCGCCCCTGTGCAGCTCCGCTGCCGCCTGCACTGCGCGCGAACTACTGTCCTGAATATAGGCGAAACCGCCTGTAAGCCGCCGCAGCGGAGACAGTGCCTCCAGCCGGTCTGTATTCCTCTGGAAGCGATGCCGTACCGCGCTCTGCTTCTCCTGCATCACATTCAACAATCTCAGGCGCAGAGCCTCGGTCTCCGAGCGTCTCTCCCGTATCCTGTGTCCGGGAGTCCTGACCCTGAGTCTCAGCTCCGCCTCCCGCACTGCAGTCCGCTCCGAATCAAGCTTCTGCCGCAGCGCCCCTAGGAGTCGCTCGCGATACTGCCTGAGCTCTGACAGAAAGCGTCCCATATCTGTCACCGCGAGCTCTGCCGCCGCACTCGGCGTCGGCGCGCGCAAATCCGCAACAAAATCTGCAATCGTAAAATCTGTCTCATGTCCCACAGCGGAGATAAGCGGTGTCCGGCATGCAAAGATGGCCCGCGCCACAGCTTCCTCATTGAAGGCCCAGAGATCCTCGATCGAGCCGCCGCCGCGCCCTACAATCATAGCGTCCACCCCGTATGCATCAAGCGCCTGTATGCCGCGGACGATACTCTCTGCCGCGTGCTCCCCCTGCACCAGTGCGGGGTACAGCACCAGACGGATGTAAGGGTTTCTTCTGGTGGAGACATTGATGATATCCTGTATGGCCGCGCCGGTCGGCGCGGTAACAATGCCAAGGGTATTCACGAGCGCAGGGATCTCCTGCTTATACACCCCGGAGAACATTCCCATCTCCTCAAGCTCTGCCTTGCGCTTTAAAAAGGCCGCATACAGATCTCCGCGTCCCTCCTCCTCTATTTTCGTCGCATAGAGCTGATATACCCCACCGCGTTCATAGACCTCCACCGAGCCATCCGCAATGACCTTCTGACCTTCCCGCATCCGAAAAGAGAGACCCTTCCTCTGACTCGCAAACATAACGGCCGAAAGAGTCCCTCCCGCATCCTTCAATGTGAAGTAAAGATGCCCTGAGCTGTGGTACTTTACATTGGAAACCTCGCCGCGAACGCGTATTCTCCGCAAAAGGAAATCCTCACGAAACAGATTCCCAAGGTAAGAATTCACCGCTGTGACTGTATAAATTCCAGCCATCTCAGACCAGCTTCGCCAGAATTCCGTTTACAAAGGACGGAGCTTCCTCCCCGCCAAATCTCTTTGCGAGCTCTATCGCCTCGTTGATCGCGACCTTCTCCGGTACACTCTCGTCATAGCGAAGCTCATAGAGAGCAAGGCGAAGGATTGTGAGCTCCACGCGCCCCATGCGCTTTAAGCTCCAGCCCTCGGAGGCTTCCTCCAGCGCCCTGTCGATTTCCGGAAGTCTCTGAAGGCAGGCATCTACCTTTTCATGACACTCTGCCTCTTCCTCGGGGGAGAGCTGAACCCGGTGCACGAGCTCTGTCCGCCCCTCAGTGTCTGTCTCCTCCTCCTCGCGGGAACGAAAATAATCCTCGATCTGTTCCTCCGCTTCCTCCGGAGGGTAAAAATCCGTGCAGAAGAGCATCTTAAAACAATGCTCTCTGAGCGTTCGTCTCGTCATGCTGCATCCTTTCTGAAATAAAAGTGAATCCTTTTGAAGCATACTGATTAAAGCAGTGCTTCCTTAGCGCAGTATACAGCAAATTCCCTTGCTTCACAAGCGGATTGCCCTGCCCAGAGCAAAGGACCAGAGCAGCAGCTCCGATGGCTTCTTCCCCTCCATCATCTGGAGCGCCCGCGCGTAGAGTCCAAGCTGTACGCGATAGCGCCGCTTCAGTTCCTCCTCTGCAGCGATATGATCTGTCTTGTAGTCGACGACCACCAGCTCGCCCTCCTCCTCAAACCACGCATCGATCACGCCCTGCACAAGCACCGGCTCCTCAGAGGCCGTGCCCGGATCAAGCTCTGAAGCGGCAACTGCCATGACGAACTGCGCCTCTCTCCGGAGCACCCCGCGCTGCATGGCGTGCGCCATGCGCTGTCCCAGCTCCGAGCAGAAGAAGCACACAAAATCCTCTGTTTTCAGCGCAGCTCTCTCCTCCTCTGTGAAGAGCTCCGAGTCGATGAGCTCTGAGAGTGCAGCCCGAATCTGGGTTTCAGAGGGCGCTCCCCCGTCTCCTGTGAGCAGACTGTAGTCGAAGTGTTCCATCACTCTGTGATAAGCTGTGCCGCGCTGAGCGCCGCGAAGACTGCCTCTCTGCACGCGCTCTGCTCCGCTCGCCGCAGATTCTGCCTCCGTCTCTTTCTGCGCCGTGAAGTCCGGCCGCCAGGCATCGGCATCATCCTCATCCTGCCCCAGGTATTTCAGCTCTGAGACAGAGCGCTTGCCATAGAGTGTCGTATCCGCCTCATGCGGGTAAGAAAAACGGAGCGCCGCAAGCTGTTCCCTGCCCTCCTCCGAGGCCGGAAGAACTATGAGCGCCCGGAGGCGCTGTTCCAGCGCCTCCGCCTCTGCGCCGCTCTGTTCCATTTCCGCGGCGAGCGCTTCCTGCGCTCTCAGCGTCACGCGAAAGCAGCAGCGTGCCGGATCCCCCCGCATCGCAAGCAGGAGCCAGTCGAGGCAGCAGCCCGCTGCCCGCACATCCGCGCTGTCCGGACGGAAATCTGACGCGGTCTCCAGCTCTGAGAGTCTTTTCTCCGCATTCTGTACTGTGGCTGTGACAATGAGCTTCTCCTTCGCCCGCGTCATCGCAACATAGAGCACCCGCAGCTCCTCTCCCAGAAACTGTGTCCTCATGTGCCATGCGAGCGCCCGTTTCTTCAGCGTGCTTCCCTTCGTGCGAAGCTTAAGATCCACACAGTCCGCAGCGATGCCGAAATCCTGATCCACAATAATCCCAGCACTGCTGTCCCGGAGATTGAATCGCTTCCCGGTTCCTGCAAGAAAGACGAGCGGAAACTCCAGCCCCTTTGACTTATGTATCGTCATGATGCGCACTGCATCCCCCCGGCTCTCTCCTGTCTGGGCCTCGCCGTAGTCCGTATTGTATTTTTTCAGGAGCTCGATGTAACGCACAAAGTCATAGAGTCCCCGATAGCCGGTTCGCTCGAACTCCCCGGCCTTCGTGACCAGCATATCCAGATTGGCCTTCCGCACCTCGCCGCCGGGAAGCGCCGCCGCATAGCTTAGATACCCGCTCTCCGAGAGGAGCTCCCGAAGCAGCGCCGGGAGACTTAAGTAGCTCGCCCTCTGCGCCGCCCCGTCGAGAAACTGAAGTATGTGCTCCAGCTTCTGCTCCGCCTCTGGGAAGCGCCCCGCGCCCCGCACTGCTGCAAGACGCTCCCACAGCGCGGACTTCTCCTTTCCCTGCGCAAGAAGGCGCGTCTCTCCCTCTGCCGAGAGGAGTGCGAGCTCTGTCTCCGAGAGACCGCAAAGCGGCGAGTGCAGCACCGCCGCGAGCGGAATATCCTGAAAAGGATTGTCAATCGCAGAGAGGAGACTGAGCACGGTCTTCACCTCCGGTGCGCTGAAATAACCCGTATGCTGCTCTGCCTCCGCAGGGATGCCCTCCCCCATCAGCACATTGACATAGCGCTCCGAGCTGCCCCGCGCCGAGCGGAGCAGAATCGCAATATCACTGTATTGAAGCGGACGCAGAATTCCGTCCTCTGTCACCCGGAGACCCGTCTCTGCATCCATGAGCTCCCGGATCCTCCCTGCGATGAGCCGGGCCTCCGCTTCCTCCCTCGTCTCCTCCGCATCATCCGTCAATTCCGTGAGCAGCAGCTCACTCTCATAGGCTCCGCCTTTGCTTCCCTCCGGAAAGTCCGCGCCGGGATAAAGCGCCGCATCCGCATCATAGCGGATGCCGCCGACCGGTGTGTCCATCAGCTTTTGAAAGACAGCGTTCACGCTGTTCAGAAGCTCTGCTCGGCTCCGGAAATTCTTTCTGAGATCCACACGGGTATCGCAGCCCTCCGGCGGCATCGCAGAGTCCGGTCCGGAGATGTCATATTTCCGGTAGTGTCCGTACTTCTCCATGAAGAGCTCCGGCCGTGCCTGACGGAAGCCGTAAACAGACTGCTTCACATCGCCCACCAGAAAGAGCTCGCCGTGCTCAATCGCCTGAAGCAGAGCCTCCTGCACACCGTTTGAATCCTGATACTCGTCGACGTAGATCTCTCGGAAATGCTCTGCATACTCCCGCGCGAGCGCAGAGGGCCTCCGGCTTCCGTCCTCCGCTTTTTCCCAGAGCAGTGAGAGCGCCAGATGCTCAAGATCCGAAAAATCAAGCAGGTTTCTTGCCCGCTTCTTCGCCCTGTAGCGCGCGCGGAAGTCCTCCGTCAGCTCACAGATGACTCTGACAGTCTCTGCCTCCGCCTTTCTGTCCTCCGCGCTCTGTATCTCCTCCTGTTCTGCAAAGCTCTCATACAGCTTCTTAAGCTCCCCCTTCCAAAATTCCCTGAGCTCCTTTGCCCTCGCGGCCTTCTCCGGATCCGTACCCTTCGGATTTCTGCCGAGCCTTTCAAAGGAAGCGAATGCAGCGAGCGCGGACTGAAGCTCCGTGAGATTCTCTGCAGCGGATAGCTTCAAAAGCCTCTGCTGCTCTCCCTGTATCGCCGGCCCGTAGCCCGAAGGACCATCCTCCTCCCGGCACAGCTTAAGCGCCTCCTCCGCGCGCTCCAGAAGGGCCGCGGCATAGCGCTTCAGTTCTGTGACAAGGTCTCGCGCCCAGGCTGTTCCTGCTGCCGCCTCCCGGGAAGCTGCGCTCTCCTCCGCTTCTCGCACACAGCTTGCGAGCCACTCCTCCGGCCAGGCTGCACTCTCCGAAAAGCGATAGACAGACAGCACATATTCTCCGATCCCGGCATCGCTCTTACCCTGAGAGAAGCCCTCTGCAAAGCGCAGGAACTCCGCCTCTCCTTTCGCATAGCGCTCCTCCAGAAGCTCCTCCATCACATCCGCCCTGAGAAGCGAAAGCTCCTCCTCTCCGCCGACGCGAAAAGCCGGATCCAGCTCCGTGAGATCCGCATGCTCCCGGATCACAGAGAGACAGAAGCTGTCTATCGTCGTAATTTGAGCAAGCTCCAGCAGCGCAACCTGTTTTTTTAGGCGCTGCTTCACTCCCGGACTCACCTCCGCTTCGCCGCCGGAGAGTCGCTCCGAGAGCTTTTTTCGTATGCGCTCCCGCATCTCAGCGGCAGCAGCCCGCGTGAAGGTCATGATGAGAAGCTCATCAATATCCACCGCTTCCGCGGGATCACTGATTCTCTGCACAATGCGCTCCGTGAGCACTGCGGTCTTTCCGCTTCCTGCCGCCGCCGACACCAGAAGGCGACGATGTCGCAGCGCAATGGCACTTGTCTGCTCCGCTGTCCAGACTGTCATACTGCTCCCTCCTCTGTCCCCTGCTTTTCCGTCTCTGCTGTCCCGGCCAAAAGTTTCCTGTCTATCTCCTCCCAGACCTCCTGTGCCGCCCGCTTCCGGTTCCTGCGGTAGCCGTAGCCCGGAAGCTTCCGGTCAAAACCGCACACTGCTCCGTACGGACAGTAGTCACAGGCCTGCTGCCTCTCCTCCTCCAGCGGCAGCGCCTCTGCCGCACCGGAGAGAATCTCGCTTCCTGCAAGTGATACCCTGCGCCTCGCATACTCCCTCAGCAGCCCAAAGCGACGCTCCGAGACCGTCTGCTCAGTCGGAACCAGCGCACCGTCCTTCACCCTGACAGGCAGAATGTCCGAAGCCTCTTCCAAAACCTGCGAAAGATGCTGCATCGCACTGTCATCCACGTTCAGCAGACCGCTAGGCTTCATATCCTTAAGACTCTCCCGAAAAGCCTCCTCCGCGCCCCTCACCTTCTCACGCCGGCAGAAGCTGTCCGCAACCGGCGCATAGAACAGTGCGCCCGGAACAATCCTTTTCTCCGGATGCTCTGCGGAAAGAAGCGCCGTCACGGCATCCAGATAGATGAGGAGCTGCAGCTGTGAGCCGCTCAGAATACGATACGGTTCCCAGCCCGTTTTTCCTGTCTTGTAATCCACAATTTTTACATAGATTCGATCTCCGTCCTCGCAGAGATCCACGCGGTCCACCTTGCCGCCGAGACGCAGGATTCCCTGCGGGAGCCTCTGCTCCAGCGCCGCATTTTTTTCCGCGGAAAATGTAAGCTCTGCCGCAAGCGGTCTGTAATCCCCGCGTGACAGCTGCGCCGTCATCACTGCGACGCCCCGCTTCACAAGCTTTGATAGTTTCTGAATAAGCCACACATTCCTCGCACTGTCCCTGTACAGCCCGCGCCTATCCTCTGAAAGCGCCTCCGCAATGCAGCGCTCTACCAGCTCCTCTCTCTCTGCTGCCGTGAGCTCCGGAAGAGAGCTGCCGCTCCTTCCGGCAGCCCGAAACACTAGCTCAAACGCCCGATGCACCAGCGTTCCGATATCCTGGCTCTCGATCGAAAAGCTCTGCAGCTCGCGAAGCTTCAGTCCATACTTCAGAAAATGACTGTAAGGGCAGCGGCAGAACTCCTCCATTCTTGTGACGCTGCCCTGAATCAGCTCTCCGTACAGCGCACGCGCAGCTTCCGGAGCCAGACGCTCTGCCTCATGGCGAAAACAGGCGGCAGAGATCAGCGTCTCGGCTCTGTCAAGCTGCGTCTTCTCCTCACAGTAGGCCGGCAGGAAACGTTCAAAAAAGCAGAGCTCCTCCTCACGCCCCTGCGGCTCCCGATCCCGGAGCGCGCGCAGTTCTCTTAACAGTCGCCGCTCCGCCATCAGAGAAGAGAGCAGCTCCGGTTCCTCCGCACGCGCTGTCTCAGGCTGAAGCTCCGGAAATAAACTCTGAATATGATTCACAATACCGGAGGGACTCTGCGCGTGCCCGGCACTATCCTGTGCCGCGAAGGAGAGGTACAGTCCTCTGGAAGGCTGAGTCAGAACCCGGTAAAGGTAGTAGCGCTGCATTCCGAGATCCTCTCTCGCAGTTGGCGCAAGCTGTATTCCGGCTCTCTTAAGGCTCTCCCTCTCGCGGTCTGTCAGCACGCCCCCCTCCTGCTTCCGCTTCGGCAGCACACCGTCATTTGCACCCAAAAGAAAGAGATAGCGGATCTCTCCGAGGCGGGAGCGCATCAGATCTCCCACCACCACGCGATCTGCAAAGGCGGGAATCTGTCCCACGCGTATCTCATTCAATCCTGCATCCAGAACGCCGCTCATATCCTCCCGACCCAGCCGCTCCTCTCCCAGCAGCAGCTCCATCTCCAGAAGAATGCGCACTGTCTCATCGTACACGCCCTGAAACTCCCTCGCGTGCTCTGCGTCCTGGGTCTCCTCAAAATGCCGGTGCATCGCGGCGAGCTTTTCCTGCACCTTCAGCTTCTCCATCAGCTCCCGCAGGCAGCGCGCCAGCTCTCCGACCGTGGCCTCCCGCTCCTTAAAGAGCTCCCGCAGGGGAATCAGAAGCGACAACACCTCATCTTTCAGTGCATTCAGCTGCGACAGTGACTCCTCACGCATGGACGGCGGTACATACTCCCAGGGAGCGGACAGCTTTTGAAACCCGCGGATACCACAGAGAGACATATAGCTGTCACAGAGCGCAGCCCCCTCCCTGTCCTCCGTCACAAGCCCGGACTTCATAAAGCGGAGAAAACTTCTTCCGGAAAAGCTCTCCGTCACACAGGACAGCGCCGCGCGAAGCAGCTCAGGAAGCGGGTTTGCGGCGACGCTTAAGCGTCTGTCGAAATAGCAGGGAATCTCCTGCTGCCGAAGCTCATGCTGAAGCAGCGGGGCATAGGACTCGAAATCTGCTGCCACCACCGCAATGTCCCGATAGCGGCAGCCCTCCCGCTTCACCAGTCGCAGAATCTCCTCCGCACAGCGCGACACCTCTCCCGCCGGGTTTGCCGCTGCAAGCAGACGAATCGCAGCCGGACTCTCCCGCATAATCTCTCCGTCATATCGCAGAAAGTGCCGCTCCAGAAAATCCAGCGCTCCCCCCTCGGGAAAGCGAAGCGCCGTCTTCAAAACCACATCTCGATCGTGCACAGCTCCATTTTTCGAGCCGAGATCAATGAGCCTCGCGGTCATCTCTGCGCTCATGTGAAAGAGCGCCTCTTCTCCCGTTCTGTGATAAGGATCCGCCTCTCGCCCGATCGTCACGACAAAGCGAAGCCGCTCCGCAACGGCAAACAGCCGCTCTATGATACGATACTGCACCGGTGTGAAGCCGGTAAATCCATCGAAAAGAAACACGGCTCCCCTGAGCAGCGTGCTCTCCTCGATGTGATCTGCAAAAATCTGAAGCAGTTCCTCCTTCGGGAGACTCTTTCCCTCGATGAACTGACGAAATCCCTCATACAGGACGGAGAGATCTGAAAGCTTTCTGCGGAGCGGAAGCGGAAGTCCCTGCTCCGACGCGCGGCGCAGATCCTCCGGACGCACGCCATACTGAAAGCATTCGGATATCATGGACTTTACATTTTCCGTGAAGCCCGCCTTCTTCATTCTGTCTCTCCAGAGGAGCAGGGCTCCCGCCCTCTCCGAGGCCACGCGCCTTAGCACCATGGCCTTGCCGCTGTCGTCCATAAACTCCGGATTTCGGATATTCAGCTCCGCGAACACACGGTATGCGAGGCGGTTGAAGCTCATCACCTCCACATTGCCCGAGGCATGCCGCGGATGCAGCATCAGAAGCCGCTTTTGCTCAAGCATCCCGTGCTGCTCCGGAACCAGAATAAAAAAGCGCTTTCCGGGAGCAGACAGAGAGTCCTCTGCCATCTCCCGAAAAGCACAGCTCGTCTTTCCGCTTCCAGACGGTCCAAAAAGAAAAGAATAATTCATGAAAGCGTCCCTCCTGTCGCATCACTCCGCAGAATAGCTCCAGCTCCTCTGATCCTTTTTCGTGTCTGCAAGCATCCACTCGACCCGCCTCAGCACCTCGCTTCCATCCAAGTAGCGAAGCATCATGCGGTACCCCAGCTCCGAGCGGAAGACCTGCTCGTCCACTGCCTCTCCGGCCACGTAGGCGCTGAGCAGTTCCGCATAGCTGTCCGCCATATTGTTGATAATATAGCCCGGCAGCCCCCGGATCTGGGCTGCTGTCTGACGCGTGATAACCGCCCGGAATTCCTCCAGACCGGTCTGTTTCAACTCCTCCGGAAGCCCCACTGTGCGCTGACGGTACTCCATATCTCCATTCTCCGAGAGCTTCAGCACACCATAGGGAAAGGGATACATGGAGAAGCAGCCTGAGACGATCTCCGTGATCTGCTTTCCGGGCTCCGTCCCAGGCTCCGGAAGATACTGGTGAAGCCGCTGCAGGTGCAGGTGGCCGGAGCCCCAGAGCGGCACACCGTACCGCTCCAGCAGCGCGATCACCTCCCTGTTGTTTTCCAGCGTACAATCGCTGCGGTAGAGTCGGGATTCATCCATCAGATTGTGATGTGCAAAGGCCAGAACCTGAACATGCTCCTCCTGCGCCTCTCTCAGCACCCCCTCCATCCAGTGCAGCGTGGAATCCTTGAGGCGGCCCACAACCCGGTTCACCGGCTCATAGATGACGGAGTCCAGCATGAGAAACCAGTGCTTTTCATCAAATTTACAGACGTAGCTCAGAGAACTCGCATCGGATGCAGACGCCTGATCGTAGCCAAAGCTGTGATAGAACTCCAGAAACCCCTCTGCGGTCTGCGGCGTCTCCGTGAGAGCCTGATGCGCCCCAAAATAGGTGGAGGCCCAGGTCACACAGCCGATGTCGTGGTTCCCCGGAACCACCAGTACGCGTATGCCGTCATCCGTCAGACGCTTCAGCTTCTCTGACAGCACTCTGTGATTCACGGATTCTCCGTCCAGTGTGAGATCTCCGAGAAGCGCCACCGTCCCCGGCCGCTCTCTCAGGACCTCCTCAATCCACAGATCCAGAATGCGGTCGATGTCGGTGATATCCTTGCCGTCATCTCTGTCCAGACGCGCCCGGAACGCAGCTCCGTAATCCGTAAGTTCCGGTGAGTAGTAGTGAATATCCGAGGCAATCCATACCATATCCTCGTGCAGCGCTTTTCTTTCTTCCCCGGCATCCCCGGCTTCCGTCTCAGCCCTCACAGCCTGGCCCCGTCTTCCCAGCCGGCTGTAACGCCCTGTACCCTTGTCCTCCGGGTGACCATACACCCAGCGCGCCGCATCCTCCTGCGTTCCACTCTCTTCCACAGTGGCAGAGCTCTCCTCCTGGGTCTCCCCCGCTGTCACGGCAGGCTCAGAGCCGGAGTTTTCCCTGTGCCGCAGAAAAAGAACTCCGGCCCCAAGCAAAAGAAGCAGCAACACCGCAACATAGAATTTTCTGAATTTTCTCATACTCCGCCAGCTCCGAAAACCGCTTTACTCTGCCCCGAAGCTTTTCTGCGGTTTCTTCCTTTTTCTCATTCTTCAGCCTGTTTCTCTGCGAATCTCCCGAAGAGCTCCGCCGGGACATATGCCTTTACAAGAATCCCATCCTCTGTGTACTCCTCGGAAACCAGCTCTCCGCGCTGTCGTATCTGCTGTATGAGCCCGGCATCTGCGTAAGAGAAGAGGCGCTCCAGATACCTCCTCCTCTGCTTAAGACTCTCCCTGAGCAGCTGCTTCAGCTCCTGAAGCCCCTCACCGGTCCCCGCGGATACCCGTACCGTCGCCTCCGCATGGAAATCTCTCAGAATTGCGCTCTCTCCGACAAGATCCATCTTATTAAATATGGTGATGATCTCCCGGTTTTCCATCGCATCGAGACTCTTCAGGGTCTCATAGACCACTGCCATCTGTGTATCCGCCTCCGGATTTGAGGCATCGACCACATGGAGAATGATATCCGCATATTTTGCCTCCTCAAGGGTCGAGCGGAAGGCTTCCACGAGATGATGCGGGAGCTTGCGTATGAAGCCGACTGTGTCCGTGAGCAGTATTTCCTCTCCCCCGTCGAGCTTCAGCTTTCTCGTCGTGGGATCCAAAGTCGCAAAGAGCTGATCCTCCGCGAGTATCCCCGCATCCGTCAGCTTATTTAACAGCGTTGATTTCCCCGCGTTGGTATAGCCGACGATCGCCGCGACAAAGCTGCCTGCGCGCTCCCTCGCTTTTCTGGTCACATTCCTATGTCCCTCAATCTCACGCAGCCGCTCCTTTAAAAGCGTGATACGCTCATGAATCACGCGGCGATCCAGCTCCAGCTTCTGCTCTCCCGGTCCCCTCGTGCCGATCCCGCCCCCAAGGCGGGACAGGGAGGAGCGCAGCCCCTCGAGATGTGCCGCCGTGTACTTCAGCTGCGCGAGCTCCACCTGTATCTTTCCCTCCGCGGTCACTGCGTGCTTTGCAAAGATATCCAGTATGATCATGGTGCGATCCATCACCTTGACCCCCAGCGCATCCTTCAGATTCTTCATCTGTGCCGGACTCAGCTCGTCATCCGCCGCAACGCCTGTGGCTTCCGTCTCCCAGATGAGCTGTTTCAGCTCCTCCGTCTTTCCCTTTCCAAAGTAGCCTGCATTGTCCGCTCTGTCCCGGTTCTGTATCATGGTGCCGACGCATTCCGCTCCCGCAGTATGAAGAAGCTCTCCCAGCTCCCTAAGAGACTCCTCGGTCCCGTCCTGCTCCGCACGACGCACGGCAATCACCAGAACCCGCTCTGCGGCCTCAGCCGTACTGACCAATTCCGCCATCACTCCACTCCTTCTGTGCTGACTCTCGATCTCAGAAATATGAGCTCGTGGGTCAGCGCCTCATCCTCACCGTACTCCGCCGCAATATCCTCAAACCCCTTCAGCGCCCCGGCATAATCTCCCGCATACTCCGCGCACACCGCGACATTAAAAAGCAGCTCTCTGCGATTCTCCATAGCTTCCTCCCGCCGGTCAGCTTCCTTCACTTCCGGGAGCTGCTGCTCAAGGAGAGAGAGACCCTCCTGAAAATATGTCTCCGCACGCTCCGGGTCACCGGAGTCAAAAAACAGCTTTCCAATGCGCGCGCAGAGCTCCGGACTCTGTCCCCCGGAGACCTGTGCCTCATTATAATACGCAGCCGCCTCCTCTATGAGCCCGGGATCCCTGCTTTTCGCAAGCGCCTCTCCCAAAGTATAGAGCGCAGAGAGATGATACTCCGGCATTCCTTTTTTTTTGGAAGAGAGCAGCTCCGTTGCCTCCTGATACAGAAGTCCGGCCTCCTTAAGATCCCCTCCGGCCTTTACGATGCAGCTGCTCTTTAAATCCAGATACTCCGGGCGCCTTCCGTCCCGCTCCAGCAGCTCCTGATAGCAGTCTGACGCCTGTTCGTAATTCCCGCCGCGAAATTCCGCTTCTGCGAGATAACGAAGTATATCCAGCTCCGTACCCTCCTGCTTTGCTGTCCCGTAATAATCCATCGCGTGATGAAAGGCCTCTGCCGCCGCGCTGTAATCTCCGCGCTCCATCGCCTCAAGCCCGCTCTCCCGGTACTGCCGTATTGTCCGCCCGCGCTCTCCGCAGCCGGACAGCAGCACGGAGAAAAACAACACAAGGCAGAGTCCTTGCTTCAGCACCCTGCCCCCCTCATGTTTCCACATTTTCTTCTCCGTCATAAAACCGAACTCTCACCTCACTGCACACCGGTGCTTCCAAAGCCCCCGCGGTCCTTTCCCATCAGTTTTTCTACCGTCTCAAAGGATAATGCCGGCTGATGCTCCATGATACGGAACTGACAGATTCTGTCATTTGGCTGTATTTCTGTATCTCTCAGGGCATAGGCAGGGAAAAACCACTGATCACCATCTCCGCAATAGCTCTCATCGACGACGCCCATGGAATTCACCTGGATAATGCCGAAATTCTTAAAGGTGGAGCTTCTGGGTACGATATGTGCCTCGCAGCCTTCCGGGAGCTCCAGCGCAATCCCCAGCGGAATCAGGCGAAACTCTCCCTGCTTCATAATAATATGCTCGGATGCCCGAAGATCAATCCAGTCACTCTTTCCATCAATGTATCGCAGTTTTTCAATCGCATCCGTAAAATACTTAATCTTTATCTTCCGTGGCTCCACTGCCTGCATCCTCCTCTGCATCAAAACGAAACTTCAGCTCCTTCTGAACCTCCTCCGCGATCTCCGCCTCCTGATCCGGCGTGACTTCCGGAAGATCTGTCTTTGAGTCCACGCCAAAGCGCCGCAAAAATTCCTCCGTCGTCGCAAACAGCGCAGGGCGTCCGGGCGCATCCAGTCTGCCTGCCTCGTATACCAGCCCGTATTCCACAAGACGGTTGACCGCATGATCCGAGGAGACCCCGCGGATTTTTGATATTTCCGTCTTTGTCACGGGTTGGCGGTAAGCGATAATCGAGAGCGTCTCCAGCACCACCTGGCTTAACACCTGCTTCTTCGGCGCTTTTGCGACGCGTATCAGCGCATCATAGTACTCTCTGCGCGTCGCCATCTGCCAGCTGCCCTCAAGCTTCAGAATCTGTACTCCCCGCTCTTCCTCCTCGCAGCGACGGCGCAGACGCTGTACGGCCTCCTCTGCCTCCTCCTGGGAACATTGAAGCGCAGCCGCAAGCTCACTGCTCTCCACAGACTTCCCCATCGTAAAGAGCACTGCCTCCACGATAGCCTCCTGCTTCCGTGCTTCCTCTGTCGTCATCTCCCGCGCGCCTCCCTCTTTTTCCTGCCCATTATATCGTGATGAGTTCTTCCTTGTCCAGCTTACAGCTCCTCCATCTCGTCGAGGTCCAGAGCCTCATCAAAGGCTCCTTCCTGCACCTCAATGGAGATCTCATCCCCGAAGCCATCCTGCACTGCCCGGATTCTTCCGACCTTCATGAGCTCCAACACAGCAAGAAAGGTAACAACCACCTCTGTCTTTGTGCTCTCCCTCTTTAAAAGACAGCGAAAGGAAAATCGCCTGTGCTTTTTTGCATAGCGCATAAGACTTCCGACCCGCGTCTTCAGGCTGACTGGCTCCCGCCTGATCGTTCCAAACTGACTTCTCTCCGGATCAATTCGCTTCTCTCTCTGCCGCATCACCTGTGCAAAGATCTGCTGGAGCTTCAAGAGCGTCACATCTTTGAAGAGCGCATCCAGATCTACGGGAGCGGTCCAGCAGGCGACTTCCTTCGGAATAGAAGGTGCACGGTACAACACCTGCGCTGCCTCAAACTCTCTGTCTGCAAGCTCTTCCGCCATCAGTCTGTACTTCTTGTGCGCGAGCAGGCGCTCCACCAGCTCGGTGCGTGGATCCAGCTCTTCGCCGGTTTCTTCATCCACCTCCCGCGGCAGGAGCATGCGCGCCTTGATATCAAGGAGAGTCGCCGCCATCAGAAGAAATTCGGACATGAGCTCCAGATTCTCCCTCTCAAGCTCCGCCATATACTCCATATACTGGTCTGTGATCTCCGCGATGGGAATGTCATAAATATTGATTTTATTTTTTTCTATGAGATGGAGCAAAAGATCCAGCGGACCCTCAAATTTCTCCAGCTTCAGTGAAATTTCCTCTGCCATTCTTTCTCCGCACCCTTTAAATGTACCGCAACGATCTGCGGCGGATTATTGATTCGCAGTCTAATGCTGTGAGTGCCAAGTCCCGGGCTCACAATCATGCTGCTATGCCCCAGCCTGTGAAGTCCTGTGACGCGACGCTCAAACAGCTGAAACTGCGGGGTCATAAGACCAATCTGCCCAGGCAGCTGTATCGTCCCGCCATGAAAGTGACCTGCCAGAGTGAGATCCGCTCCCCAGGCCGCATAGGCCTCAAAAAACTGCGGGGAATGAGCCATAAGAATATGGTAACGCCCTTCTGACGCCACGCCCAGATGTGCGCTCAGATACTCCCCTCTCATCCGATCACAGTGAAAGCGCCTGTAATAATTTTCTGTGATAAAGAGACCTGAGATCTCGATATCCTCTCCGAAATGAACACTCTCATCCCGCAGGAAGCAGACGCCATAGCGGGAGAGCTCCGCGCGAAGCTCATCATAGAGAGCCCCGTAGCGCCCCCGGTCCCGGTTGAGCCTCGACTCGTGATTCCCCTCTGCATAGAAAAGAGGCCAGCGCTCCGCAAGCCGTCTTGCAAGTGAGAGCGTCAGCCCGATTTCCGCCGTTTTCTTGACGGTCATCATATCTCCGCCGATCAGTACTGCATCCGGCCGGAGATCCTCTATTTTTTGAATCAGTGCAGCATTGTCCGCTCCGAAGCAGGCATCATGCAGATCTGAGAGAAAGACAAAAACCCGCTCTCCTCCCCGAAGCTTATTGCTGTGCAGCGTGTACTCCGCCACGCGCAGCGAGCTCCGTTCCCATGCAGAGCGCTTCAAACATGCTGCCGTAAGTCCTGCGCCCGCAAGCACTCCGAGTGCCGCTGCTTCCTGTATACGCATCCCTTTACTCCGTCCATACGCCATCTGCGCCAACCCGGCTGCCATCCGGTGTCACGGTGTCCGTGAGCATCCTCCCGTCAGCCCCGAGATAATACCACTTGCCTCCATCCTGAAGCCAGCAGTCCTTCTTCATACCGCCAAAGCTGGGGCGAAGATAATACCAGGCACCGGCTGCGTCCTGATGCCATCCCGTTATCATAAGCCCGGACGCATCAAACCAGTACTCGAACGCACCGATTACCAGCCGCTCGTCACACGCATAGACTCCGTTGGCCTTTCCGTAGCGCCAGCGCCCTTCCTTCTCGTGCCAGCCGGGAGTTACTGCTCCGGGACCACTGTCCTCTGTACCGGCCGCCTGCACCATGGCATTTCCAGTCCTCTCCTGTGCTTCAAAAACATCTCCCGCAGCAGACTCCGGTACAGAGGGAGCTGCCGCACTGCCCTGCGGCCCGATGCTCTCTCTCAATACAGCGGCTGCCGCGTTCTGTTCCGGAGAGCGCTCGCTGCTGTTCTGTGCATCCGGAAGCGGCTGCTGCGCTCCCCGACAGAGTGCAAAGCCATAGTCCAGCATGGCCTTCGTGTCTTTATAATGCGTAGAACGGCTCTTCAAGACCACCGCGATCAGGCGGACTCCGTCCCTCTCCGCGCAGGTCACAAGTGTATTTCCCGCTGCGCTGGTATAACCAGTCTTTCCGCCCAGTATCCCGGGATAGTAGAGGGAGCTCCCCGGAGAGATCATCTTATGTCCCATAACAATGGTCGTTCCCTCCGGACGATTCGCGGTCGCCGGAATGTGATAGACGGTTGATCGCTCTATCTCTCTGAAATCCGCCCGCTCAAAGCAGGCCTTTGCGATCAGTGCCATGTCGTGTGCAGTCGTCAGATGCTTTGCGTCTGTCAGTCCGTTCGGATTCTGAAACTGCGTCCCCGTACAGCCGAGCTCTGCCGCGCGCGCATTCATGCGCTGCGCAAAGGCGGGCACACTGCCTGAGACGTGCTCCGCGAGCCCATTTGCCACTTCATTTGCAGACTTTAAGAGCAACCCGTAGAGCGCATCCTTTACGCTCAGCTTATCTCCGCTTTTCAGCGCGAGACTCACCGCTCCAGACTCCAGATGCGCAGTCGCACTCTCCGTAAAACAGACCGTCTCGTTCTGCGCGCTGTTCTCCAGAACAAGCAGTGCTGTCATCAGCTTGGTGATCGACGCGGGATAAAACTGCTGATTCGCATTCTTCTCAAAGATAAATTCACCGCTCGTCGCGTTGTAGAGTGCCGCCCCCTCCGCCGCGACATCTGGCTTTTCAAGCGCATGGACGCGGATGCCGAGGGCACAGGAAAAAATCCACACTGCCATCAGCACTGTGACGAGCACAAACCGCCTCTCTGCACGCTCTCTCATCTGATATGCCTCCGTACTCTGTGCCGCTTAATTGGCCGCTGTCTCTGTCTCTTCCTCGGATTCCTCGCTCTCCGGCTCCTCCTTCTCAAGCGGAGCCAGGATCACAGCGCGGGAATCCCTATGAATGCTGCCGTCGCTCTCCGGAAGTATTTCCATCTCATATCCGTCACAGAAGAAATGGTAGACCTCCTTGCCCTCCGCAAGTGCATAGCCGTCCACCAGCCTGGAGCTCTGCTTCTCCGGCTTCTCTTCAAGACGCAGCGCCTCAAAGAACGCCTCACTGCTCTCCGGCTCCTCACTCAGCACGAAGAGCTCTCCAACGCTCGCCTCCAGTGCCCAGCAGGAATCACTTCTCCCATAATTCACATCTTCATTCTCATTGTAGAGAAGCGCCTTTTTCTTTCCGCCGTCAAAGCTCATCGCACGGATTACGCCGTCATCTCTGTCGCTCTCCGGCTCTCCCAGCAACTTGATCACCGCCTCTGCGTCATTGTTTACGGTGTTTGCATAATCATAGTTTAGTTCTGCCTGAAAGCCCTTGCTCTCCGCCTCAGTTTTGCTCTCCGCAGCCGCCCCGGACTCCTTCACCGTCTTTTGGCCGCACGCGGCAAATGCCGCCGCGCACACCGCTGCACAAAACACCACTGCTGCCTTCTTCATCCATATTGTATTTTTCATATGATCCTCGCACCTCTTTCTTCTTCTGATACGCTGCTACTGTATCATATTTTTGCGCAGAGATTATTACAAAGCTTTTAAAAAACAGGAATACTTTCCCGCATCTCCCTCAGAGCTCATGAAAGAGTGTCCGTATCTCCTGCTCCGTAAGCGGAGCGCTCCCCTGCAGATAACTCTTCGTTCCTCCGCACTTAAACCCTTTCGTCCGAAGCAACTTTGCAAGCTCTGCGCAGTCCACTGCACCGCTTCCAAGAACAAAGCTCCAGCCACTCGTGTCTGCTCCGGAAAATACGGCGACAACTCCCGCATACTGCTCTGCCCTCGCATTTACGATATTTCTCATCGCCCCTAGATCTGCCTGCTCTGTAAAGAGCAGCGCGTGTCTGCTCTCCCCTGCTGCCGGCAATTCATTCGCCCTACACTCCAGCAGCTGTCTGCCAAGTCCCGCGCAGACCGCCTCTGTCTCGCCGAGCTTCTGCCTCAGATCCCGCACGGCCTCCGACACCTCTCCCCGCTTCACGGAGAGACAGCGAGAGATCGCCTCCACCGCCGTCTGCTTTTGGGCATAGTCCCGCAGCGCGCGGATACCGCAGGCGATATGTATGCGCACACCGCCCTTATAATTGATGCAGTCCACGATTTTTACAATGCCGATTTCCGCAGTCCGCTCCACATGCGGCGCACAGCAGGCACAGAGATCTACTCCCGGAATCTCCACAAGGCGTACATTCTCCGTGAGCTCCAGCTTGCTCCTGTAATCCAGCTTCTGAAGCTCCTCTGCATCCGGATAGTACACGCGGACCGGAAGATTCTGCCACAGCGCGGCGTTGACCTGCTCTTCCAGCTCCTGAAGCTCCGACTGCGTAATAAGCCCGCTGAAATCAAGCTGTGTCTCTGTCTCCCCCAGATGAAAACCCACGTTATCATAACCAAAGCGCGCGTGCACAAGCCCGGAGAGCATATGCTCTCCACTGTGCTGCTGCATAAACTCAAATCGCCGCGCCCAGTCAACCTGCCCTTCTATCTCCTCTCCCTCCGGAAGCGGTGCGGAGACAAAGTGGGTGATGATTCCATCCCGGATATGCACCTCCAGCACCTTTGCCCCGCCGAGAATCCCCCGGTCTGAATTCTGTCCGCCCTGCTCCGGAAAAAATGCGCTCCGGTCTAGAATCACCCTGTAACACTTCCGCTTCTCATCTTCAGTGCAGGAGAGCACCCGCGCCGTAAATTCCGTCTGATGCGCATCTCTGTAGTACAGCTCCTCCGTCCTCTGCATCTCTGCCATTACTTCTTCCCCTTTGCAGCGTTCTTCCTCTCCAACGCCTGAAGCTGCTGCTGCAGCTGCTTTGCCTTGCCTTCCCTGTTACTCTTCTTTTTTCCAAGCTTGCTCATAATGACCTCCTAAAATCACATGAGGCTATTATAGTACAGCCACCGCTGTGCTTCCACAGTAAACAGAGAATGCTCTGCATTCCACAAAGTAAAAATCCCAGAATCCGCCTGCTTACTGAATAAACAGGCGGATTCCGGGATTTTCAGGTAGTGGAGATAGTGGGATTCGAACCCATTAAAATGCACGTAAAATTAAGGATTGAAAGCATTCGTGTGACTTTTCGTGTGACAGATATGTTTTTTAGCTCCCCCACCAGCGGGGCATTCCTCGGCACGCTTCATACTATATAAACGCCACAGGTATTTACATTTATATAAACGTATGTTAGTATGTACACAAGTTGAACTTGTTGAGACAGGCAAGAAGGAGGCCAAAGAAATGAGCAGAGGTAACCTGTTTAAAGCTAACGGGATTGAGCCAGAAGAACTTCTTCCGGGAATGTTTTGCATTGGTTCTAACGTGTACAAGCATGATGATGGTGAAATTGGCTATTCGGAATATCTTTACTACGGCCCGCATTTGAGATTGATAAGAATCATAAGAAGTTACCCTCCCACGAAGACTTTTGAGGATAAGTCGTTTTACTCCGCGCGAGAATTCAAAGAAGAATATGCAAATTTTCTGGATAGCCTTGTGGGGCGCGCCAGAAAAAAGCCAGAGGAAGAGGAGGCAAGACAGGATTTTTGTCGTCTAATTGGCTTCAAGGTGAAGAAGGATGAAAAAAATAATTAATCAACGGAGGTATGATACTAGTACATCTACCCTGATGGGAGAACGTGAAACTGGAAGCGGCTTTCAGTATATCCGTGAGAAACTCTATCAAAAGAGAAACGGTGAGTTTTTCCTTCATGGCTTTGGCGGGCCCAGTACAAAGTATGCTGTATCTATCGAGCAGAATACGTGGAGTGAAGGAGAGGAGCTAATACCTCTGTCTCCCGAATCCGCCAAGCAATGGGCAGAGGATTATCTCGATGCCGAAAAAGTCTCAGAAATATTTCAAATTTCTGAGGATGCTGAAAACGATAAAAAACCTGTAGGATTCACGATATCGCAAAACGCAATTGTGAGGCTCGCACTTTTAGCGGCAGAGCGTAAGACATCAAAATCACAAGTCGTTGAAGATTTGATCTTAAACGCCTAGTAATAAGGAAACAATATGAGAAAATATGTTGTAGGCGAAACTTACGGATGTCTCAAGATTCTAAGGCAATCTAGTTCTAAACCGGCAAAATACATTGTTGTTTGTACAAGATGCGGACAAGAGCGTGAAATACCTTCTGACAAGATATGCCTCTTTCTAACCGGATGTTCTACATGCAGAGCTGAAGAACGTCTCAACAAGGCAAAAAAATATTATAATTCGTTTAAAGGGGAAATGTTTGGCGATCTTGAAGTTTTAGGATTTTGCGATGAAAAAAAATGCGCTAACTCATACCTGGCAAGATGTAAATGCCATAAATGTGGCGATAAAACGCTTGTAAGATTTTCAGAATTATTGCACGGGGATGCGAGAGAATGTTCTAATTGCGCCAAAAAACATTTGCAGTTAGGAATACAACGATCACTAGATACCTCAAAGGGTGGGAGCTGTTTAAGCTGCACACTGGACAGAAAGAAATTGAACGGAAACAATACCACTGGGCATAGAGGTGTTACCTATAGAGCCAAGCAAAATAGATTTCATGCCTATCTAACCTTCCAGCGCCACCAATATTGGCTCGGAAGCTATGCACGCATAGAAGACGCTATTGCTGCACGTGAAGCAGCCGAAAAAGAAATTTACGGTTCATTCGTTGAGTGGTATCAAAATACATATCCCGATTTGTGGGAAAAGTATTACGGAAAGAAGCAGAATTAAGAGGGCAGGACATCCCGCCCTCTCTTTTTCCATCAAGACACTATTTCAAACTCTTCTCCCGGGGCCTCCGTGTCGCCTTCCGGCTGCCATTCGCCTTGTGAGTTCACCCAGTAATAAATATGTTTTCCGCTTGCAAAAGGTTTTTTCTCCTTGACGTAAGCACTCTTAGCCATCGTGCCGGACTGAGTAAAGTAGTAATGTTTTCCACCAATCACAGCCCACTGTGAGCCGAGCATTGCACCATCTTCTCCCAGATAGTACCAGTCACTCTCAGCCTTGAACCAGCCCTTAATCATTCGACCGGAAGCATCGAAGACGTACCAGCGGCCATTGATATAAAGCCACTCATTTTTTGCAAAGGTTTCGTCTTCCTTCATGTAATTCCAGGTACCATCATACTGCAT
This sequence comes from Moryella indoligenes, assembly GCF_030812885.1. NCBI lineage: Bacteria > Bacillati > Bacillota > Clostridia > Lachnospirales > Lachnospiraceae > Moryella > Moryella indoligenes. The sequence goes on from NZ_JAUSTO010000009.1 coordinate 93,624, forward strand.
AGACCACCCAGCAGGATGTTTCCTCCGGGCAGAAGCAAGCACGCAAGCCTGATAAAAAACCCAACTCACAAACTGTTGGCACCAGTATGCGCCGTTGTCGCCGTACCACTTGCCATATTTCGTAAAGTTGTTCTTGCCCGCGTTGGCGTGCTTGTCGTTCAGCTGAGCGTTGCTAGCCTTCTCCTC
>NZ_JAUSTO010000010.1:0-78619 GCF_030812885.1 Moryella indoligenes
GATCATAATGGCCGGAACGGTATCCCTGGCGCTCAGCAGAGCGCTGGTACTTATCAGCCCTGACCAGTTCATCAGCCTCATGATCCAGCAGAGCGTTGAGTGTCTCCTCAACACTGTTTCTGACCAGATCCTTAAGATTGTTCTTTATGAGATCTTCGTTTAACTGTATAATGTTACCAGACATAGTTTATTGCCTCCTTCGGATTATTTTGTGTGGTAGCTTAATTTTACCGATGGCAATAGACTGTGTCTATTTTGTTATTCAATTGAATTTGCGAAACTTATTTTACCTTATCGAATTATCCGATAAATGAATTGATAATGCTTGATACACTGATTTTATCCTCGGTTTTTTAATATTATATTTCCTTTACATCGAAGAATAGACGAAAGATATAGGTGAGCAATAAAAAATCCCTTTCCTACTGGCTGTCCAGCAAGAAAGGGATATATTGTTTAAAACACCGTGTGAAAGAAGCTTCTTGTATTACATATTACGTTGAGGGATTAAGCCTCGGAGATAGCGCCGGTCGGGCAGACACCCTCGCATGCACCGCAGTCGATGCAGGAAGCTTCATCAATCTCGTACTGGGTCTCACCCTGAGAGATTGCACCAACAGGACACTCACCAACACAGCTGCCGCAGCTTACGCAGGCATCACTAATTTTGCGAGCCATAACAGTTCCTCCTTATGATTAAGAAATTTAGAATGTTTTTATGATGTACCAGTCATATTGTATATGAGAGATTGATAAATTTCAAGCAAACATCCCTGAATTCATGCTTTTTATGAGGAACAATCTTGAATTAAATATTAGTTTGTGCTAATATAAATTATTTCATGCAAATTTGCGGCGGATTTCAGATTTTTGCAAGCGAGGTCAGAGCATGTGTCCGAAGGATCAGTTCATAGTGCTCCCGGAAATAGGAATCACTGGAGTAGTTCTGACGGACGCGAGTACCGTACTCCGCAAGCTTATTGCAGAGAGAGGCGAAACGCGCGGGCTCTGAGGGATCCTCACGCAGCAGGAGATAGTAGCTTCCGTTTGCAGGGCTGCGGTAGAGTATCTCTCCTTCACCTGAGATGCCGGAGACTGCTCTTGCTGCCTCGATCACTTTGTCAAGAGTCGGAAAGCTGAATATGCGTATGCGCTCGATGGGCTTTGTTTCCTTATTCTGATCACGGACTGCGGTGAAGGCCTCGGCGCTTTCCAATCCGGGCTCAGAGACGCTGGGGTCAGGCTCCGAGAGATCGTTTTCCGGCGCAGGAGAGAAGCGCGAAAAACGCGTATCCATCTCTTCCGGGTCGTCCACCTTTGTAATGACCAGCATGACACTTTCGTTGGAGAGTGGAATGGCCTCTACCATCAGCGGAATATCCTCTACCTCGAAGCCGAACTCTGCGGAAGCCTTCTGAACCATTTCCCGAAACAGACGGCGTGCCTTTTCATTGCCGTACGCAAGCTCGGCGATATTCATATTTCGTTCACTGAGATCAAAGTTGGAGAGTGTGCAGCGGATCTGTGTGTCACTGATGCGCTCTATTTTCATGGACATCACTCCTTTCCTTTCACACATGATACAACGGAATATATGATTTGGCAATCAAAAGCGAATGGGACGATATACCGTTCCGAACGTACATTTTGCTTTGCAAAGGGTGCAGAAAAGGCGTTATGCTATGGATGAGATGGAGAAAGAGAGGTGGCCTGCAACAGAGACGAAAGACGACTGATCTTGTCCCCCAGAAACAGGCAGCGTCAAGGACATTTCCAATTTCCGGAATTTCCGGAATCTGAATCAATTCATTTCCATTCGGAAGTATAAACAGCAGAACTGAAATTGTAGCAGGAATTAAGACTGAAGGGCGAAGACAGAGCGGCAGTTCATGGTCGCGGATGAGGAATTTTGAAAGCCGGGATCATGAAGGTGCTCACAGGAATCAGGTGCTCACAGGAATCAGATTTACAGCAGAGAAAACAGCATTATCCCAGATATCTTTTATATTGATGGAGGTACAGCTTCCGGAGGGCAGGGAATAATCCATCTCTGACCGGGCGCTCCGGAATGTGAGTCCTCCCTCGGCGGGCAGCGTGAAGGTCTAGGTATTGCCGGAAATGGTTGTCAGAGGACACTCTGCAGAGCAGAGCGGTACCCGGAACAAAAACACAGAGAGAAGGCAGAGTGCACAGATCGGAGCGACTGGGTTCAGACCGCAGGAGAAAGTCTGTGGAAGATATCATCTGCGTCCGGAATCGCAGGAAGATACAGTGGAACGGACAGTGCGGTTCATGTGTCACGGCAGGATCGCCTCCTTTCATTTTAAGAAGCTATTGTTCGAATCCCAGACGCCGCCGGGCCTGCAAACTCGACGAAAACTGTGGTGCGGATGCAAAAGGGAAATGCAATAAAATCGATTTGTATGCTATACTTTAGAGGACTCTTTTGGGAGTCCTCTTTTGTTAGATGAGAAAAATATGATGGCGGGCGCAGAGTGATATAAACAGATCGGAATAAACAGATGAAGAGCAGAAAAAGGAAAAAGAACAGACTGATGCGGCTTTTTATGCTGCCGGTGTTCCTGCTGGCGTGCTTTGGGGCCTGGCAGCTGTATGGAATCTATGGGTCGAGCCGGGAGCACATGTCCGAGGAGGAGCTCTTTGGGGTGAGTGGAGACCGCGCGGCAATCATGTACAACTATGAGCTGCAGAGTGCCGGCGCGCTGTACCGGGGAGATGAGTGCTATCTCCCCGTGGAGTGGGTGCAGACGATACTGAATAAGCGTTTTTACTGGGATGAGGCAGAGGAGCTGCTTGTATATGTCCTTCCGGAGCAAGTGGTAAAGCTTAGTCTGTCGGAGGAGCAGCAGTCCGAAAAGCCGCTGTTTATTTATGAGCAGGAGAAGCTTTGGCTCTCAGAGACCCTGATCCGGAGATATACGGATATCCGCATGGAGCCCTTCACCGATGGAGAGGTGAAGCGCATCTTTGTCGGGCAGGTGAAGGAGAGCGATGCGGTGGCAGGGCTGCGCGGGCACACTGTGATGCGCTCACGCCCCTCCGGGAAGGGAGCCATCGTCCGGGAGCTGCAGAAGGGTGACAGTGTGCGTATCATTCCGGATCATCCGAATGCGACGACCGATACGGAGCGCTGGCAGCGCGTGATGTCGGAGGATGGAATCACCGGATATATCCGAGTTCGGAAACTTTATGCCGCGGAACAGCTTGCCGTGCCGCATGATTTCGTTGCGCCGGAGTACAGTGCGCACAGCCTCGACGGAAAGCTGGTTCTTGGCTGGCATCAGGTGAGCAATGTGGATGCGAATCGCTATCTGAGCGCTGTGACGGACAGGGCGGACGGACTCAGAGTGATTTCTCCGACCTGGTTTTCACTTCGCGGCAATGAGGGAGAGTATCAGAGTCTTGCGAGCCGCTCCTATGTGGACGCAGCGCACGCAAAGGGACTTCAGGTCTGGGCGTTGCTCGACAATTTTGACAGCAGTGTGACGCTTGGGACCCTGCTGAAGCGGAGCTCTGTGCGAGAGAAGCTGATCTCCTCTCTCATGGCGGATGCAGAGCGCTACGGCTTTGACGGCATTAACCTCGATTTTGAGCTCCTGAGAAGAGACGCAGTGAAGCAATATCTGGAGTTTGTCCGGGAGCTCTCTGTGGCATGCAGGGCGCGGGGGCTGTATTTAAGTGTTGACGTGCCGAATCCGGCGTCCTATAACTGGCATTATGACCGCGCGGAGCTCTCGGTGTTCTGCGATTATGTGATCAACATGGGGTATGATGAACACACCGCGGGAGATGATATGGGGAGCAGCTCCTCCCTTCCCTTCTTTACGGGCGGAATCGAGGACAGCCTCCGGGAGATACCGGGGGACAGATTTGTAGCGGCAGTGCCCTTCTACACGCGGCTCTGGAAGAAGGCGGGAGACGGAACCCTGAGCAGTGAGGCTCTCAGTATGAAGGGGGCGCAGGACTGGGTGCAGAAAAATGCGGTGCAGCTAAAATGGGACGAGACGCTTGGGCAGTATACAGGGAACAGCCGGGCGGAAGATGGAAGCACAGCTTATATCTGGATGGAGGAGGCCCGCTCCATGCAGCTGAAGCTGGATGCTGTGCGCAGTCAAAATATCGCCGGTGTGGCGTGCTGGCGGCTGGGGCTTGAAACTGACGACATGTGGGGGATAGTAGGAAAACAATGAGCAATCTTCAGAACAAAGTGGCGGAAAATATGTTGTTTGTCGCGGAATTTGCGGCATTGGTATTTGTGATCTTTCTCATTGCGTATGTGGTGGAGAAGAGAATTCATCTGAAAAATGGCGACAGAGAGCGCATACTCTCCACGCGGAAGCTGGCGATGATAGGCATCTTCTCTGCCATCAGTGCGGTTCTCATGACGATAGAGCTGCCTGTGCCCTTTGCGCCGCCCTTCTATAAAATAGACCTCTCGGAGCTTCCCATCCTGATCATCTGCTTTGCCTACGGTCCGGTGGCGGGAGTGATGACTGAGTTTATCAAGATACTTCTGAAGCTGGTGATCAAGTCCACCTCAACCGCCTTTGTCGGAGAGCTGGCCAATTTTTCTGTGGGCTGCGCGATGGTTCTGCCGGCAGGGATTATTTATCTTGAGAAGAAAACGAAGCACATGGCAATGCTCGCCTGCTTCGTGGGTGTGCTCTGCATGACAGTCTTCGGCTCTGCATTTAATGCAGTCTATCTGCTGCCGAAGTTTTCTGAGCTCTATGGGATGCCGCTCGATGCGATTGTCGGGATGGGCACGGCGATCAATCCAAGAATTGTCAATGTGCAGACGATGGCGATTTTTGCCGTGGCGCCGCTGAATCTTTTGAAGGGCGGCATTGACATGCTGCTGACAAGACTTCTGTATAAGCGGCTCAGCGTGATTCTGAAGGACCGCTCGGGAAGGCGTTAAGATGCGAACCAGCATAATTGAAATTTTGGACAGGGCGCCGGTAGACACGACACTCCTTAAGGAGGCAGGCGAGATTCTGAGGCGCGGCGGACTGGTGGGTTTTCCTACAGAGACGGTCTACGGTCTCGGCGGTAATGCGCTGGATGCGGAGGCCTCTAAGAAGATCTATGCGGCAAAGGGAAGACCCAGCGACAATCCGCTGATCGTTCATATCTCCTGCATGGAGGAGCTGCCGCCGCTGGTCGAGGAGATTCCGGAGGCGGCTTATCGTCTCGCGGAGCGCTTCTGGCCGGGACCGCTCACCATGATACTGAAGAAGAGCGACAGAATTCCGCTTTCTACGAGTGGCGGGCTTGATACAGTGGCCATACGCATGCCGAGCGATCCGATTGCAAATGCGCTGATCCGGGAGGCAGGGGTGCCGGTGGCAGCCCCCTCAGCCAACACCTCGGGACGCCCCAGTCCCACCACGGCGCAGCATGTTGTGGAGGATCTCGACGGCAAGATTGAGATGATCATTGACGGCGGGGCTGTGCAGGTGGGGGTGGAATCCACGATCATAGATCTGACGGAGGCGGTGCCTGTGCTCCTGCGTCCGGGGGCGGTGACGCTCCCCATGCTGCGCGCTCTGCTGGGAGAGGTCGTAGTGGATCCTGTACTCACGCGTCCCCTGAGTCCGGAGATGCATCCGAAGGCGCCGGGCATGAAGTATCGCCACTACGCGCCGCGGGCAGAGATGATACTGGTGGATGGAGAGACAGAGCGGGTGATCGCAGAAATACGCCGGCTTGCGGCAGAGGCGGAAGCTTCCGGAAAACGCGTCGGCATCATCGCGACGGAGGAGACAAGGGAGCGCTATGACGCAGGGGATGTGAAGTGTATCGGAAGACGCAGCGACGTCGGGAGCATTGCCCACAATCTCTTTGCAGTGCTGCGCGCATTTGACGGCGACGGGGTAGATATCATATATTCGGAAGCTTTCCCGGAGAGCGACCTGGGACTTGCGGTGATGAACCGCATGAACAAGGCGGCCGGGCATCATCATATCAAGCTGCGGGCGGATGGTACGGAGCTTGAGACAGGAGGCAGAGGATGAGCGAAAAGCGTGAGGACTACATCAGCTGGGACGAATATTTTATGGGGGTTGCGATCCTTGCCGCGCGACGGAGCAAGGATCCGAATACACAGGTGGGCGCCTGCATTGTGAGCGAGGACAATAAGATTCTCTCCATGGGCTACAACGGATTTCCGCGGGGCTGCTCGGATGATGAATTCCCATGGGGGAAGGAGCACGAGGAGGACGATCCCTACAATGCGAAATACCTTTACTCGACACACGGGGAGCTGAACGCGATTCTGAACTATCGCGGCGGCAGCCTGGAGGGAAGTAAGCTCTACGTGACGCTCTTTCCCTGCAATGAGTGTGCAAAGGCGATTATTCAGAGCGGAATACGGACATTGATCTATGGCGAGGACAAGTATGAGAACACAGCTGCGGTGCGCGCTAGCAAGCGCATGCTGAATGCAGCGGGTGTGCGCTATTACCGCTACGAGAAGAGCGGACGGGAGATCAAGATTCTGGTGTGAATGTGTGGCTGCAGAGCGGCAGCTCAAAGATAATTCTTGCGAAATTTTCTGAACTGACATAGAATAATACGAAAATCAAAGCTGCCCGGTGATGAGCTCCGGGAGAAAGGAAGCGTCCGGCCGCGGCGGAGCCGACAGACGGATGCGGTGTGATCAGAATGAATGACAGAAAGAGAAAGATGATTTCAATCGTAATAGTGGTGATACTCTGCCTCTCCATGGTGCTCGGACTGGCAGCTGCGGGACTCAGCGCAATACTTTGAGTACCTGATGGAGCGGGATATTGTAATTGCAGGTTACGCGGGGGAGCGCGGTGCGCTGTGTGCTGCCGCAGTGTGGCAAGAGGAGCTGCGCAGACGCTTTCGTGCAGACTACGCAGCGCAGCTTCTGCAGGGAGCAGCTCCGAAGAGCAAAGAAATACTTGAGAGACTGAGAGCAGCCGGCATAGCCGCAGAGGAGTATCGCGTGGCGGGAGAGGGTGGCGTGCTCGCGGAGCTGTATCGCATGACGCGTGAGCGGCGCGCCGGACTGCGGCTCTGGCTGAAGCGTATTCCGCTCCGACAGGACACAACAGAGCTGTGTGAGCTCTACGGACTGAATCCGTATCGGCTGTACTCGGACTGTGTGATTCTGGTCACGGAGAGCGGCATGCGTCTTGCAGAGATAGTTGCAAAAATGGGCATTCCTGCTGCCTGCGTGGGCTATCTCACGGACGGGCTCGACAAGCTGATTGTAGATAAAGAAGAGACGGAATATCTGAATCGCCCGGAGGTGGATGAGCTCTTCAAGCTGGTTCCGGACGCGATTTTCTGAGAGGAGACAGGCTATGCGTGACAAGATACTGGCGATTCTGGAGAAGAATGCAAGGATTGATATTCATGAGCTTGCGGCGCTGCTCGGCGAGTCAGAGATCGCTGTGGCAAATGAGATCGCTGATATGGAGAAGGAGAATATCATCTGCGGTTATCACACCCTGATCAACTGGGAGAACACCGGAAATGAGAAGGTGCAGGCCCTGATTGAGGTGAAGGTGACCCCACAGAGAGGCATGGGCTATGACCGCATAGCGGAGCGCATCTACCAGTACAACGAGGTGGACGCGGTCTACCTGATGAGCGGAGCCTTTGATTTTACAGTGCTGCTGGAGGGAAAGACCATGCGCGAGGTGGCGCTCTTTGTCGCGGACAAGCTTGCGCCGATTGAATCTGTCACCGGCACTGCCACACATTTTGTACTGAAGAAGTATAAGGATCACGGAACTGTGATGGATGTGGTCAAAGAAGACGAAAGGCAGCTGATTATAGCATGAGAGACATCAGAGATGTGCTTGCGAAGAAGACAGTCGGCATGAAGCCCTCCGGCATCCGGAAATTTTTTGATATTGTGCGCACCATGGAGGGAGCCATTTCCCTCGGAGTCGGTGAGCCGGATTTTGATACGCCCTGGAATATCCGCGAGGAGGGCATCTATTCTCTGGAACGGGGCAGGACCTTTTATACGAGCAATTCCGGGCTGATGGAGCTGAAGTCAGAGATCAGCCGCTATTTACAGAGGCGCTTTGCCGTGTCCTATGATCCGGAGAGAGAGATCACCGTGACAGTCGGCGGCTCGGAGGGAATAGATCTTGCCTGTCGCGCGCTTTTGAACCCGGGGGATGAGGTGATCATTCCGCAGCCGAGCTATGTCTCGTATGAGCCCTGCGTGATACTGGCGGATGGAGTTCCTGTGATTGTGGAGCTGAAGGAGGAGAATTGCTTCAAGCTCACGGCTGAGGAGCTGGAGGCAAAGATCACGCCCAGAACGAAGCTGCTGGTGCTTCCCTTCCCGAACAATCCGACTGGTTCCATTATGCGGCGCAGTGAGCTGGAGGAGATTGCACGGGTGGTGCAGGAACACGATCTCTATGTCATCTCAGACGAGATCTATACGGAGCTCACCTACACCGGAGAGGCACCTGCCTCTATTGTCCAGATACCGGGGATGCAGGAGAGAACTGTGTTAATCAACGGCTTCTCGAAGGCCTATGCGATGACCGGCTGGAGACTGGGCTATGCCTGTGGTCCCGCTCCGATACTGGAGCAGATGATCAAGGTTCATCAGTATGCGATCATGTGTGCGCCGACGACAAGTCAGTACGCAGCTGTGACGGCTCTCCGTGACTGTGACGAAGAGGTTGCGCGGATGCGCGAGGCCTATAATCAGCGGAGGCGCTATCTCTTAAAGCGTCTGGAAGAAATGGAAATCCCCTGTTTTGAGCCGGAGGGCGCATTTTATATCTTCCCGAACATCACAAAATTTGGGCTGAGCAGTGAGGAGTTCTGTACGCGCCTGCTTCAGGAGGAGAAGGTCGCTGTGGTTCCGGGAAATGCCTTCGGAGACAGCGGAGAGGGCTTTGTGCGTATTTCCTACGCTTATTCCCTAAAGCAGCTGAAGGAGGCGATGGAGCGCATCGGGCGCTTTGTGGAGAGACTTCGGTAAGCAAAGTATTCAAAATAAGAAAGCAGACAGAACAGGGATCTCGGTGAAAAGCCGCGATCCCTGTAAAGTATCAGGAGGCGTGTCCACCGGGACGCGCCTCCTGTGCTATGCTATGCAGTTTGATTAGTTTCTTGTCTGACCGTCCCAGACACCGTTTGCGTCTACATAATACTTGCCGTTATCTACCCACTGACTGGTGAGCATGCGTCCGTAGCTGCTGTCATTTGCAGTGCTGAGCCAGTACCACTTGTGAGAGAAGGGACTCTCGAGCCATCCGGACTTCATGTAGCCGTGCTGGTTGAAGTAGTACCAGTAGCCGTCGATCTCCTGCCAGTTGTTGGTGGTGTAGGAGCGGTCAGCGTTGCAGTACCACCAGCCGTTATTGTCCTTCAGCCATGCGCCCTTCTGAGATCCCTTGTTGCCCGGACCGCCATTGCCGTTATTGGAGCTGTTACCGGAATTTCTTGAGATCTTTCCGCCGAGATCCTTCAGTACATCCTCGTCGACATCGAAATCATCGGACTCAGTCCACTGTCCCTTGTAGCTGCCGGCGATGGCACGAACCTTGACGGTGTAGTTGCCCTTGCCGTTTGCACGGATGTCGCTGCGGAAGTCATACTCTGTGTTGCTGGTGGTAATGGTGTTCTTTGTGGAAGAGCCGCGGAGCAGCTTCACTTCATACTTATCGGCGTCACTCGCCTGCTCCCACTCGACAGAGCCGTCATCATCATCGCTCCAGCTGACATCGCCGACCTCGAGCGCGGACTCATTGGTGCTGCCGATCTTCGGAAGTGTCAGAGTTACAGTCATGGTGGAGTTGTTCGCGTTCGTCTTGGTTACGTAAGCTTCGTCTCCGCTCAGGGTGACATTGCTCTTTGAGATGCCCTTGAAGCTGTACTCCCTCTCCGCCTTCAGCTTGAGGGTGACCTTCGGCCTCTTGCCGTACTCCGTGTTGGAGATGCCGCTTACGTTGATATCGGACACGCCGTCGCTGTTGCATTCCACATCGACATCGGATTTCGACATACCGTGGGAGAGATCGTATTTTACCTCAATGCTGACATCCTTGATCGGATCCTTGGTTGCAGCAAGGGCAGTCGTTCCCATTCCAAAAAGCATCATGGCAGCAGTCAGGAGTACCGGAACCGCGCTGGAGTAGAATCTCTTTTTTGTCATTTGGTTATCCTCCTAAGATGTTCGTTCATAATATTTATCTGATGCTTTGATCTTATACGAAAAAGCAGAAAAAATATAGCGATTTGCACTTACATTTACCTTACAAAATCTACAAGGCTTGAAGAATTTCTGTCATTCTTTGTATTTTCCCGTAACATCTACGCTGTAGCCGTCAGGCGTGGTCGCATCGACCAGCATCGCACCGTCCGCGCCGAGGTAGTACCAGACGCCAGATTCGCTTTCGCTCTTCATCCATGCGGAAGATAGCATGATTCCTTCTTGATCGGAGCAGTACCACTTTCCGGAGACCTCATACCAGCCGGTGCGGCGTGTACCGTCCGCGTTCAGATAGATCCAGTGTCCGTCGGACAGCTGCTGCCAGCCGCCTGCAGGAATTCCGGGGCCCTTTGGGCTGTTGTTGCCTGCAGAGCTGCTGCCTGTCTGCTGACTTGCGGAGCTCTTCTCGCTCTCCCGGCTGTTTTTGAAATCCTCGCTCTTTCGCTTTTCACGGATCAGGGAGAGATCCTCGGAGTAGATGGTTTCCTTCGCCCACATGCTGGCATAATCCTGCCCCCGGGCCCGCTTCTTGCAAGTGACAACCACGTAGTAGGTGCCGGAGCCCTTTTTGAGAATCTTTTCCGTGACATCTGCCTGTTCCGCATTATAGCCTACCGTCTCTGTATTTCCGACCTTGTTCTTTGCCTTGAAGTCTTTGGAGCTGTACAGCTGGACGCTGTAGCTGCACTTGCTGTCACCGACGGACCAGATCACGAGTATGCGGTCATCGGACACATCAAAGGCCACGTCAGAGACGGAGTAATCCTCCTCATCCTCGTCCTTTTGCTTTGCCAGCGCGGTCATGCCCATGGAGAGAGCCAGAAGGCAGCAGAGAAGCAGGGAAAAAAGCTGTTTAAATTTTTTCATGGTAACCTCCGTCAAATGTTCATGGAAGCAGTGTGTATCGACTCTCCGGTCTGTCCGGATGGCGAACTGTACATTAGCAAAGTATAACATAAAATAGTTTTGAATCAAAATAAATATCACTTTTTCTGATCCATCATATATTATGGAAGTATGAAAGAAAATATCCCGGGATGATAAACAGAGAAGTAAAAAGACAGGAGGGGAAAATGCAGTATACAGCGCATTACGCGTCCCCACTCGGTGGGATCACACTCGGCAGTGACGGACAGGCCCTGACGGGACTCTGGTTTGATGGTCAGAAATACTTCGCAGATACGCTTGAGAGAGAGCATGAGGAAAGAGAACTCTCTGTTTTCAGAGAGACAAAGAGATGGCTGGATATTTATTTCAGCGGCAAGGCGCCGGACTTCACACCGGAACTGGAGCTGATGTGCTCTGAATTCCGAAGAGCGGTCTGGCAGGTCTTGCTGACAATTCCATATGGGCATATCATGAGCTATGGAGAGATTGCTGGAAGGATCGCCTCCGAACAGGGGCTGGAGCATATGTCTGCGCAGGCAGTCGGTGGAGCGGTCGGGCATAACGCCATATCACTTATTATACCCTGTCACAGAGTTGTTGGCGGAAATGGAAGCCTGACCGGGTATGCCGGAGGCATAGATAAAAAGATATGGCTTCTTCAGCATGAGGGCGTGGATATGGGCGGTCTGTTCAGGCCCGGGCACAGTACGGCACCGTGAGGTGTATTTTTAAGAAAAATTACATCAGCGGACGCGTTCCATCGCTTCTATTAACTGATTCCAGCTATGCAGGGTTGCCAGCAGCAGCTTCTCGTGTTTCTTTACATTTTTGCGGTATTTGCGGAACTCACTCTGTATGGATAAGAAGCGCTTTTTCTTAAAATAATCTGCCAGCTGTGGAAGAACCGGAAGGAGAATCGCTTCGATTTGTTCCATACGACTCTCGAAGTGTTCCGGATCGGTAAGAAAAACATACAGCGGCTTGTACCGGATCCAGCCTGGGCATAAGGAACCTCTTCTGGAACGCCCCGGCTGAGTATCTCTGTTGAGGCATAGGTTACACCGTGGGTTTTCATTAAATTGCGGATGTGCTTCCAGTTGATGATATCATTGCTGATCGCCTCAATAAAGAGACGGAAAGATTTCTCGGGAAGGCTCTCAGTGAAGCGGAGCTGAGGAATGGGAGAGAAGTAGCCGCAGTGATAGCCGTTCGTGTAGTCAGCCTTTTCAATTTCCTGTAAATGTGAGCAGAAGACCCTCTGGCCACTCCACAGCGCAAGATCATGGTTATTGGTGACTGCCAGAGGATATTCATCGTCATCCAGGAAAAGCAGGTAGTCCATGTGGTTCAGCAGAGCTGCACACAGTACAGAAATTCTTTTGCCGGAATATCCGGAGTTGAACAGCAGTTCCACCTCACTTTTGTCAAGCTTACTTTTCTGAATCAGCATCTGCATACTCAGAGGTATATTTTTAGAACCCAGAAATACGATATGATCAAAGCTGTCCACAATATCCTGGCTCAGATTTGTAAAATCAGTGGATTGGGTGTTTCGATAGTTGCTATCATACGCGACAAAGAGACTCAGATGTACCTCGCAATCCGGCATGGTGTGCTTTACGGAATTCCAGATCATGAGATAAGAGCGCAGTGCCTTGCGAAAATTTCTTCTTCCTGTTGCGAAACCAATTCCTAGACGTATCATGGATGGGCAACTCCCCCCTTTCTCGGCTGCAAGGAAACAAGAAAAGATAAGAGAAAACGATTGATTAACGGAATATAAAAGGAGATAAGTCGATTAATTTTGTGAAAATAGATTTATTATAGCTTGATTCCGGAAATTGATCAGTTGTAAGAATAATAGTTGTAAAATATGTTTGCTTAAATGCTCATGAAAATTTCCAAAAAACTTTATAGTTTTATAAAACAAACCGTGCTAGTATTAAAAAGTCCTTCTGTGGGGTGATTTACTGCCTGGGCGCGCCTCGCACCACAGCGATTTCCTCTATTCCATAGGAAAGGAATACGGGGATCTGCGCATCAGTAATCACCTCTCCGCTCACAGCAATCGGAATGGCAGGCGGGCAGGATACAGTGGGCTGGGCGCATATCCTTCCGCTGCTGTGCCGCACATCGATGAGCTCCTGCGGCGCCAGCACTGCCTCCCGAATAGAGAGCGCCTGCTGCAGTGGAAGAAGCTGCGGCAGCAAGACAGAATCAGCTTCCCGCACAGCATTCCCCTCTTTTGCTTCGTGCTCAGCGTTCCAAAGTGCTGTGCTGCTTCGAAAGAGCTCTGCGATGCGCTGATAGTCGAGCGTGGGATTTTCCGGTGTGAACATACAGACGAGGCAGCTTATATCGGCGAATTCAGGTTCGATCCGGTGCTGGCGAAAAAGCTCTGCGAGCGCCGGGCCGTTTCCTGGGCGGGTAGCGATCACAAGCTTCAGAGGCTCTGAGGGCAGGACGGGGATGCCGAGCATCGTGAGATAGCTCTTTAGGCCATCGACACGGCGCACACATTCCGCCAGCCGCTTCTTAAAGTGGTCGGCGAGGCAGGCGTTGCAGAGATCCAGAGACTGAAGAATCAGGTAGGAGGGGCTGGTGGAGCCAAAGAGCGCCATCGCCTGGCGCGCGCCTGCTCCGAGCTCCTCTGCGGCGCATCGGCTGAGGTGCAGATACGCGCCTCCGGTCAGCACGGGCAGTGTCTTGTGCGCAGAGTCGCAGCACATATAGGCCCCGAGATCCAGCGGATGCTGCGGTGTGTCAAGAAAATGCAGATACGCGCCGTGCGCATTATCCACGAGCACAGGAATGGAATCTTCGCCACAAATTGCATTGACTGCGTCTGTGATTCCACGTATGTCCGCGACTGCGCCGAGATAATCCGGGCTGGTCAGATAGACTGCGGCGGGCTGGCGCGGGAGCTTTCGGAGAGCATCGGCGATCTGTGCCGGGGCGGGGTGACAGCTGCAGATGGAGGCAGGACCGGCTGTATCGTTGTCTTTTAGGGACTCGGGATAGATCCATGCGACCTCGCAGTCCAGCATGGCGCAGGCGTAGAGAAAGCTCTTGTGGACATTTCTCGCTGCGAGGATCAGCGGTCGCTCTGCAGAGCGGGAGACACAGCTTGCGCCTCGCAGTGCCTGCCGCTGGAGCGCCAGAAAGAGCATGGCACGGATTGAGAGACTGGAGCCCTCTGTGGAGTAGAGCGTCAGGCCGCTGTCAAAGAGACGCGCAGCATTCCGCTGGCTCTCTCCGATGATGCCCTGCGCCTCCGAAAGTACGTCCGCACCGGGGATCTCGGTGATATCCCGCTGCTCAATCAGCAGGGGGCCGTGCCCCTTGTGCCCGGGCATGTGCAGACGCGAGCTCCTGCGGGAGATATACTCGGAGACAAAATCGTAGATTGGTGTATTCATGGCTTCTCCTGTTCCTGTTCTGAAGCAGTGATTGTGGCGGGGAATGTTGGCAAAGCGCGGCGGGAGGGAGCTGCTAGGTGTTCTCCTGTGTCTCCTTCTCTGTCTCTGTGCCCCGGGTCACAGTGCCTGCGCCGTAGCGGGAATTCAGCTTCTGCATCATCTCGGAGAGACGGGCATCACGGCGACTTCTGGCCTGTTGCTGTGCGTGTTTTTCTACCCAGTCGAAGAGAGAGAGCTGCTCATACGCGCTGTGATCCAGATTCTGCGCGCTCACTCCGACAAGGCGTATGCGGTCTCCCTGCCGGAACAGGCCGTTTTCCGAGAGCAGAAGCTCCTTCATCAGGAGCTCTGCGGTGGAGCGTATGAGAGGAGCCTCATTGCAGGAACGCTCGAGTGTGGTCTGGCGGGAGTGGCGGTGAAAGCGGCTGGTCTTCACCATCACACCGACGGTGAAGGCGCGGACTTCATCTCTCTGCATCCGCTTAGCGACGCTGTCTGAGAGCTTTTGCAGCAGTGGAGGCAGGAGCTTTTCATAGTTGTCGGGACCGATATCCTCCGCTGTGGTCCGTTCGTTGGAGTAGCTTTTTGCGGCCTCCTGCGCAGTGCGCACCGGAGAATTGCTGATGCCGTTTGCGCTTCTTAGCAGATGCGCTCCTGCCTTTTCACCGAGTATGGAGCGGAGGACGCGGGAAGAGCTGTGAGCGGCGTCGCCTATCGTCCGGATGCCGAAGGAGCTCAGCGCATCGGCGCTGGAGCGGCCGCAGCCGTGCAGACTGCCGATGGGAAGCGGCCACAGCTTTTCCGGGATCTCCCAGGGCCAGAGTGTGTGGAGCTTATCCGGCTTCTCAAAATCGCTCGCCATTTTTGCGAGCAGCTTGTTGGTGGAGATGCCGATATTGACCGTGAAGCCGAGCTGGGTGCGGATCTCATTTCGGATTGCGTCTGCGCGCTCTTGTATTTCCTGAAGCTGAGCAGGAGAGCTCTCACTGTCCGGAAAGTCGGCGCTCATATCCAGGAAGGCTTCGTCTATGGAGACCTGTTCCACGGCATCGGAGTAGCGATGAAGGATGCGGATAAACGCCTGCGAATACTGGCGGTAGGTCTGAAAGTCGCTCTTTACCAGCACGAGAGAGGGACATTTTCCGAGCGCGGAGACCACGGGCTCCCCGGTGTGGATACCAAGCTTTTTTGCGGGGAGGGATTTTGCGGTGATCACACCGTGGCGGGTTTTGATATCTCCGCCGACCGCAGACGGAATGGTTCTCAGATCGACAGCCGTCGGCTCCTCTTTCAGGCGTTTTACGGCACTCCAGGAGAGAAAGGCAGAATTTACATCGACATGAAAGATACAGCGATCCATAGTTTCCTCCTCTCTGCAGCTGTAGTGAAGCTTTAATCTGTGTTTTCTACAGTATAGGCCGCGCAGCCTTCAGCGGCAAGAGCTTGTGGGAACGAGAAGAGAGGCTGTGCCGTGGCGAGCACTGATAGACGGGGACTGATGGCATGCAGGTGGGCAGATGGAATGCGGATGACCGGTGTGTGAAGAAAGAATAGGTTGAAAGGAGATCGCAGGATGGAGCAACATGGCCTGAAGCGCAGAGCGGCAGCTGAGAGAGAGCAGCCCGGGGAGCGGGTATATTGCTGGGAGCATAAGATTCAGTATTATGAGACAGATCAGATGCAGATTGCGCATCATTCGAACTATATTCGCTGGTTTGAGGAGGCGAGAACCAGTGCACTGGAAGAGGCAGGCTTTGGCTACGCGGAGATGGAGGCCGCGGGAATCATCTCCCCCGTGCTGACGGTCAGCGCGGAGTATGTTCAGATGTCCCGCTTCCCGGAGACCCTGCTGGTGGAGACGCGCGTGCGCTCCTACAATGGCATACGGCTCTGCATACACTATGAGGTACGGGAGAGGCAGAGCGGCGAGCTGCGCTGCGTCGGGGAGAGCAGTCACTGCTTCCTCAGAGCAGCAGATCATCGACCGGTATCACTCAAACACTTCAGCTCTGAGATCCATCAGCGGCTGTGTGCTATGAAATAAAAGATATTAAAACAGGTAGAAGGAGAAATCGTTTATGAGAAAGATGTACTATGTATTGTTGCTTGCAACGGCGACTGCCCTGATGTCAGGCTGCGCACAGAAGCAGACAGCACCGGAGACAACAGCGAGCGAGGTTGCGGAGACTGTGGAAGCTACGGAGGCTGCAGAGACAGCGGAGCTGCCGGGCGAGACTGGTTGCATCGATGATGAGGCTCTGGCTTTCTGTGTAGCGCAGCCCGGCGTGATCACCGCAATTGACGCAAAGAGCGGGGCAATCAGCATCAGGGGAATGCTTGCGGGCAGCGGGACAGAGCAGGAGCTGATTCTGAATACGGATGCAAAGACGGCGTTCTATGATATTGCTGCGGGTAAGAAGGCAGAGCTCTCTGCGCTGAAGGTCGGGGATGAGATTCAGTCCATGGTATCGACAGCCTTTGCAAGCAGCCTGCCGCCGCAGACCTTTGCCTATGCTGTTTTTCTGAATGTGGGTGAGGAGCTTATTCCGGAGTATGCGGAGCTTACGTCTGTGCAAAAGGACGGAGAGAAGCTGGTGCTGACAGATTCCTCACAGCTCAGATGGGTGATCTCTGCGGATACAGAGCTGAGACGCCTGAGCGACGGCGGGCAGCTGAAAGGCGAGGAGCTGAAGGAGGGCGTTTGCTGCCTGATCTGGCCGGCACTTGAGGCTGTGAGTGAGAATCCGGACGCCGGACTTGCGACAGAAAAGCTTGTGCTGATCGACTAATATTAAATCTTTTTCAAAGGCAGGGTAAAGAGATGCTGAAAAACTATATCAGTGCAATGGAGCAGTGGCAGGGCAGAATTGACAGCAATGAGGACTACGATGCATTTCGCTGGCATCAGTGGGTACAGCCACTGGATCTGAACGCGAATCCGGCCCACTTTGAGGGCGCGCAGGGTTTTGCTTTTATCGGATTCTGCTGTGATCTTGGCGTGCGGAGGAATAAGGGACGCGCCGGGGCGGCACTGGCGCCGAATCTCGTGCGGAGGCGCATGGCGAATCTGCCCTGTACCTTTGCGCAGGAGGTGAAGCTCTATGACGCGGGAAATATTATCACGGACGGCATCGAGCTGGAGGAAGCGCAAGCCCTGCTCGGCGAGGCGGTGGAGCAGATTCTGGGACTGGGCCTCTTTCCCATTGTTTTGGGAGGCGGGCATGAGACGACCTTCGGGCATTATCAGGGTCAGCTATCACATCTTGAAAAAGAGCTGGAGGCGGGAGGCTCAAAGCACAAGCCGGATATGGGAATTGTGAATTTTGATGCGCATTTTGATATGCGCCCCTATGATCAAGGCTGCTCCTCGGGATCCATGTTTCGTCAGATCGCTGATCTCTGCGAGGAGAGAGGGCTGCCCTTCGGCTATATGCCGCTTGGTATTCAGCGTCACAGTAATACAGTGAATCTCTTTAAAACAGCGGAGGAGCGGGGAGTCAATTATGTGCTGGCGCGTATGCTTCAGTACGGATCCAGTGCAGAGGTGTATGGGCATGTCGATGACTTCATGTACAGGCATGAGAATGTCTATATCACCATATGCACTGATGTTTTCTCTGCAGCCTTCGCGCCCGGCGTCAGTGCAACGCAGGCTCTGGGTCTGGATCCGGAGATCGTGATTCCGATCATCAAACACATACTCCGCACACGCAAGGTGCGCGGTTTCGATATATGTGAGATCGCGCCGCGCTTCGACAAGGACGATACGACTGCCAGTCTCGGCGCGGTTCTGGTCTTCGCAGTGGTCAGCACGATCTGTGCCATGCAGGGGCTGAGCATCGATGTGGGAGCAGATTTCTTCTAAAAGTAAAATATAAAATCACATAGCCTCGCGTGCGGAATATATTCCCGTGCGCGAGGTTTTCTGCTATACTTAAACGAAATATCCAAAATTGCAGCAAGTAAACGAAGAAAACGGAAGTGTGAAGACTATGAAACAGAAATTGTCCATGCGAAGCTACATCTTTTTGAGTTCCATGCTCTTTGGAATGTTTTTTGGTGCCGGGAATCTGATCTTCCCGATCCATATGGGACAGCTGGCAGGAAGAAGCTTTGGCGCTGCCACTGTAGGCTTTTGTATCACGGGCGTAGGGCTCCCGCTGCTTGGCATTGTCGCGATGGGGGTCTCCCGCAGCGAGGGGCTGTTTGATCTGGGCATGAAGGTCGGAAAGGGCTTCAGCTATTTCTTCACCTGTGCGCTCTATCTGACGATAGGGCCGCTGTTTGCGATCCCCAGAACTGCGACGGTCTCTTTTCAGGTGGGTATATTACCCTATGTTCCGGAAGCACAGCGGACACTGGGGCTCTTTGTGTTCTCACTGCTTTTCTTCGTTGTGGTACTTTTCTTTTCTCTGAGACCATCCGGCATCATGACCTGGATCGGCAAGATCCTGAATCCGATCTTTCTGTTCCTTCTTGGTATACTCATCATTGCTGTATTTGTCCGGCCTATGGGGCCGGTCTCTGCGGTTGAGCCGTCGGAGGCCTATCTGCAGCACGGCTTTACGACAGGCTTGCTGGAGGGCTACAACACAATGGATGCACTGGCCTCCCTGGCTTTTGGCATTATCCTGATCACAGAGATCCGGAAGCTCGGCGTCACAGAGCCCGCGGGAATCTCACTCAGCACGCTGAAGTCCGGCACACTGGCCGTTGCGCTGATGGCCCTGATCTACGGCTCTCTGACCTATGCGGGCGCCCAGTCCGGCAATGTGATGGCTGCCGCAGAGGACGGGGGCATTGCCTTCCATGAAATCGCGAATTACTATTTTGGCAGCTTTGGTTCGGTGCTGCTTGGCGTTACGATCACCTTTGCCTGCTTAAAGACAGCGGTCGGGCTGGTGACTTCCTGCGCGACGACCTTTGAAGAGATGTTCCCGAAACTGGCTTCCTATCGGAGCTATGCGATCGGCTTTGCGCTCTTCTCTTTTGGATTGGCAAATGTCGGGCTGAGCCGCATCATCAGTCTCTCCATTCCGGTGCTGGTCTTTCTCTACCCGCTGACCATTATGCTCATCTTCCTCTGCATCATCGGCGGGAGCTTTCACTACAGCAGAACTGTATTTTGCTGGACCATCGGCTTTACTACGGTGGCGGCAGTGTTTGAGTTTGTTCGCGCCCTTCCGGAGAGCCTTCTCGGCAGAGCGGCAGCATTTACCGCTTCTCTTCCCACAGTGTTGCAGGCTCCGGGACTTTTCTTTGGTACGCTGAAGCAGCTGTATGAGGCGCTTCCGCTGGCCTCCGTCGGCATGGGCTGGGCGCTTCCGGCAGTCGCGGGATTTGCGGCAGGACTTCTGGCAATGGCAGCGGGAAAGCGTGTGCAGTGAGGCAGTGTACTGATTGGATGAAGGCAGAGGAGGGGGAGGCATGATCCGCGCATTTTTCTGTATTTCTGAAATTGTTCTGTTTCTCGTTCTGGGGCTGCCGCTTCTCGGCGTGCTCTGGATATGGAAGCAGTTTGACTCGAAGCGGGCTTCAGAACTTGGCCAACGCTGCGGCGCGGGAGCCCTCCGGCTCATCACAAGGACTGCTCTGGGCAGAGAAAAGCTTACAGTGCGCGGGCTGGAGCATATTCCGGAGGAGGGCGGTGTGCTCTTTGTGAGCAATCACCGCAGCTTTTTCGATATCATCACTTCCTATCCGGTGCTGCCGAAGCAGACAGGCTTTATCGCCAAGGACGGTCTATGGAAGGTTCCCTCGCTGCGGCGCTGGATGCAGCTTCTGAACTGCCAGTTTCTGAATCGCAGAGATATCCGTCAGGGAGTGGAGGTTATCAAGCGGGCCGCGGAACTCACAGAGAAGGGAACCTCTGTCTGGATCTGTCCGGAGGGAACCAGAAATCCAAATCCGGACAACACGACTCTGCTGGACTTTCACGAGGCGAGCTTCAAGATTGCGGAGCGCAGCGGCTGTCCCATCGTTCCGGTGGCCTTCTATGGGACGGATCGTCTCTGGGAGGCTCAGTTTCCGAAGGTACGTCCATATCCGGTCACAATTGAATTTGGTGAGGCCTTCACTGTGAAGGAGCTCGGGCCGGAGTGGAAGAAAAAGACAGGTGCCTACACTGCGGCGCGTATCAGAGAGATGCTCGTGCAGGAGGAGGCGAGAAGGCTTCATGGAGGCACATAATCATGTACAGGGGCTTTCGCGCGGTCACAGAGCTTCCGGCAGCACATCGCGTCGCGTATCAGGGCGTGGAGGGCGCTTACGGCAATCTGGCCGCGCTTCATTATTTTGGAGAGAACAGAGGCATCCGCTTTTTGCATCTGCCGTGCTTTGAGGAGACCGTAAATGCAGTGGAGGCGGGGCATGCGGATTACGCGGTGCTTCCGATTGAGAATTCCACTGCGGGCTCCGTCACGGATACCTATGATCTGCTGATGCATCATTCGCTCTCAATTGTGGGGGAATGCTTTCTTCCGGTTACGCACAGCCTGCTCACGCTTCCGGGAGTGAGAGAGGAGGAGCTGCGGCGCGTCTATTCCCATCCGCAGGGGCTCATGCAGTGTGCAGATTTTTTTAGGATGCATCCGGAACTGGAGGGGATCAGCTGTTCCAATACTGCAGTTGCGGCACAGAAGGTGCGCGATGATGCGGACCGGACGCAGGCTGCGATCGCCTCAGCTTACGCAGGAGCGCTTTATGGACTGACCCCGCTGATCGAGCGCGTCAACCGCTTTTCGGAGAACACCACACGTTTTGTGATATTGGGGAGAGAGAGGCTGTACCGCCGGGATGCGAGGAAGCTCAGCCTTGTTCTGGAGACTGCGCACGAGGCCGGTGCGCTCTATCACATTCTTGGATATTTCTACAGAAATCGTGTGAATCTGTTGCGGCTGGAATCGCGGCCTGTTCCTGAAGTGAGCTGGGAGTATCGCTTTTTTATGGATATTGAGGGAAACCTCGGACAGCCCGCGGTGCTTGAGGCGCTGCAGGCGGTTGCAGCCAAGGCGCGGGGATTCCGGGTGCTGGGCTGCTGCTAGAGAGGGGCACAGATGATGGGAAAGCGCTTTGCCTCCATTGATGTCGGTTCCTTTGAGATTGAGATGGGGATATATGAGATCGACGCGGTGCGCGGCATACGCCTGCTGGACAGCATGCGCCATGTAATCGCACTCGGGAGCGACACCTATACGAGCGGAGTGATCAGCTTTGGGCTCGCTCAGGAACTGATTGCGGTGCTGAAGGACTTCACAGAGATCATGAAGACTTACCGCTGCGCTGCATATCGGGCCATCGCCACCTCAGCCATGCGCGAGGCAGAGAACAGTGCTATCGTGCTGGACCAGATCCACACAAGAACCGGCATTGAGGTAGAGATCATATCAAATTCAGAGCAGCGCATGCTGGGACTGAAAGCGCTCTCCGTGCGCGGGCAGCGCTTCGACAGCCGGATTGCGGAGGGGGCGGCAATTGTGGAGCTGGGTTTTGGCAGTATGCAGATCACGCTGTATGACGAGGGACGCATGGTCAGTACGCAGAATCTGCGGCTTGGCGCTCTGCGGATCCGCGATACGCTGGAGCAGCTGAACTCGGCAAGAGACGCGCAGCGGCTGATACTCGAGGAGATGGTAGATCACGAGCTGGAGATCTACAGTCGCCTCCATCTCGCGGGGCGGCGCCTGAAGCATATGATTGCGATTGGAGACCCGGTGCGCATCCTCTATGACCGCCTGATGCGAAAGGAGGGGAGGGATCCCATCCGAGAGGACAGCGCGGACAGAGCGACGGTGCAGCGCTTTTATGAGTACGTAGTAAAGCGCACAAATGCACAGCTGGAGAGAAGTCTTGCGCTCAGCGCGCAGTCCGCAGGCGTTCTGGTTCCGGCATCCATCGTTTATCAGAGGGTTCTGGATACCATAGCTGCGGAGGAGGTGTGGTTTGCGGGAACCAGACTGATCGATGGTCTTGCCGCTGAGTACGCCTTCAATCACAGAGTCATTCAGCCGACACATGATTTTGAAGGAGATATTATTTCTGCGGTACAGGAGATTGCACTGCGCTATGGTGAGGGAACTACACATCGCGCCTATGTCGTACAGAATGCGCTGAAAATCTTTGACGCGCTTAAAAAGTCTCAGCGCTTCCGTGACAGAGACCGTCTGCTGCTGCACATTGCGGCGCTGCTGCATCACTGCGGACGTTTTATCAATATGGGCAGGGCAAGTCTGTCCAGCTATGAGATCATCCATGCGACGGAGATTGTCGGGCTGTCACGGGAGGAGCACATGCTGGTCGCACAGGTCCTGAAAAATGAGGAGGACAGCCTTCGCTGGTCAGAGCTTCCCATGCAGGTGGCAAAATTTACCGCGATCATACGGCTTGCAGATGCGCTGGATCGCTCAGCCAAGCAGAAGACTGCGGACTACAAAGTGCGTGTGGACGATGCGCGCCATCTCGTTGTCAGTACGCAGTACAAAGGAGACATGACGCTGGAGAAGCTTAGCTTCGAGAGAAATAAGGCGTTTTTCGGAGAAATCTTCGGAATAGAGCCGGAGTTTCGCCAGCAGCGGAGCGTGTAAGCAGATACAGAGAGAGAAAGGTTCAGACAGAGAAAGGTTCAGATGGAGAGGAGGTGGCGACAGTGGATTTCAGTAATCCTGATTACTATGTCTGCAGAGAGCTGTCCTGGCTTCAGTTCAATCTTCGTGTGCTTGCGGAGGCACGGGATAAGTCGCTTCCGCTCTTTGAGCGACTCAAATTCTTAAGTATCGTGAGTTCCAATCTGGATGAGTTTTTTATGGTGCGCGTCGCCTCCCTGAAGGAGCAGGTACTGGCAGATTATACAAAGCGCGATCTCGCTGGTCTCACTGCGGAGGAACAGCTCTCCGCGATTTCGGAGAAGACGCATGATATGGTGGCGCTTCAGTATGCGACACTGAAGCGCTCCGTGCGGCCTGCGCTGGAGCGGGAGGGGCTGTATGTCATATGGCGGCATGAGGAGCTCTCCGAGAGTGAGGCAGGCTATGTGGACCGCTATTTTCAGGATATTATCTATCCCGTTCTCACTCCGATGGCAGTGGATCCATCGAGACCCTTCCCTCTGATACGGAATAAGAGCCTGAACCTCGCAGCGCTGATACAGAAGAAAAAGGGTGTGAAGCCTCTCATCCAGCCGGAGGAAAAAAAGAGGCAGAAGAGGGCCGCAGGAAGGCCCGACTTTGCGATCGTGCAGGTTCCCTCCGGACTGCCGCGCGTGGTGGTGATACCGCCGGAGCTCGCAAGGAAACGGGAAGGCATCCAGACTACAGCCATCCTCATGGAGGAGATCATTGAGCGGAATATCAGCTCGCTCTTTCTGAATTATGATATACTGGCAGCGCATCCCTTCCGCATCATGAGGAACGCGGAGTTTGAGCTGGATGAGGAGGATGCCGCAGATCTTCTTCTGGAGATACAGAAAAAACTGAAGCGCCGCCAGTGGGGCGAGGCGATACGCCTTGAGGTGGAGACGGGCATCAACCAGGAGCTGCTGAAGATACTCTGCGATGAGCTCTCGATCGGGCGGGAAGACCTCTTTCAGATCAGCGGGCCGCTGGATCTCACCGTGCTGCTGAAGCTCTATGAATTGGAGGGCTTTGACAGGCTGAAGAATCCGAAGCATATGCCGCAGCCGGTTCCGGCCCTGATGAATGAAGAGGATATTTTTACAAATATACGGAAGGGCGATATCCTCTTAAGCCATCCCTATCAGTCCTTTGATCCGGTGGTAGGCTTTATTCAGAGCGCGGCAAAGGATCCCGAGGTGCTGGCGATCAAGCAGACCCTGTACCGCGTCAGCGGAAATTCTCCCATTATCCGGGCTCTCGCGGAGGCGGCGGATAATGGAAAGCAGGTCACAGTGCTCGTAGAGCTGAAGGCCCGCTTTGATGAGGAAAATAATATCGCCTGGGCAAAGATGCTGGAGAAGGCCGGCTGCCATGTTATTTATGGTCTGCTTGGCCTGAAGACCCACTCCAAGATCACGCTGGTGGTGCGTGCGGAGGAGGATGGGATACGGCGCTACGTGCATCTTGGCACGGGCAATTATAACGACTCCACGGCGAAGCTCTACACGGATCTGGGACTTTTCACCTGTCGCAGAGAGTTCGGCGAAGATGCAACAGCGCTCTTTAATATGCTCTCCGGCTACTCGGAGCCGCTCTTCTGGAATCGCCTTGTTGTGGCGCCGCTCTGGATGCGGGATCGCTTCATGGAGGAGCTGTTATGGGTGCGGCGTGCAGCGCAGGCAGGAAAGTCAGCCCATATCCGGGTTAAGATGAACTCCCTCTCGGATCCGGGCATGATAGAGGAGCTCTACAGAGCCAGCGCGGACGGCGTGCAGATCGAATTGATCGTCCGCGGAATCTGCTGTCTGCGCGTCGGGATTCCCGGCGTCTCAGAACATATCCATGTGCGCTCCATTGTCGGGAATTTTCTGGAGCACGCCCGCATCTTTCATTTTCATGCGGAGGGAGAGGACCGCGTATTTCTTGGCAGTGCGGACTGGATGCCACGCAATTTGGACAACCGCGTTGAGATTGTCTTCCCCATTATGGATGTGGCAATACAGCAGAAAGTGCTTCACTATCTCGACACAGAGCTCGCGGATAATGTCAAGGCGAGCCGCTACCTTCCCGACGGCAGCTATGTGAAGGAGCAGCCCCGCGGGCGGAAGAAGGTGAATTCACAGGAGCGGTTTGTGAGAGAGGCGAGACAGGAAGCCCATGCCGCAGAGGAAGCGGAGAAACAGCGCGGAGACGGAAGATGCTTTATACCAATGGGGTGAAAGGAAGATCAGCTTTGAAGAACGAGATGAAAAAAAATCAGAAGAAGACTGCGGAGGCACAGAGCGGGATCAGAAAATGGGATATTCCTGCTTTCATTACCGGGCTCTGGCTCACGCTCATGTTTACAGTTTTTCCTCTGATCTATGATGATTATTACTTTAATATACTCGAGACAAAGTTTGCAACTCTCTCAGTGCTGACGCTCGGAATGTTTGCACTGCTGCTGCTCTACGGAATCTTTTCCGGGGGAGTATTCCGGGCGGCAGTCCGCATGCACAGTGACAGAAAGAGGATGGGCTTTCGCTGCTGGTTTAAGCAGCTGCTCAGCCCGACAGATCTCTGCGTGCTGGCCTTTTTCCTTTTTGCGCTGATTTCCACTGCAAATGCATACCCCTATGTGCAGCAGGCCATCACCGGAGAGGAGGGGCGCTACGTCGGAATGTTTTATATTTTCCTGATGACAGGAGCCTATCTCTGCGTGAGCCGTTTTCTGCATTTTCATAGGAATTATATCCTGCTCTTTCTCTGCACCTCGTGGATTGTCTGCCTGCTGGGGATCACAGATTTCTACAATATGAATCTGCTGCATTTCCGGGATCAGATGCAGGAGACACAGTATGCAATGTTCAGCTCTACTCTGGGAAATATTAATACCTACACGGCTTATGTCGGCATCGTGGTCGCCCTGTCCGGCACGCTGTTTGTGCTGTCCGATGAGGGGGCGGGCAGAGTACTCTTTTACTTTGCGACGATGATTATTTCCTTTATGGCCATGGCGATGGGGGAATCCGACAACGGTTACTTAACACTCGCGGGCTTCTTCGGAGGGCTGCCCTTTATCGCCTTCCGGACACGCCGGGGAATCCGGCGCTATATGCTGGCGCTCGCTGCCTTCTTTACAGATCTGCTCTACATCGGACATGTGCTGAGGGTGAAGGGGGACGCGGTACAGGAAATCCACGGACTGTTTCAGGTGATTATCGGCTTCCGTTGGCTTCCGCTCCTAGCGGTGGGGCTGTGGCTGCTGGCGATGGGGATGTACTGGAGGAAATTAAGGCAGAAGGTGGAGGAAAGTGCGCCGCCGGTTCTCATACAGAGACTCTGGTATCTCTTCTTCGGGCTATGTGTCTTCTCACTGCTCGGTCTTCTGCTGTATGCAAACAGCATGAGCTACGATGCCGCATGGCAGAAATTTGGTTCTCTGGCGGATTATCTCAAGTTCCGGGATGCATGGGGAACGCAGCGAGGTTATGTATGGCGCGCAGGTATCGATGAGTACAGAAGCCTCTCTCCGCTCCATAAGCTCACAGGAACGGGGCCGGATACGTTTGGTATTTACATGATGATTCACCGCTGGAAAGAGATGACGGAGGCGACAGGACAGTTCTTTGACGCTGCACACAATGAATATATTCAGTATCTCTTTACGGTTGGTCCGCTGGGCCTGCTGTCACATGTCGGCATACTTGTATTCGCGGTGCGGGAGGCCTTTCGAAAGGGAAGGTCACTGCTGGACACAGAGAGAATTCAGCTTCAGAAGTCGGCGTATTATTATGCACTGGGTCTTGCTGTGTTCTGCTATGCGTTGCAGGCAGCGGTGAATATCAATATTCCGATTGCGGCGCCATTGCTGTGGACGATGATCATGTTGGCTGCCGGGCGCAATCCATAAAAGGTCGCTCAGAAGAAGAACTGATAGTGATAAGAGATATCCTGACTTACGTGCCGGTAGATCCAGAAGATAAACAGAGCATAGACGATACAGGCATATAGGAAGTAGATAAATCGGGGCTGCGTTCTTCTGAGACGCTCTGCCGCAGCGCTGAAGATAAACATAGTGCCGAATTGAAAGTAGAAGCCCATACGGTCGGCATAGCGCACAATTCCTCCCGAAAAGGTAGCTGAGATGTAGAGTACAGTAAAGACAGCACAGCAGAAGATGTGCCGGTCGTAACGTGTCAGACTGTCCTGTTTATCAGGAATAAAGCTGAGCAGATAGAGCACCAGCAGAAACTCCAATCCCCATAGTACCGTGACGAGACCGAAATGCAGTCCCTCCGTGTAAAGCAAATATCGGGCATATCGTTTCGGGATGATGGAGTAAAATTTTTGAAGTATCAGAAAAGCGAAAGGAAAGCTCAGGGCCATGGCGCTTACAAGACCGAAGATCCAGCGCCGCACAGGCAAGAAAAAGAAGAGAAGGATGATCGCAGCTGCGATCATGGATGAGCGATGAAACAGGAAAGCACTGAGACAGCAGAGTATCGCTGCCAAGTGCTTTTTTTTCAGCAGCATAAAATACATGTAGGCAATGAAGGCTACAGCGACCATCTGCCTCGCAATATTGAGCGAGGATATATAGAGCCCCGAGCCATAAAACACGGCGATGGACAGAAAAGGAGATTCAGACAGGGAGTTTATCATATGCCAAAAGCAGAGCAGAAATAACAGAGCCATAGCAAAGAGGCTGATCTGTCCACTTTTGTTCAATAAAGACAGAAATTTACAGAAGAACTCATAGCCGATTTCTTTGCGGGCTGTGCCGTGGCTGTTCAGAACGAGCAGTTCAGAGAAGGACTGCTCCCGAATATGCTGGAACAGCTCGAGATAGCTCTGAGTGTCAAGTCCGACCTCAGCTCCGCGAAGACCGCTGATGAGCAGCAGGGGGAGGAACACAAAGGCGGAGAGAAGATATAAAAGAAGCGTTGTATTGTGATAGCGCGCTCTGCTTTTTTCATAGCAGAGCGCTGAAATCAGCAGTGCAGGTACGACACTCAGGTAGATCACAGTTCAGGCTCCTTCTATTAAAGTAAAACAGCAGCATCCGGTTTGATCTGGAGCAGCTGGAGCAATGAAAAGAGCTGCTGAATATCGTCATATTTCGACAGATCTTTTCTTGCGGCGATGATGAAGACAGCGTTAGATTCCTTTGCTTTGTTCAGTGTCTCCCGCTCCAGAGAAGCAGGCGTCAGAAAGTGAGTATGGTTTGTGTCTGGAAGCGTCTCCCGCAGTTCGGAGAATATCTCCATATCCTCAGATGCGGAAAGAAAGACGAGTGGACGCTCCGCTCCTTTCAGAACAGACAGTTTGTTTTTTAAACTCAGCCGACCCTGTTCCAACGGGACACGACCGTAGAAGCCGTCCTCGTAATCCCGTATCCTTGCGTCAAGCTTCCTGAAACGAGACTCAGACAGTCGGCGGGGGAAGGATGAGAGGAGGGTGAGCCCGGTTTTTCTGGAAAATTCATCTGCGGCATGGACAGAATCGCTGCAGAGGAAGCCCGCACTCAGGAAGAATACAGAGCAGATGATACCCCCCAGCACACCCAGAATCAGATTTTTGATCAGCTGGGTCATCAGGAAGGATACAGAGTAGCGTTTGATCTCCGGTGCCTTCAGATCACTCAGCTGCTTTTGCACAGAATTGAGACTCTGCTGCAGTGAATTGGCAGTATTGATAAAATCTGTGTTTTTTTTCTGCAGTGCATCATCCTTGATGATATAGGGAGTGTTTACTGTTCTGCTGAGCTGATGCTTTCCGAGCTTTTGAACCAATTCCTCGGTTTTGACGTTCAGAGCCTGGTCTACATATTCCAGAAAGGCGACTGCATCCTCCTCATTTGCAGCGCTCACCGTGATATTCAGGGTCTTGCCGCCATTGTCCTGTGCGATAGCGATGAGAGAGTTCAGAGATTCCGGAATGGCGGATTCTTTTCCGGCCTGACTGGGCAGCATATTGCTCTGAATATTGGAACTCATGGCAATTGCGTTATAGCTGTTCAGCAGGCTCACTGTATTTTTGTTTTCAACAGAGGCACCGGAGGAATCCGTATAAATATTGTTCAGATAATAGATTGCATTGGCCTTATATACGGCGTTGGGGTCAATACTCATGACATAAGAAGCAGATTTATAGCTGTTGTCGGTCTCGATTCTGTTGCGCAGACGTTCACTCTCTGTGGAAAGATTACTGAGAGAGAGGGTATAGTTGTCCCACTGTGCACTTGCTTCGGAGCGGTTTTGTTCCATAAAGCTGGAGCTTGAGAGCTTGCGTATGCCGTTTAACAGGGTGATACAGCTGATAAGACCTGAGAAGACAATGGTCCAGAGAGCAAGAAAACGCCACTTTCTCAGGAGAAAGAAGAAAAGATTTTTGAGATCAAGATTATTTTCTTTTTCAAGCATGAAGTCAGACATATTAATCCTTTCTGTCGGAGCTGCTAAGCAGCGAGAGCCACTGAGTGGTCAGACTGTTCCAGGTGTATTTGTTTTCAATCAGGCGCTGTCCGTCTCTTCCGATGCGCTCTCTCAGCGACTCGGAATGAAGCAGAGAGAGGATATGTTCTGCGTATTGCTGTGGTGAATCTGCAATCAGGAGCTCTCTGCCATCGCTTCCGGCTATTCCCTCTGCGGCGATTCGTGAGGCTACGACCGGAACGCCGAGCATCATACTCTCCAGCAATTTATTCTGCGTCCCGGCTCCATTCTGTATTGGCACTACGCTGACTTTCATCTTTGAGAGCAGGAGAAAGGGGTTCTCCAGAAAGCCGGTCACGCTTATGCCGGAGTGACCTCCCAAATCCTGTATATCTTTTGGCGGCTCAATTCCCATGATATAGAATTGCAACTCCGGTTCTTGCTTCCGTAACAGAGGAAACACCTTTCTGACAAACCAGCGAACGGCATCGGCGTTTGGCTGATAGGACATTTTCCCGAGAAAGGCAATGGCGTGTCTGTCATTGTGATAGTCCTTTGGCGGTACGGAGATATCGTCCCGCACAGCAAGCGGTATGACGTGGAGATTTTTTGCACTTGCTCCATGACTTATAAGCCACTGTCTGTCCTTTTCAGAAATCAGAACGGTCTTCTTGTATTGCCTTGAGCAGCAGCATTCATAGTGCAGTACGCGCCGGTATTCTGTGAGATACAGGAGTTTTTTCAGGCCTCGCGACAGCTGGATCGCATTGTAATAATTGTAGGAAATGGCATCATGAAGATCCAGTATGATCTTGTCCTCAGGCAGCTGTTTCAGGTATTCTGCAGTTCGGATATGATTTGCTATAATCATGTCATACTGTGCATATGCGGAATACAGAGCAGAGGCGAAGCCGCCATTTTGATACAGTGCAACCTGAAAAGGGTATCCCGGGTGAAAAAGCGCGGAAAAGAGCTGTCCACCGGCCTTGACAGGGGAGAAGGGGACCGCCCGGACAGTCGTGAAGACACCATAAAGCGCAGAACCATACTTCTCCATATCCCCCCTGCGCGACAAAAAGAGAAGATCCACCTGATGACCGGCCTGCTTCAGCTGCTTTGCCTCATTGTAGATCCGGATACGAAAACCGGCAGTCAAAGGATATGGTATTCTTGAAGAGAGCATTAAAATCTTCACGCCTTGCTGCCTCCTGAACAAAAGATAGGTGCGTACCTATTCTATCATAGCTACAGGGAGTTTTGGCAGAGACTTTTGAGGGCGGCTATGGTAAAATGATAGGCGCTTGACGGCGTGGAGGTAGGCTGATGCGGGCAGCTATGAAGATATATTTTATTACAACTCATGATTTTTCAGATGTGCAGATCGGCGGAGTGCAGGGAAGCAGACGCAACTATGAGATCCTGTCTGCGATTGCAGAAACAGTACTGCACCGGGTTGATGTTCGGATCAACAGAAAAAATATGCTGCGGCAGATGGGGTTTTATTTTCCGGGAATTGTCAGCAGAGAGATGCGGGAAATGAAGGCAGAGATAGACAGGGAGCGCTGTACGCTGATCTTTCTGGACAGCTCGCTGCTCGGAAAGCTGGCGGCTTACTTTCGGAAGGAAACGGCGCTTCCGGTGATCAGTTTTTTTCATAATTGTGAGAGAGATTATTACGCCATGCTTGCGAGGCGCAGCCGGGCAAAGCTTCCTCAATATTTATATGCAGGCTTCGCAGAGGCCTGTTGCTGTCGCTGGTCCACGGCAATATATAGCCTGAACAGCAGGGATCAGAGGAGAATTGCCTCTCTGTATGGGCGCAGGAGTGATGGAAATATTCCGGTCACTGTCTACGATAGAATGAGCGAGGACGAACTGAAATCTGAAGTATATAGATCCGATGACCGGAGTGCAGAAGCTCCGATGCTGTTTGTGGGAGCGGATTTTCCTCCAAATTACGAAGGCATTCGCTGGTTCATACAACAGGTTATGCCGGAGCTGAAGCAGAGGCTGCTGATCGTCGGGAAAAATTTCGAGAGACGAAAAAAAGATCTTGAGAAACTTTCTGAGCGGGTGACAGTAATCGGAACCGTGGATGATATAAAGCCCTACTATATGAAAGCCGGATGTGTGGTGCTGCCTATCTTTGACGGAGCAGGAATGAAGGTCAAAACTGCGGAGGCACTGATGTATGGCAAGTACATTTTTGGTAGTGAAGAGGCGTTTATGGGATATACCCAGCTCAGCGAAGAGGCCGGGAGACGCTGCAACAGTGCAGCGGAATATGTAAAGGCCATCCGGGATTTTTATGGCAACAGAACAGGATATTACTGTGAGGCTTCCAGAAAATGTTATGAAAGCTTCTATTCCGCAGCTGCGGCAAGAATCAGCTTTGAAGCAGCACTGAAACCCTACTTGTGATGGGAGATAAATTGAACAGGCGATCAAAGGTATCAAATAAATATATAAAATTCTGTGCCGCGACACTCGGATTGCTGGGAGAAATAGGTATTTACTGGATTCTTTGGGCAAATATCTATAATCCGCTGATGTCCCGATTCCTGTGGTGGAAGGGTGTTTTGCTCGTTGTCTGTGTGTATGCTCTTCTGTTGTTCTTTTTTCAGCAGATGTACGGTGGATTGAAAATCGGTTATCTTCGCGGAGGCAATATAGTATATTCTCAGCTGCTGGCCATCACCCTTACAAATGGTATCAGCTATCTTCAGAACTGTCTCATGGAGGCGAAGGTTCTTCCGGTATCCGGCTTTGCGCTGATTGAGCTGCTGCAGTGCGGCTTTGTGCTGCTCTGGACCCTGATCTTTCAAAAGGTATATGCGGCGCTTTTTCCTCCGCGGCGCCTGCTGCTGGTGCATGGGAGCCGTCCGGCCTTTCAGCTGATGGACAAGATCAATACGCGAGACGATAAATATATTCTTGCGGCAGCAATTCCCGCCTCACAGGGATTGGATGTCATTATAGAATCGGCTCGGAATTATGACGCAATTGTTTTGGGGGACATTCCCTCAGGAGAGCGAAACCGCTTTCTGAAGGCCTGCTTTCAAAACGATATCCGCTGCTATACCGTGCCCAAGATCTCGGATATTCTGATGCGAACCTCCGAGGAATTGCATATTTTTGATTCTCCGCTCTATCTCAGCAGAAATGAAGGCCTGAACCCGGAGCAGGAGCTTGGAAAGAGGATAGAGGATATTTTGATTGCAGGAACGGGTATTCTGCTTTTTTCGCCACTGTATCTCATTCTCGCGCTGCTGGTAAAGCTGGAGGATGGCGGAAGCATTTTGTATAAGCAAAACAGACTGACAAAGGATGGCCGAGAGTTCCAAATCTATAAGTTTCGCACGATGAGGATGAATGCCGAGGCAGAGAGCGGCCCGGTACTGGCCAGTGAGCAGGATATACGCATCACGAGAGTAGGCAGAGTGCTTCGCGCCTGCCGTATGGATGAGCTGCCACAGCTGTTCAATATTTTGCATGGAGAGATGTCCGTCGTCGGCCCGAGGCCGGAGCGGCCTGAGCTCGCCCATAGGATACAGGAGGAAATGCCGGAATTTGCGTATCGCCTCAAGGTGAAGGCTGGTCTGACCGGATATGCGCAGATCTATGGTAAATACAATACAGACGCCTATGACAAGCTGAAGCTGGATCTGAGCTATATCCGCGAGTACTCGGTGCTTTTAGATCTGAAGCTGATCCTTCTGACTATCAAAATTCTGTTCATGAAGGAGAGCACAGAGGGGGTATCCAGGCAGTGATAACACTTGTGATCCCGGTTTATAATGTTGAGGCTTATCTTCTCGACTGTCTGGAAAGTGTCAGAAAACAGCGCTTTCAGGATTTTGAAGCCATTCTGATCGATGATGGATCTACAGACGGTTCGGGCGCTGTCTGTGATCAATATGCGAAGAGAGACAGCCGTTTTCGGGCGATCCATCAGGAAAATAAAGGTCTTTCGGATGCGCGAAATTCCGGCATTGAGCAGGCTGCCGGGGAGTATATCAGCTTTCTGGACAGCGATGATTTTATCGGTGATCAGTATCTGTCTTATTTGTATGGGCTTATCACCGAAGCGCAGGCAGATATCTCAGTCTGCGGATTTGCAGAGGTAGATGCAGCCGGCAATCGAGTGAAGAGCAGTGAGACTTTAAAACCGAGCGCAAGGCTCTATCAGGGAGCTGAAAGCGGGTTAAGAGCCCTGCTGAAAGAAAAAAGCATTACAACCGCGGCGTGGGGGAAGCTGTACCGCACAGAGCTGTTTCGGGAAGTTCGTTTCCCTTCCGGAAGATATCATGAGGATATTTTTACGATATATAAGCCAATTGTACGCAGTGGCAGAATTGCAGCAGGGAATCAGGCGCAGTATTTTTATCGTCAGCGAGGGGAGAGTATTACTCACCAACGCTTCTCAAGAAAGCACTTTGATGAGATCCGTGGAAACATAGAACGCGCAGCGTTTGTCAGGGAGCATTATCCATCCCTGCGTCCATATGCAGACGCAGAGATATTGTGGGCCAGCAACCGCTGTTTTATGCGGATGCTAGCTGCAGAGTGCAGGGATGAGGAGAGCATTTGCTATCTGCAGAGCGTATACAGAAAAAATATACGAATTTTTTTGATGGGGAGCAGCCGCATTCCGGCAAAGCTTTTTGCAGCGCTTGCCTGGATGAACCTTAGAGTACTGCTGTCTGTTGGAATCAGATTTCAGAAGATCATGCAGAGGCTTCTGTGCATTTTACGACGCTGAGAGAGGACATTGCGTATGGATAAGCAGCGCTATCTTATAAAAAACATACGTCTCTTTTCCCTCGCGCTTCTGTTGCCTCGTAGTCTCAGCTTTTTTATGGTGCCGCTATATACCAGTCAGCTGAGTCCAGCGGAATATGGAACTGCGGATATACTGCATCTGATCGTTATTTTGCTTCTGCCAGTACTCACTCTTCAGATTCAGGATGCTGTACTGAGATTCAGTGTTCGCGAGGAGTATGCAAGAGGAGATGTACTGATGGCTGGAACCGCTGTAATCACAGTGGGCGGAGCGGTTCTGCTGTCTGTTTACACGGTGCTGTGGCTTTTGGGGTACCTGAGAGGTAAGGAGGTTTTTTTTGTCTTTATTTTATTGAATTATTTCATCGAGGCGTTTAGCGCAGTCTTATCTTATTTTTGCAGAGGTATTGATGCGATCCGGCAGATTACGGTAGCGAGCATCGTACATTCTGTGCTGAATATTGTCTGTAATTTACTTTTTCTTCTGGTGTTCCACTGGGGGCTTTGGGGATATCTGTCAGCGATGGTGATCGGTGGGCTGGTGAGTAATATCTATATCTTTGCGGCGGCGGGACTTGGGCATTATGCCTCTTTCAGGCTGCCTAAAAGAGAAGTATTTGCAGGCATGCTGCGCATCAGCATCCCGATGATTGCCGGTGCATTATCATGGTGGATTAACAGCGCCTCGGATAAATTCATTTTGAAATTTTATGCCGGTGCAGCAGCTGTTGGTCTGTATGCTGTGGCAGGGAAACTTCCGACCGTTCTCTCACTTGGGGGAGAGGTAATAGCAAAGGCTTTTTCCATATCCGCTATTAAGGAGTACGATCCAGAGGACAGAGATGGTTTTCTGGGGAACAGCTACGAGCAGATTCGCTGTGGGATGCTTATGTCAGCGTCTGTCTTGATTCTATTCACACCTATGCTGTCAGCGATGCTTTTTTCAGGAGAGTTCTATGATGCGGTACATTTTGTTCCACCTTTGATACTGGCCGCCTATATCAATCAAATGGCATGGACCTGTGAAAATCTGTATCTGGCTATGGGAAATACAAAAGCCATATCAGCTACAGCTGTATTGGGAGCGTTTACGAATATTTGTCTTAATTTTCTTCTGATTCCATATTATGGAGCATTTGGGGCGGCCGTAGCTACGGCTCTGGGTTTTCTGGTCGTATGGCTGCTACGCTATTGTAAGCTGCGAAAACTGACTATGATACGCTTCCATTTCATAAAAGAAGGAATAGGAATGGGTATTTTGATATTTCAGGCTCTTCTGCCCCAGGGGGGATCACTCTGGGTGGGTATACAGCTGGCCTGTGCAATCACTTTGGGGCTGACACAACATCGGGAAATTACGAGACTGCTGAAGATGTTAAAGAAAGCTTAAGAGTTTTGGCTTTTCAATCGCCCAGAGTCGGTAGCAATTCATCGCTTAAAATAGTATGATGGTAGCATCATTATGCTTATGGGAGGAGTATTGTGAATAGAGTAGATGGCAATGAGCTCATAGAGATCGATTTGCTTCAGCTTTTGATCGAGCTGATTGATAAAATAAAGCGGATTGCAGTGACAGCGCTGGTATTTATGCTGTTATTAGGAGGCTTTCGTTTTGCAAAAGGCATGTATAAGCTGCGCAGCCCTGAGCTGATCGCAGAGGCAGAGGAGAAGTACGAGGAGGAACTGAAGTCCTACGAGTCACAGATGCAGCTCTACGATTCTCAGATCAATGCCGTGGTGAAGTCAATCGAGAAGAACGATGACTACATGCAGGAATCAATCCTCATGAATCTGGATGTCAACCACTTCTATGAGGCGGAATCTGTCTACTATATTGATACAGGCTATCAGATCAATCCGAGCCTTGCTTACCAGACTCCGGATAAGACTGCCAGTGTGCTAAAGACCTATGAGTCACTGCTCAGCAGCGGAAATCTGTATACCTACATTCAGAAAAATCTGGAAGCTTATATCCCGCTTCGTTACCTGCAGGAATTGATTACAGTAGAAACGGATACTTCAGCCGGGATACTGCGACTTAAGGTGATTGGGCGTGATGAGAA
The DNA here is from genome assembly GCF_030812885.1 of Moryella indoligenes. NCBI lineage: Bacteria > Bacillati > Bacillota > Clostridia > Lachnospirales > Lachnospiraceae > Moryella > Moryella indoligenes. The sequence goes on from NZ_JAUSTO010000010.1 coordinate 36,418, forward strand.
GACCGTTCGTCAGGCGCTCGCGCTGTTACAGACTTACTTCGAGGAGCAGAGAAGCACAGTCTCCGCCAGCGTCGGAGAACACGCTGTCAGCCTGGTGGAAATCTCCAGTTTCAATGGTGGAGACGGATCTACTGAGACAGCCGCTGGGGAGACAGAGGGCTACAGCTCTGAGAGTATGAGAAACACCATCGCAGATCGTCAGAACCAGGTGATTAAGCGCCAGCAGGATATGCAGAAGCAATTGTCAGATTTACAGGCGAAGCAGAAAGAGATCAAGGAACCGGGGGCGCCCCAGAGAAATGTGAAGACTGTTCTGAAGGCATCTATCAAATTTGCGGTATTAGGACTTGTATTGGGGCTATTTTGTGCCGGGGCTTGGATTAGCTTTGGCTTTGTGGGACGCAATTCTGTTATGGATGAGAGTGAAGCCTATCAGGCATCTGCTCTGACAATCCTTGGAAGCATGAAGCGTTTTCCGGAGTCTGGTATGATGGGAAAGGTCAAGGGTGTTCTTGCGGGAGACCGTGAGAGATGTGCAGATATTCAGGAGCTTTGTCAGCTGACTCTTGCAAATTTAAGTGTTCGAAGTGGTTGGAATTCTGAGCATTCTATTCTCCTTGTCGGCAGCAGTCAGGAGATGAATGCTGTGATTGCCGATCAGTTGCGCTCGTTGGGAGAGACAAGGGTAGAAAGCGGGGGGGATATCCTGCAAAGCGCTGCGGCCATTCAAGAGCTCGCAGCAGCGGAAGAGCTGATCCTGGTGGAGAAGAAGGGCTGCATATCCAAACGGAAACTTCAAAAGGAATCCAAAAAATTACAGCAATTGAATAAGAAAGTATGGGGGATCATTTTACTCTAAGCTATGGAGAAACAGAGAGAGAATTACAGGAATCAGGAAGAAATAAAAAAATCTTCTACAAAACCACACTTACAGCACTGGCAGCTGGTTGCGTTGGAGCTGGCTGTTTATGATATCATAGCAGTGAACTTTTCTTATTTCTTTGCGCTGTGGCTGCGCTTTGACCTGATTTATTCTCACATTGATACAGTATATATAGAAGCGTGGAAGAAGTTTGCGCCATTTTATACACTTGTTTGTCTTGGTGTATTTTTTGCTTTGAAGCTTTATCAGAGTTTATGGAGATTTGCGAGCTACCATGAATTGCTCTTTGCGCTTCTGGCATCTGCAATTACAACGTTGGTACAGATCCTGGGGACCCTGCTGTTTGTTCGTCGCATGCCTATCTCTTACTATATGATAGGCGCAGTGATGCAGCTGATTCTGACCGTAGGAATACGCTTTTCCTACCGCTTTGTACTACTGCTGCGCGAAGGGCGAAAGGGGAAGGTCAAAAACCATCCGGTGAATCGGGTTATGCTGATCGGCGCTGGAAACGCCGGCCAGTCTATTCTGAGAGATGTGCACCGCAGCAGCAAGATTGATGATCAGGTGGTGTGCTTCATTGATGATAATCCCAATAAGTGGGGACGCTATATTGATGGCGTCCCCGTTGCTGGTGGACGGGATGATATCTTAAAAAATGTCGATAAATATAAGGTGAACCGAATTTATCTTGCAATTCCCAGTGCCAGTGCGGCAGAAAAAAGGGATATTATTAATATATGCAGTGCCACCGACTGTGAGCTGAAGCAGCTTCCGGGTATGTACCAGCTGGTTTCCGGACAGGTGTCGGTAAGCCAGATGAAGAATGTAGCGGTTGAAGATCTTCTGGGGCGTGAGCCGATCAAGGCGGATCTTGCAGAAGTATTTGACTTTATTCATGGTAAGAAAGTCCTTATTACCGGAGCAGGCGGTTCCATTGGCTCTGAGCTAAGCCGCCAGATCGCAAGTCACGGGCCGCAGCAGCTTGTTCTGGTGGATATCTATGAAAACAATGTCTATGATGTTCAGCTTGAGCTGAAGGATAAATATCCGTATTTGAATATTGTGGTGCTGATTGCGTCTGTGCGCGACAGTCGGAAAATGTTTGAGATATTTGAAATCTATCGCCCACAGGTTGTGTATCATGCTGCGGCCCATAAGCACGTCCCTCTGATGGAGGACAGTCCCTGTGAGGCGATCAAGAACAATACGCTTGGAACTTATAAGACAGCCTATGCGGCGATGATTCATGGCTGTGAGCGCTTTGTTTTGATCAGTACAGATAAAGCTGTAAATCCCACGAATATCATGGGGGCGTCCAAGCGTCTCTGTGAAATGGTCATTCAGAGCTTTGATGCAAAAATTAAAGCAGGAAAAGCAAATGAGATTCCGCAGCTCTTCACGCATCCGGGAACGGAGAATGCAGATAAAGATGGCACCGGTGAAGTGTTCAGAAAAATCCGAACAGAGTTTGTAGCTGTTCGCTTTGGCAACGTTTTGGGCTCAAATGGCTCAGTTATTCCGATATTCAAAAAGCAGATTGCAAAGGGAGGACCGGTGACTGTTACACATCCGGACATCATCCGCTATTTCATGACGATACCGGAGGCAGTCAGTCTGGTGCTGCTTGCCGGAACCTATGCAAGGGGCGGAGAGATCTTCGTTCTGGATATGGGAAGCCCTGTAAAGATCGCTACACTGGCACGCAATCTGATCAAGCAGTCCGGTTTTAAGCCGGATGTGGATATCAAGATTGAGTACACCGGCCTGAGGCCGGGAGAAAAGCTCTATGAGGAAAAGCTGATGGCAGAAGAGGGACTTCAGAAGACAGAGAACGATCTCATCCATATCGGGCAGCCTCTGCAATTTGATGCGAATGAATTTTTGTCTGAAGTGGATCAGCTGATGCTGACAGCTTACTCAAATAAGGATGAAAAGATACGCGAGTATACACAGCGAGTCGTAAGGACTTATCATCCGGTGTGAAAGGTTTGAAATCTATTGTTGTTGTACTGGAGGATTATAGTTTTATAGGGGGATAAATATGTTCGACAAGAAATGGATTCAAAAGATACAGCCTTTTGAGAAAAAAGTTTGGCTCAGTAGTCCGACGATGCATGGCCCCGAATTGGAATATATACGAAAAGCGTATGAAACCAACTGGATGTCTACAGTTGGAGAAAATATTAATGAGGTTGAAAAGGGGACTTGTGAAAAGATAGGATGCGGTTATGCGGTAGCATTAAGTTCGGGAACGGCATCTCTTCATCTTGCTGTGAGGTTAGCGGGAGAATGCCTATATGGACAGACGGACATTAAAAAAGGAGTATTAACAGGTCATAAGGTGTTTTGTTCTGATCTGACCTTTGATGCAACTGTGAATCCTGTAGCGTATGAAGGTGGAGAGGCAATTTTTATTGATACAGAAGCTGATACGTGGAATATGGATCCTGTTGCATTAGATAAAGCTTTTCAGCTTTATCCGGATGTAAGACTTGTGGTAATTGCTCATCTTTATGGAACACCTGGGAAGATTGATGATCTGAAAGCTGTATGTGAAAAGTATGGAGCAATTATGGTAGAGGATGCGGCAGAAAGTTTTGGAGCTTATTATAAAGGCATTCAGACTGGTGGTTTTGGCTTTGCGGGATGCATTTCGTTTAATGGCAATAAGATCTTGACAGGGTCTGCGGGAGGAGCCTTTCTTACAGATAATGCCATGCATGCAGAGAAGGTACGCAAATGGTCTACCCAAAGTCGAGAAAATGCGGCGTGGTATCAGCATGAGGAAATAGGCTATAATTATCGAATGAGTAATGTTGTTGCAGGAGTAATCAGAGGTCAGCTGCCATATCTGGAGGAGCATATTTCACAGAAGAAAGAAATTTATAAAAGATATCAGAAGGGCTTTGAGGGGTTGCCTGTGAAAATGAATCCCTATATATCAGAGGAATCAGAGCCCAATTTTTGGTTGAGTTGCATACTTATTAATAAAAATGCAATGTGTAAACAAGTGCGAGGAGATTGCGAAGTAGCATATATTTCAGAAAAAGGAAAGTCTTGCCCGACAGAAATTCTGGAGGCAATTGCAGGGATTAACGCAGAAGGAAGACCGATTTGGAAGCCCATGCATATGCAGCCAATCTATCGAATGAACCCATTTATCACGAGATTCGGGAATGATCGTGCGCGGTCAAATGCGTATATAAATGACCACGAAACGCCCGATGGCAAGCCTTTTGACATCGGAGCGGACATTTTTGACCGCGGGCTGTGCCTTCCGAGCGATAATAAGATGACTCCAGAGCAGCAGGATAGGATCATTGAGATCGTCCATCAATGTTTTGAGTGAGAAGTAAGTTGAATATGCATGATATCATGGATTGGTTAAGGGTATGTAGGTTACATATGAATGATGCCTTGAGCTTTCTATAAGCTTCAGTGGGAGGTTACTGATGCTCACAGAAAATCCGTCTAAAAAATAAACAAAGCAGCCTCGAGTTGCACGCTACAAGGGTCGTAATAATCACGACCCTTGTAGTGTTAGGTAAGAATGTAATTCTCATACTATTCTGGGAGCATTATCTGGAGACTCAGCCATTGGTTATATAAATGTGTTTTGAATTAGAGGAGAAACGCTATGCGATATGTAGATTTGCTGGTAAAAAGGCTGTTTGATTTTTGCGCCTGCTTGATTGGTTTGATTTTTTTATCACCGTTTATTCTTGTTATATGTATAGCAATCAAAGCTGATAGCAAAGGTCCGGTCTTTTTCCATCAAGAAAGGATAGGCTTGAGAGGTAAGGTATTTAAAATACTTAAATTTAGAACGATGGTAATAAATGCTGAGTCAATAGGTGAAGGGTTAATTTGTCGGGATGAAGATGATCCAAGAATAACAAAGGTTGGACGATTGTTGAGAAAGACGAGTCTGGATGAACTGCCCCAACTAATTAATGTGTTAGCAGGAGATATGAGCATTGTGGGTCCGAGGCCACCAGTAACCTATCACCCTTACAAAGGATATGATTCATATAGTGAGTTTGCAAAAAAGAGATTTGATATGCGTCCAGGCATTACAGGATTGGCGCAGGTTTTAAAAAGAAATTCGGCAGCATGGGATGAACGAATAGTAATAGATGTTAGATATATCGAGAATTTTAATCTGATTCTTGACATGAAGATTATCATCCGCACATTCTCAGCTCTTTTTTATAAAGAAGAATATACAGAAAATATAAAATAAAATGAGGGATACTAAATGAAAAGTTTATTCAGTGACATTAGGTGGGCAAAAATACAAGAACCAAGAGAGGGTGGTGTATTAGACTCTTTTTTATTTGAAAACGAATACGGTAGGCTTATATATAGGTATGTAAAGAAGAAAGCTGGTATCGTTAATGGTGTTCAGTATTATGATATCGCTTCGTATCGTGGAGTAGCAGGTCCTCTGATAGAACAGGTTTCACCTGGAAAAGAGGAAGGATTTGTAAGGGCATTCAACAAGAAATTCGATGAGTATTGTGCTGATAAAAAAATAATAGCTGAATTTGCGAAAATTGATCCATGGAATGAGTATCATAGATTTATTGAAAAAGGTTGTGGGGCAGAATACTACGGAAACTTTTATTGCAATTTCTTGGATGAAGATTTCTACGAGAAGAGGTATAACCGTAATGCCACACGAGCCATTCGCAAAGCAGAAAATGGTGGTGTGAAAGTCCAAATAGATATGACAGGGGAAACCATTAATGATTTTGTAAGACTATATAGGAATACTGAGAATAAGTATCACACCGGGGATTATTATAACTTTGAATATGAGGATATAAAAGAGTACTTTGATGTTTTTGGAAAAGACGCTTTTCTAATCAACGCAGTGTTAAATGGTGAAGTAATAACTGCAGTTCTTGTTGTATGTGGTGTGGATATAGTTCATTATTACCTACTCGGAAACAATCCAGAGTATTTCAAACTTCAGTGTAACAGCTTACTGACATACCATGCTGCATTATATGGGCAAAAACTTGGCAAGAAGGTGTTTGACATGGGGGGGGGGAAGCCTGGAGGAAACATTGAACTGTTTAAGATGAATTTTACGGGTGAAGCAGGTGTAATTAAATATTATGCAATCAAAAAAATTCGAAACAAATCAGTCTATGATACATTAGTCATGAAAAAGAATGAAATCAAGAATGAGCACTTTTTCCCATTATACAGGGGATAATAGCATGGAGTATACGCCTGTACAGAATTTGGGTTTGTGGAATCACAATACATTATATTTAAAGCGGGAGGATCTGATCCCATACTCCTTTGGCGGAAATAAGGCAAGAAAAGGGTTCCTGTTTTTTAAGGAAATTGATAAAGGGAATTTTGACACTGTGGTCACTTACGGTTCTTCGCACTCTAACCATTGTAGAGTAATTGCCAATATGGCAGCACAACGTGGAATGAAGTGCGTAATCATCGGACCAGATGAGGTGTCTGGCGAAACCTTTAATAGCCGCATGATGAAGTTTTTTGGAGCTGAGATAATTACGGTGCCAGTCAAAAGAGTACATGAGACAATTGAAAACAAGTTGCAGGAACTTAGAACTGAGGGGATGAACCCATATTTCATTTCAGGCGGTGGGCATGGGAATATCGGTACAGAAGCTTATGTTCAGTGCTATGAGGAAATAAGGAAACAGGGAGCTTTTGATTATATCTTCTTTGCTTCAGGTACGGGAACAACACATGCTGGGCTGGTGTGCGGAAAAGTGAAACATGATGGGAAAGAAATCATTGTTGGAATCAGCATAGCCAGAAGAAATCCCAGAGGTCGAAATGTGGTTTTGGAAAGCATCCAAGAGTACATGGGGGACGATGAGCGAATTGAAGAAGCAACTGTATTTATCGATGATTATATCGGCGATGGGTACGGCAAGGGGAATGACGAGATAGAACAAATTATCAATGAAGTACTGCTCAAATACGGTATCCCGTTGGATTCTACATATACTGGCAAGGCTTTTTGGGGAATGAAGAAGTATATAGAAAAGGAAAATATAGTAGGCAAGAAGATTCTATTTATTCACACAGGTGGGACACCACTATTCTTTGACGATATTAAGGGGTGAGTATGAACTTTCTGATTTTAGCAGCTGGAACGAGAAACAAGATTGTCCAGTATTTTAAGAGAACTTTTGATGGCGTGGGGACTGTGGTTGCGACAGATGCAAGTGAACTTGGTCCTGCTATTTACGATGCGGATAAATATTATATCGTGCCATCGATTAATGAGCCTGGCTATATAGATAAAATTCTGAAGATTTGTAAGGATGAGAGGATTAGTGGAGTTCTCAGTCTTATCGATCCGGAATTGAGTTTGTTAGCCCTGAATGAAGAGAAGTTTAACTCTGTAGGAACGAAAGTGATTGGCAGTACTTATGATCTGTGTGAAATGGCTCTGGACAAGATGCAAATGTACCACTGGCTTGTTGCAAATGGTTACAACTGCGCTCGCTCCTGGATGGATAAAGAGGAGTTCTATAAGGCTGTTGAAGCTGGAGAGGTTACTTATCCTGTGTTCGTAAAGCCTTATTGCGGATCTGCTTCCATCAGCATCTCAAAAGCCTTCGATAAAGAAACGGTGGATCTTCTTTTCACTCATGAAGAAGGCCTGATGATTCAGGAGTTTCTGGATGGGCAGGAGCTTGGTGCGGATGTTTATATCGATATGATCAGCGGCGAGGTGGTTTCTATCTTCACAAAGAAGAAAATCAAAATGCGTGCTGGTGAGACAGATAAGGCTGTAAGTTTCAAGGATCCAAAACTTTTTAATCTGATTGAGAAGTTTGTATTAGAAGCTGGGTATCGGGGACAGGTTGATATTGATCTCTTTGAGATTAAAGGCCGGTACTACATCAGCGAAGTGAATCCCCGGTTTGGAGGCGGATATCCACATGCTTATGAATCAGGTTGTGATCATATAACATTAATTTTGAATAATTTACAAGGCGTCCCGAATAAGAAGAATATAGGTGACTATGAATCAGGAATATATATGATGAAATATAGTGATATCTTAATTAAAAGGAATGTATGATTATGCCTAGTAGGATATTTTTCTCTGTAATTTCTTTGATTTTGAGGTCTGGAGAAAAAAGAGCAAAGTTTTTTAGACGCATGGGAGTTTTTAATCATATTGGTGATAATGTCATGATTCAAGGGTGGAAAGTACCACTTTATCCAAAATTGATTAGTATTGGTAATAATGTGAGGATTGCGTCAAATGTAACTTTTTGTACACATGATGTTGCGCATAATATGCTTAATAATATAGAATCTGATTTTTATGCTTCTGTAAGCGATAAAGTATGCTTCAAGGAAATGAAGGGACGTATTGAGATAGGAGATAATGTTTTTATAGGGGCGAATACGCTTATCCTCTATAATACAAAGATAGGAAATAATGTTATTGTTGCTGCTGGTTCAGTAGTAACAAAGGATCTAGACGGGGATAGCGTATACGCAGGTGTTCCTGCAAGAAAAGTTGGCACATTTATAGATTTTGTGAAAAAAAGGATTGAATACACCAAGCGAGTGGAGACCATTTGATAAAGCTAAATAAAGGGATAATGGGGTATTTAGATGGCTGTTGTAATCACATTTTTAATCATTTTGACTCTAGTTTCACCAGTAACTGGTGCTCCTTTTTATTATTTAGCTTATCTATCAAAGAACAATGTCCAAAGAATTTTTGGTTGTCTTTTGTTGGCATTTTTAATGGCCTCATTTGGATATTGTTTTCAAAACCCAAAGACAGATCCGGACTTAGTTAGATACCTTGAAATGGTAAGGGGATATGCTGATTTAAAGTTTCTTCAGATATTTAATGCAGGGATGTATAAAGATTTATATGTAATAGATATATGGTTCTGGTTAGTTGCAAAAACTGGAGATTATCAGTTGGTTACATCAATATCTTGCTTTTTAAATTATCTGATTTGGCTGTATATTTTTCAGGATTTTTGCAAGCAAAATAATATATCAACTTTAAGTCAGGGAATGTTTACAATTGCATTGTTTGGCCTTATCAATTTTTCAGTAGTAGTAAATTCTGTAAGAGGCCTGCTTGCATTTACACTTATTATGCTTGCAATATATAGGGAACTGTATCAAAAAAAGAAAAACATATTAACATATTTTTTATATGTTGTGCCGTTGGGAATGCATTTTGCAGCAGTTTTAATTCTTATAATGAGACTGCTGTTATGTTTGAAAGAAAAGTTCATTAAGATATTAGTTGCATTGATTATTGGTATTCCGTTCTATATTGAGTACTTAGTTTATGCAATTAATTATATATCACGTGGTATTCCGTTCTCTGAAAAAATACAGTATTTTACTTTAAGATGTTTGATGTATCTAAAATGGGATACAGGTGGTTGGGCTTCAATTGTGAGTAGTAGTGGTTTTTATAAGCTGAATAAAATATTTTCGATTTGCGCATTGGTTCTAAGTGCATATGCATTTTATATTTTAAAAAAGCACAATCGGGTGATATGGTCAACAGCAATGGATAATTTTTTATTGATTTATTACGCTTTTACAGTGACTTGTTTTTTTATGACAACACCGATATATCAGAGATTTACTGTTCCGTTATGGACATTTTGCGTATCTGTGAGTTTAAAGGCCACAGCTTCAGAGGGTAATATGTTTACAAAATTTATTTATGTGTATTGTTTATGTGGAGTGGTTTTTGTGGGGTATTTTTTGAATGGCTATATGCTTAATACAATGATTCCGATTGGAAATTATATGACAAGGGTTTTGACGTTTACATGGTTGTGCCGATAGAAAAGTTTGTATGTCTTATAGCATAGGAGTTATATAAATGCCTAAAATTTCAGTAATTGTTCCGGTTTTTAATGTGGAAAAGTATTTAAAAGATTGTTTGGACAGCATCATTAAACAGAGTATTCAAGATATAGAAATTATTTTGGTAGATGATGGGAGTGAAGATAGCAGTGGGCAGATTTGTGATCAGTATGCAGAGATAGATGATAGAATTAAAGTGATTCATAAAACGAACGGCGGTTTGTCAGATGCTCGTAATTGTGGGTTAAGAGTTGCAAGTGCGCAGTATGTAGGTTTTATAGATTCTGATGATTGTGTTGATTTGAATTTTTATGAAAAGCTATATCACTCTATTAAAAACAGTAAATCAGAAATTGCTGTTTCAGCCATTTGGCATTTTGATGGAAACAAAAAATTAAAACTGCGTCAGATATCGGAGAACACAGTTTTTTCACGTCCTGATGCCATGAAAGAATTATTGATTTCAAAACGTATATCTAATTCTGTATGTAATAAATTATTTGAAAAAAAACTGTTTGATGATATTCTTTTTCCGGCAGGTAAACTATATGAAGACGAATTTGTTACTTATAGAGTATTCGATCGAGCTAATTTCATATCTGTAATTAACGAGACGTGTTATCATTATCGCTATAACGTAGATAGCATTACACATTCAGCATTTAATGACAGGGAACTAGATAGAATTAAGGCATCACAAATAAAAATTGATTTTTGCAAAGTATATTATCCTGAATTACAGAATTATGCCAAACGTTATTTGGTGTATGACTGTATCTCAGCTTTGGCAAAAATGGAATACTATAGTGGGGAAAAGTATAACAGGATTATACGAGATAATATTCGCCGTTATTTTTTTGTTTACATGGGGGGCAGTAACTCTTTTCCTTCAAAATTGTATGCAGGTTTGGCGGCCATTTCTCCGAAGATAGTTGTCATGTTTAGGGGACTAATCAAAAGGTAAATTAAATCCGTTTAAGTTAAATAGAGATGAGGAAGTATGAAAAAAATAGGGTTGGTAACTTTTTTTAACTCATATAATTATGGAGTTTGGTTCCAAGCTTTTGCCACGGAATATTTTCTTTTGCAGCATCAATATGATGTAGAAATTGTAAATTATTCCAATAAATATGATAGAGAAAAACTCAAATATTTTTATAAAGAGAGAGGTCGGATAGGCGGATACATCAGCTCATTTTTTAAGTCCCTAATTTTTGGAAAGGTAAGGTATTATAATAGAGGATTTAAAAATAATTTGGACGTGTTTTATCGACTGAGTAAAAAACGGTTTACTCAGGTGGGAGGGATGGAAAAATTAGAATACGATGTTTTGATTGCAGGAAGCGATCAAATATGGAATCCTGAGACAACAGGGGGGAGATTAGATAGAGTTTTTTTGTTGGATTTTGGGAAAACTAAAAAAAGGATATCTTATGCATCAAGTATCGGAAGCAGTTTAATAAGGGATCAGGATAAATATACTTTTACTGAGACATTAAAAAAATTTTGCGCAATTAGTGTGAGAGAAAATTTTGCTGCAGAACAACTGCAGTCCTTGATAACTACCCCTATAAAGGTAGTCTGTGATCCCACATTTCTTTTACGCAAACGAGATTGGCTTGAATTTGCTGGAAAATATTCAAAGATAAAAAAGGTAGATAAAAAATATATTTTGACATATTTTGTATCGGGAGATAAATATACAGACAGATATATTGATCTAGTAAAAGCATATTCGAAAAAAATGGGGTTACCTGTTTGGGCAATTCAATTTAGCAGCTATTACAATAAAGCGTGTGATAGAAAAATTTTAGGTGCCTCCATTGCGGATTTTATAGAGCTTTTAAACGATGCAGAAATTATGATAACTGACTCGTTTCATGGAGTTGCATTATCTATAAATCTAAATAAAAATTTTGTGGTTCTTGAAAATAAAAAGAATCCAGCTCGAATACAAAATTTGTTGGAAATGTTAGATCTGGAGCAACGCATTGATATGCCTGTAAAAAAACTTTCTAGAATTGATTATGAATGTGTCAATAAAAAAGTAGAAGAAATAAGGCTTGAATCTTCAAATTGGTTATTGAATAAAATTGAAGCATAGTTTTTATGGTCACATAGGCAGATTGCCAATCCAGAAAGTGTTAGCATAAATAAATGCTTTTTGGTGGGCTAACTAGAGTGTGACAATAAGTTATAATTATCGTGTTATAGAGGGTTAATAAGAGCAAGAAAAAATGAACTCAAAATATCAATATTTATTAAAAAATACTGGGATACTTGCGCTGAGTAATTTTTCTTCAAAGATTCTAATCGTTTTTCTTGTTCCTTTGTATACCAGTATATTAACAACACAAGAGTATGGCGTATATGACCTCGTATCTACTACGGTCCAATTATTATTTCCAGTACTGTCATGTAATATTCTGGAAGCCTTAATGAGGTTTCTTTTAGACAAAAACAATAGTCGAACCGAAGTGGTTACTCTGAGTGCGTTATATCTTACATTGGGTATCTTAATAGGAATAGTAGTTTTTGAGGTGATTCAATATTTTAATTTACCTTCTGCCTTATCACGCTATGACGCCTATATACTTGTATTCTATATATCGTATACGATTTATCAGTTTTGCATACAATTGGCTAAAGGCCTTGAAAAAGTGAGGATTATTGCACTTGCAAGTATAGTAGGGACATTATCAGTTATAATATGTAATGTGCTTTTTCTATTGGTTTTTAACTATGGACTGTCTGGTTACTTTATGGCAAATATAACGGGATTTGTTGTTCCTTCGTTATATTATTTAATTCAAATTAAGCCATGGAAATATATAAGGTTTTATTTTAACAGACAGTTGAATAGAGAAATGCTCACTTATTGTATACCTTTGATCGCAACTATGGTTGTCTGGTGGGTTAATAGCTCATCTGATAAATACATTGTCACGTATATAGTTGGAGTAAGTGCAAATGGTATTTTATCGATTGCATATAAAATTCCTAATATAATGAATACATTACAAAGTGTTTTCATTCAAGCTTGGCAAATATCAGCTATAAGAGAATCTGATAAAGTTGATGCAATTCCTTTTTATCAGAACATGTTTAATTATTGTATGGCTTTTATGTGCGTGGGCGGATCTTTTTTAATTTGCTTTGCCAAGAACATTGCAGAACTATTATATGCAAAGGATTTTTTTGTGGCTTGGAAGTTTGTTCCACTACTGATTGTAAGTAATGTGCTTAATTCTGCAAGTGGGTTTATCGGACCAATATTGAATGCTAAAAAAGATACGGTGCCAATGTTTGTCTCTGCTATAGTTGGAGCGGTTAGTAATATTGTTTTAAATATATTTTTGTGTAAATTGTTTGGAATTCAAGGCATTACTATTGCAACAATGATTAGTAGTTTTATCATTTTTGTTGTACGTAAAAAGTTTCTAGATAAATATTTCCAAATATCCAATAGGAGTATTTTTATATTTATGTCATGGTTAATACTTATATTACAATCAACCCTGCTTATATGTGAAGTTCCTTGTTGGATGATTTTTGCAATGCTAATGCTTGAAATTGTTTTATATAGGAATGAACTTTTAATTGTGGTACAAAGGGTATTAAAAAAGCTCGCTGTGGTTTAAAATGAACTTTATTTGTGCGCTGGCTTGAGCATATTCAATGGAGGGCACATTGATGCAAAACAGACTAAACATCTTTGCGGGATAAAAAATAATGCCGGAGGAGAAAAATCAGATAATGAACAGCCATTATACTATTGAAAAAAATCATCAGATATTGATTGCATTGCTTAAGGCGCATGGAATTAGAAAGGTTGTTGCAAGCCCTGGGGGGACAAATATCAGTTTTGTTGCAAGCATTCAAAATGATCCGTATTTTGAAATCTTTTCCTGTATTGATGAACGATCCGCCGCTTACATCGCGTGTGGGATTGCTTCACAATCGGGAGAGAAGGTTGCCTTGTCTTGCACAGGAGCTACTTCTTCTAGAAACTATTATCCGGGGTTAACTGAAGCTTACTATAGAAAACTTCCTATATTGGCAATCACTAGTTCTAGAGCAAATGAAGATATCGGCCACGATATTCCACAGGTGACTGATCGCAGATGTCCGCCTAAGGATGTCGTTAAAATGAGTGTTTATTTACCGTCAATTCATTCTAAAACTGATGAATGGTCATGCCAGGTGAATGCAAATAAGGCAATTCTGGAATTGACACATAATTGCAGTGGACCAGTGCATATAAATCTAGTTACAGAGTATGTAGCTGATTTATCTGAAAAAGATTTGCCTACTGTAAGGGTGGTTGATCGAATCACTTTCACAGGAGAGTTTCCTGAAATCAAAAGTAAAAATATTGCTATTTTTATTGGGCAGCACGAACCATTTAAAGACTCTTTAACAGCAGCCATTGAAGAATTCTGTGAAAAATACAATGCTGTAGTACTAGTGGATCACACAAGTAATTATAATGGCAAATACAAGGTGTATCCTTTCGTTGTATCGAATCAGGTAGAGAATTCCTTCCAGTGCAATAACATAGATTTAATGATACAGTTGGGGAATATTTCAGGTGCATATTATAAAATTAACCCGCAAAATGTATGGAGGATTAATTTGGATGGGGAACTAAAAGACCCATTTCATAAATTACAATATGTTTTTGAGATGAGTGATGAGAACTTTTTTGCGAGATACAATAATATAAAAGATAGAAAAGACGGAGTGACTTTTTATTCCGATTGGTTTAATACTTATCATGAACTTGAAGGAAAACTTTCCAGTATAATGGATATTCTTCCCTTCTCAAATATTTGGATATCACATCAATTAGCATCTAAAATTCCATCTAATAGTAATTTATACCTTGGGATTTTAAACACTTTGAGATCATGGAACATTTTCCCGGGTAATGATATTGATTTGTGCATTTCTAATGTGGGAGGATTCGGTATTGATGGTGGGATTTCTACTGCTGTTGGGATCTCCCTATCTAACCAATCTAAACTTACATTCTGCATTCTTGGAGATCTGTCATTTTTTTATGATATGAATGCAATGGGAAACCGGCATATTGGTAAAAATATGAGAATACTAGTCGTAAATAATGGCTTGGGGACCGAATTCAAAATTGGTAATAGTCTTGCAATGAGAGCTGGATTAGGTGATAGTACAGATCAGTATATTGCAGCTAAAGGCCATTTTATAAGTCCAGACGATAGTGTGATTAAAAAATATGTGGAAAGTATAGGATTTGATTATATAAGTGCTGCAAATAAGAAAGAGTTTAATGAAAAAGTTGCCATTTTTACTCAGGCAGAATCATTAGAAAAACCTATAGTATTTGAAGTTTTTACGAAAGACTCAGATGAAAATGATGCTTTAAATCAAGTCACTCATTTATCATCTTCTTTAAAAGGATCTATAAAGTCTAACGCTAAAACAGTTATTAAAGGATTGATTGGCCAACATGGATATGAATCTTTGCGCCAGACTATAAAAAAATGACTATGAAAATAAAACGATACTTACAATCATTTATATCTTTATTCAAAGAACAAAAAGTTAAATCGATTATCATTCCCGCTTTACCAGAACAACTATTTGATGGTAAAGTTGCTCTTGTCACGGGAGGATCTAGTGGCATCGGATTGGGCATCGCAAAGTCGTTGGCCTCTTGTGGCTGTAAAGTAATCATTGCTGGTAGAAATGAAAAGAGACTAATTGAAGCTATTAATATTGTTGGAAATAACTCTAAGTATATTATTTTAGATATTTCAGATGCAGCTTCTATAGAGGGTAAAATAGAACAAGCTTGGAACATTTATTCCGAGAAGAAAATTGATATTCTTATTAACTCTGCGGGAAACGCTTGCGTTTCTGGATACAACAATTTTTTTAAGACTACAATTTCATCTTATGATCAAGTCATGGATGCAAATGCTAAAGGAGTGTTTTTTACGTCCCAAAGCATTGCCAAACGTATGATTGAAAATAATATTCACGGTCATATATTAAATGTATCTTCCTCCTCAGCATTACGTCCAGCGTGGACGCCCTATGAGATGTCTAAGTGGTCAATTAGAGGATTCACAATGGGATTGGCAGATACACTTATTAAATATGGTATCGTGGTGAATGCAATTGCTCCTGGTCCAACAGCAACTAATATGACAGGAAAACAGTATGGCGATTCAATTTATCATTCCACTTCTCCTTCTTCAAGGTATACTACTGTTGATGAAGTTGCTTATTTGGCTACCATTATGGTAAGTGATACCTGCAATATGGTCGTGGGGGATACTTTTTATATTACTGGTGGTTGTGGGACAATTTCTCTTCATAATTGATTGCTTGGTAGCAATTGAGTAATTGAATAGGGGCTGCCGCACTAATCCTTAGTGCGACAGCCCCGTCCCTGATCAAAACATCGATATTTTCCTCATACTCCCGCCGGAGTCACTCGGCCCTGACTGCCTGCTCCGGAAGTGTCACCTTCCAGTGTGGGCTTTGCTTCTACATGGGTGATTTCCTCAGAGCTGTCAGAGGAAGCTTTGCTGCCGGTGCCTGTGGTAGAACTTTTATCCGCACCTGTTGCGGCGCTATCGGCGGAAATTCCCCCGGTTTGAGCTGATCCGGGCGCTGCGCCGGCATTACCCGCATCCGTACCCTCCGCTGCGGTCTCCTCATGATATTCGCTCATGGCGCCGCCTCCGTCGATCCACCAGGTCTTTCCGTTATATTCGACCTTCGTGTCGTGGTACATGCTTCCATCCGCGCCGAGGTAGTAGAGCGTTTCGTTGACATTGACCACGCCGGTCTGCATCACGCCGTCACTGCCCATATAGTACCAGAGCCCGGCATCGCTCACCCAGCCGGTCTGCATGTTGCCGTCAGTAGCAAAGTAGTACCATTTTCCATTGATCTGTTTCCAGCCGAGCCGCATGATGCCGGTGCCGGGATCGAAGTAGCATTTCTTCCCGGAAAGCTCCTTCCACCCTCCGGTGTAGATCGTCCCGTCCGGGTTCATAAAGTAGGAATTGCTGCCGTCGAAGATCAGCGTGTCCTTCTGCATGCGGTAGTCCTGGTAGTAGTACCAGCGGTTGTCGAATTTTTTCCAGCTGTTTGCGGGGATTACAGAGGAGAAATCCTTGAACTGGAGGTCTATATCGACTCCTCCGCTGATTCCCTCTATGTTTCCTGACTCGGTGCCCTGCCACATGACAGGATTCTTGTATTTTGCAGGGCGCTCATAGGCGGCAACCCAGACAGGATACTGAGAGAGGGCGTCCATGTCCAGCTTGTTTGTGATCCAGTAGTCGTTGGCGTAAAGAATGGGATAATATCCCGCATCGCTGATTTTTCTGCAGAAGGCGTGGACGATCGCGGATATCTCGTCCTTTGGCAGAGATCCGAGGGTGTCTGCATTTTCCGCATCAAAGGCGATGGGATAGGAGATGGGATGGTCCCGGACGATGTTCAGAACGAAATCCGCTTCCTGCTCCGCCATCTCCACGGTGGTCGCGTAGGAGTAGATATATGCGCCGATCCTGACGCCGGCAGCTGCGGCGTCCCGCGCGTTCTGCTGAAACAGCGGATCCTCCTTGCCCTGATAGCGGGTGCCGAGCATGACAAAATCGACGTCGTTTTGCGCGGCGGTCTGCCAGTCGATCTCGCCCTGCCAGTGAGAGACATCGACACCCCGGTGCAGGACGCCGCTGATGCTGCTTCCCTCTTCAAAGAGGCGGTAGCTGCCGTCGGAGATGCGCGTCAGCTTGTCTGCGGCATAGCTGCTTCCGGGGAAGGAGAGCAGCAGCGCCGCGGCAAGCGCGGAGGATAGAAGGCGCTTGGGTAAATGCGTTTGGGTTTTCATATAAGACCTCAATAGAATTACAGCGCCAGAAATACTGCGCCCCCGCAGATCTTATCTGCGCGCGGGTGAAGGTATCTGTGGCACATATATCATTTCATTTGTGTCGGTTTGATATTGTCAGACTCGATGCGGGGGCGTGACGGTGAGACAGTGAAACGAAGGCTGAAGTGCGCCCTTCGTGTGTTACTGCCACCCTGCCGGGGCGACAGTGCCGGAGGAGCTGCCTCCGGAATTGCCGGAGCCTGCGCCGGGGCCGCTGGTCTGATCGCTGGCCTGTCCCCGCCCGCGGCTCTGATTGGAGCCCGGAGCGGCGGTGGAGGTGGATCCGGAGGAGCTGCTGCCGGATTTGCTGCCTGAGGAGGCAATATTCACCTCCTTTGCGGCGATACTGCCGCCACCGGTATAGGCGCCGTTTGCGTCAAAGCTGTAATTGTTGCCGTCTATGGTCAGAGTGGTTCCGGAGACCATTTTGCCGTCGCTGCCCAGATAGTAGTAGCCGCCGTTTGAGTGTACCCATCCTGTGAGCATATGTCCGTTTTCATCGAAGCACATCCAGACATCGTTGATTTTGGCCCAGCCGTATGTCATCCGGCCGTCAGCGGGATTCATATAGTAGCGGCTTGTGCCGTCGGAGAGCCATCCGGTCTTCATCTTTCCGTCGGAGCCAAAGTAGAAGTAGGTGTTGTCAATCTTCTGCCACCCGGTCTTCATCTTTCCATCCGTACCGAGCCAGTACCAGTCGTCGCCGATTTTCATCCACTTGAAGGCGCAGCGCCCGTCTGCCTTGAAGTAGTACCAGCTGTCGTTCATGTTGCGCCAGCCGACTGCGAGCTCACCGGTACCGCGCATGAAAAAGTAATTGTTTCCGACCTTCAGCCAGTTCTCCTGCACCAGCGTGCCATCCTCGAGGCAGTAGTACCACTTCCCCTCGTCCTTGATCCAGCCGGTCTGCATCACACCGTCCGCGCTGAAATAATACCACTTGGAATCGATCTTTTTGAACCCCTTGGTCATGGAGCCGTCGGAGAGATCCATATAGTAGTAGCCGTCCTTCGTTTGAATCCATCCCTTGTGACGGCTTCCGTCCGTATCGTAGTACACCCAGCCTCCGTTTTCAGAGACCCATCCGGTAGCTGCATATGCAGTGACTGCGGGGGCAGCTGCGAGTGCCAGGACCAGCGCAGTGGTGACAAGCCCTTTTCTTCTCATGAAACAACCCTCCTTAATGAATATGATCTTCAAAATATAGTATTAGTATAGCACTGCCGCAGGAAAGGAAACAGTGTCTGCTTTCCTAATTATTTGTTACATTTTGTGTTGGTAGAGATTGTAGCTGTGGTTCTTGCGGATGTTCTGTGGTGTTTATTTTTTATGAGCGGATGCTGCCCCTTGCCGACATTACCCGTGTCCTGTGCTCCTGCACCCGTCTGTGGTAGTCCTTTGCATAGCGGTACATGATGAGCGTGTAGTCGCCAAAGGTCTTGCCGAGATTTTCCTTGTATATGGCCCATAGTGTCCAGAGAAAACCGCCGAGCGCCATATAGCTCCAGATGATGGAGCGTTCTGTGTCATCTGGCTCACGCTCAAAGTAGAAGCGCATCAGCTGTTCTGTCTGTTCATTATTATAATAGGAATAGATCGCGCACATGGCGACATCGATCAGCGGATCGGCCATTCCGGCATATTCCCAGTCGATGAGCCGCAGCCCTTCCCCTGTGAAGATGAAATTTGCGGCGACGCTGTCTATGTGCGAGAGCGCCTCGGGTCGATGGAGTGAGCCAAGGTACCGGAGCAGCTCTTCCATGCGCCCTTTCACCTCCGGGTAATCCTCAAAGGGGATGCCGCCGCTCTCCCGGCACAGCCGCTCGTAAAATGCGATCCGCTCGCGCAGATCGAAGCGGTGCGAAACCTTTGTGCCCGAGTGGTGCAGCTGCTTAAGAAGCTGCATGCAGCGCTGCATATCCTCGGCGCTCTCCGGATCTGCGTTTCTGGAGCCGTCATAGAACACAGAGATCTTGTAGCCATTTTCCGGGTCAAACCATATGATCTTTTCAGAGATGCCGAGACCCTCCACCGCGCGGTAGTTTTCATGCTCCTGGCGCCTGTCGATCAGGAGCTCCGTTCCGATGCCGGGGATACGGCAGATGTACTGCTGTCCCTTTACGGAGAAGAGGAAGGACTGGTTGGTCATGCCGGCCTTCAGGCGCTTTATGCCGCGGATCTCAGATTCCGGAACCCGGAAGACGCGGGAGATCAGCTCCATGGCGGCATTGTCCGAGTGATCCTGATAGTAGGGGTCGAAGCGCCGCAGCTCCTCCAGATTTTCAAATTCGTAGACCTGGTCGTCGGGCTGGCGGTTGATGCTCATCTCAGGGGAGACTGTGCGGCCGTGCTGTCCGTGCAGCAGGTCGATGTAGACATTTTCCCAGTAGTACTGCTCCTTGCCCGGTGTGGCATAGGCCTCCGTGAGCGCGGGAAGCAGCGCCTCCGAGAATGTGCGGGAGAGATACACAGGCCCATACATTACATAGCTGTCCTGACCGCCGATCTGCACATCGGTGATGACCCCGCGCTTGTTGGCTGTGAGTGTCCACTCGGAGGTCTCACCGTCGGCATAGACTGCGGAGTACCAGGCGCCCGGCTCATAGCGATGATACATATTCTCGCGCATCCAGTTGTCGGAGGAGAGCAGATACATGTTCCGCCCGCGGAACAGCTCCCGCGCGTGGTATACGGAGGAGATGTTGTTCTTCTCCGCAAAGTCCGGGTTATAGAGGAGCTTCACGCCGAATTGATCAATGAGATAGTCAAATTTCTCCTTGAGATATCCTACGACGAGGGTGATGTCGGAAATACCCGCCTCGTGCAGCTGGCGGATCTGCCGCTCCAGCATGCGCTCTCCGTGTACCCGGAGCAGTCCCTTTGGGAGCTCATAGCTCAGCGGAACAAAGCGGGAGCCGAAGCCCGCAGCGAGTATCACTGCGCCGTCCACCCGGAAGGGCTCCAGAAAATGAACGCCGCTCTCTGTGATTTCACGGTTTCCGGGGGAGAGGAGTCCGCGCTCCGTGGCGTCGGCAATCAGAGTGTTGACGCGCCCCAGAGAGATGTGCATCCGCTCTGCGAGTGCGCGCTGTGTGAGCTGCGGCTGCTCTGTGAGCTCCCGCAGAAGAAAAGCTGTGTAGTCCATAAGCTACCTCGCATGTTCAAATAAAAAGAAAGGCAATAGAATATGAACATTATAGCACACAGAGCTCATATAAGAAAAGGGTGTATCTGTACTGATCTTACGTTTACTCTGGGTGTGGGCGGGGCGCGTATGCGGCAGACGCAGGATTGTATTTATATAAATACATAAAGGGCAAAAAAATACATAGCTGTAATATTTACGTAAGAAAATAGCCGGAGAAAAGCTATAGAATTCACTCCGGGAATCGTCTATACTAGGATCTGTAATCAGAGAAAGGCACCACTGTAAGGGATTTGTAAGTTGCAATTCCTAATAAACAGCGGTACAATCTCAGGGAACGCAATTAGGGATTTCAAAGGTTTCCAAAAAACGAAAAGGAGAGTGCATTTATTATGAGAAAGCAGACTAAGATTGCAGCAGTCGTTTCTGCAGCAGCGCTTCTTGCAATCGGTGCATCCATGACCTCTTTCGCAGCTACCGGCTGGATGGAAGAGGATGGAACATGGGTGTATTACAACAAGCAGGGCGAGAAGGTTACTGAGACTTGGGAGAAGTCCGGCGACAACTGGTTCTATCTTGACGATATGGGTCAGATGGTTACCGACGCTCTGATCGAGGATGATGACAACTACTACTATGTTGACGCAAACGGCGCTATGGTTCGTAACCAGTGGGTCGCGATCGACAACGAGGATGCTGGTGAGGAGAACGAGCCGGATGTCTGGTGGTACTACTTCCAGGCGAACGGCAAGGCTTACAAGAACACCCACACCGGCGGAAAGATCTTCAAGAAGAGCATCAACGGCAAGACCTATGCCTTCAACGATGAGGGTAAGATGCAGTATGGTTGGGTCGACAAGGAAGACGGCACGACCAACTACGATGACAACGCTTACGCCGAGTGCGAGTACTACTTCGGCGATGAGAACGACGGCGCCATGACCACCGGTTGGAGAGAGATCGCTCTGACCGATGTCACAGATGCTGATACCGATCAGCCCGGCGATTCCTTCTGGGATGAGGATCAGGTTCGCTGGTTCTACTTCAAGTCTTCCGGCAAGAAGCAGACCAAGAAGACCGGCAAGACTATCAACGGTAGGAAGTATGGCTTTGATGAGGAAGGCCGTATGATCGCTGACTGGTACACCAAGGCTTCTACGAGTGTTGCTACCGATACCAATGCTGCTAAGAGAAAGCATGCAAAAGAGTTCATGTACTTCTCCTCACCGGAGGACGGCGCTCGCTACACCAAGGGCTGGTTCAAGGTAGTTCCGGGTTACTATCTGAATACTTCAGATTATGACGACGGCGAGGAAAACTGGTACTATGCGGACGGCAACGGCAAGATTTACGCCGGTGAAATCAAGTCCATCAAGGGCAAGAAGTATGCGTTCGATATGGATGGCTCCATGATCTCCGGCCTTGCAGTTCTGAAGGTTGAGAATGGCAACGAGATCGCTGAGTATATTGATGATGAACTCTATGACACAGAGGATGAGTTTGATGAGTATGTGAGCAGCATGAGCGCAGACTATGCAGTTTACTTCTTCTCTGATGACGAGGATCACGACGGCGCTATGAAGACCGGCAACCAGAAGGTCAAGATCGATGGCGATACCTTCACCTTCAAGTTCAAGAAGGCCGGAAGCGACAAGGGCATCGGAATCAAGGGAGAAGATGACGACAAGTACTATCTGTCCGGTAAGCTTCTCACCGCTGACGGCGACAACAAGATTGAAATTATCAATATTAAGGAAGGTTCTGCGGACTATCTTAAGAAGGTTGCTGTATCTGACTTCGTGAAGAGCAACGGCATCAAGAAAGCGGCGCCCAAGACCAGCAAGGCGAAGGATGGCGACACCTACTACGAGATCAACAATGCTAAGGACTTTGCAGTTGTCAATACAGCTGGTACTGTTATAAAGAGCGGTACCAAGAAGGACGGCGACGGCTTCAAGGTAGTGGTCAAGAACAAGAAGATTGAGTATATCTATGTAGACTAATTCTACCAACCGGTAATTACAGTATTATTTCGAAATGAAATACTAATTGCGGCAGATGGGAGACCGAAAGGTCTCCCATTTGTGTAATGAAGAAGCTGCGGCCTTAAGGCTGCAGCTTCGGTTATTCTCCGTTCCAGCGATAGTGCTTCATGTCAATGGTTCCATTGGATAGAAACTGTATGCCCTCTCCGGAGAGGAGCATACGGCGCAGGTCTGCATAGCCGCCGCCGGCAATTGAGCCATCGTCTCGCACAACACGCTGCCAGGGAAGCTCATCAGGGCAGTGGCGCATGGCCCAGCCGACCTGTCTTGCCGCCCGCGGTGCGCCCAGCATACGCGCGATCTGACCGTAGGAGACGACCTTACCCTCCGGGATGCGTGCTACAATCTCGTATACGCGGGAGAAAAAACCGTTGTTTTCGGAAGTTGAATGATGTTTCTGCATGGTTGATCTGCCTCCGTGGTAGATCCAGCAGAGCGTTGAGTGTCTCCTCAACACTGTTTCTGACCAGATCCTTAATCAAGACCTTATCTTTAATCTATATTTGAGATTTCTGCCGCTACCAACTTTTACAATCAGTCCGTTATCCAACATTTCACGTAGAAGAATACTGGATGTAGACTGAGATACACCCAGCAGATCATCTACATCTTTTCTTACAATGCTATCCTTTTTTCCAAACAATGAGAGAACCATTTTCATGCGCTCATTTTTAATTCCTACTTCGTGCATTTCTTGATGATAATTTAAGTTAGGCAAGGTAATCTTAAATGCATTGTTGCTCACTTCAATAATAGGCTTTACCGCTTGATCCGCATAGCATTCATTAATTTTCATAATGCCGGTGCCATAAGCTTCAATTAACTTAAGACGATAAAAAACATTTGCTAATTTTTTGTTACGCAAAGCAGATACGCCCAGCATTATATCATCATAAGAAATCCCACGGACCAATCCACCAATGGTTACGAATTCTATGCGTCCATCAAAAATACTAATAAGGATGGAACCGCTCACGGAATAATCTCGATGCACAAGTGCATTTAAAAGAGCTTCACGTAGTGCTTCGGCAGGATAATCTCGCTTGTCAATTCGATCTAATCCTTTAAATTCTGCACGAGTGTGATTGTATTGGTCGATATAGGTGTACGCCTCCTCAAGCTGTTCCAGCAAAGAACCTGTCAGTTCCTTGCGATCCTTAAAAACACTTTTCTTACTTCCCTCAAAGACGGCCATTCTGATGGTATGCGTGCACTGATCAGACAGCAACATTCCAAGATTTGTGTAAGTGCCATCTTCACCGATTATATTCAGTGTGCGCTTCTGAGCATCGCCAAACTCCACCTTTTTCTTTGCAAAATATTCTTTCGCTTTTTCAAATGTCAGCTGCTGATTAATGGAACGTGCATCTTCATAGCAATCTCCGCTGGTTTCTCGAATCATATTCAAAATGGCTGTTTCAGAAGCTGGAACTGAAGAAGCACCTTGACGTACATATACGCCCTCCGGGCGAATACCTTTCGAATGCAAATAGTAAGGACGAGCTGTGCCACGTTGCACAGTTAAAACAATAACATCTTTATGTTCCATTTTCTCAACAGAGTAATCAGTGAACATAGTCACATCTGGACGCACAATATCTCGAATCATGTTAGTTAGGCGAAGCATAATATCATCTACATTATCAACACCGTATATTGTTCCGTCATCATTGATGCCGATATAAAGCTTCCCACCATTTGTATTTGCAAATGCAATAACAGCGTACTTAATGTCGTCCATATATTCACGCTTGAACTCCACATTCTTTCCTTCTATCAAGAAGATTACCTCCTTTAGCCGTTACTATTATTTTAATCATTTCTAATTATATCTAATTATCATGTAATTATCAAGTGATTAGATGAGCTAATTTGATTTCTTTCAATTATGCAAAAATCTGCCCAGTGGATTAAGAATCATCAAAAAGTTAAACAACCTCTCGAAAGGGAATAATTTCACGCACAATTTTATAATTTCTGTGTGTGAAATTTTTTATTCTGGATTTTGACACTCGATGTTTACCGAAAATATATAAAAGCGTGATTGTAATCACGATATTATCAATTAGCGAAGGCTTTATAGAGATACAAGCAGAAAAGGGCTTCGCTATG
Source organism: Moryella indoligenes (assembly GCF_030812885.1). NCBI lineage: Bacteria > Bacillati > Bacillota > Clostridia > Lachnospirales > Lachnospiraceae > Moryella > Moryella indoligenes. The sequence continues at coordinate 61,404 of NZ_JAUSTO010000010.1, forward strand.
ACCTTGCTGTTCTGACGCCCGACCATTACGCTCCCCTGCTGGTTGCATTGGGAGCGGCGGAAGGCTGTAAGAAGCTTATTCTTTCATTCTTTAGGCGAGTGCATACGAGCTTCTATCATGCTGTCGCCTTTGGCAATCAAGCATACATAAAGAAAACCACGTATCCGCGCCATTTGCGACGCATTTACGTGGTTTTTATACATGGAGATAACAGGGTTCGAACCTGTGACCTTCCGCACGTCAAGCGGATGCTCTCCCAGTTGAGCTATATCTCCGATTTCTCTGACGGAGGTAATTATACTTGAGCTTCAGAAAAATAGCAAGCAGAAAAGCAGAAATATTCATTTTTCCTTCAGCGCGTACCAGTTGATCCATGTGCGAAAGGCAGAGGGAACTGCAAAGTGCTGAAGATCTGCTTTTCTGATGAGGATATACCCCGCTTCATCTGTTTTGGAGGCCGTATCAGTGCCTGCGGCCGGTTTGTCCTCAGGATCTGATGAAATACGCTGTGCCGTGCCGTAGGGGGAGGGATTATAGGCACTGGTGTCCGCGCGGGGGCTGCTGTTTCGGATGTCCGCGTCCGAAAACTCCGCTACCTGTATCTCCCATGCACTCATGTGCCACTCGATATGGGTGAATATGTGCTTTCCCTCCGGAAGAGCCTGGATGTGTACGGGAGAGAAGCCGAGCGCTCTGACAGCTGTCAGGGCTTCTGTTTCTGTCAGGACTCCGGAGATCCCGGGGAACTCGTACAGTCCGGCGAGGAGGCCCTGCGGGGGGCGCTTCTGAAGCAGAAAGCGCTCACCGTCCCGGATGATGAGCAGGGTTCGCGGCTCAATCCGGCGGGGCTTTTTCGGAGAGCGAAAGGGAATACTCTCTGTTTTTTCCTCTGCATATGCGCGGCAGGAGCTGCGGAGAGGACAGAGGGGACACAGCGGTGCGCCATTGGGGACGCAGACTACAGCGCCGAGTTCCATGAGAGCCTGATTAAAATCCGAGACGGAGAAGTCGGCGGAGCTTTGATCGGCTTCCAGAATCAGGGCTTCTATTTCTGATGAGAAGCTGTTTCTTGTCTGCACAGCAGCGATATCATCTGTGCGGGCGTTGAGGCGCGCCCAGACGCGCAGCACATTTCCATCTACCGCGGGCACAGGAAGCCCATAGGCGATGGAGGCGATGGCGCCTGCCGTGTACGGACCGATGCCGGGCAGGGCGCGCAGCGCGTGGTAGTCACGGGGGAGCTGCCCCTCGTGCTTTTCGAGCAGCACAGCGGCACATTTTTTTAAGTTGCGGGCGCGGCTGTAGTAGCCAAGCCCCTCCCAGAGCTTCATCAGAGTATCGTCCGGGCAGGAAGCGATGGATGCGGCTGTCGGCAGAGCGCTGCGGAAGCGGGTGAAGTAAGCCTTCACCGCCTCGACTCGGGTTTGCTGAAGCATGATCTCGGAGATCCAGACATCCTCCGGATTGCCGGTATCCCTCCATGGAAGCTGACGCTTGTTTTCTCTGTACCAGCATAACAGAGCGGCTGTGTCGTTTGGGTTTAAGTGGGACATGACTGCTCCTTAAGTTAGATCAATAAAAAATGCTTACAGTGCCAAGGTACGAAACAGCTGTAATTGATTTTGCCAGATATATCATAGAATATACCTGCAGTAAGCATAGTAGCATATTTTCTCTCCGGCGACAGAAATTTCTGCCGCCGGAGAGAGCTTTTGCAGTGCTTGAATTCCACCCGCGCTTGCATTAAAATAAAGGCAGTATCAAGAAAAATAACAGGACAGAAGACAAGCTTTATCAAAACGGAGGTAAAGACATGGCACTGGTGACATCCACAGAACTTTTCAGAAAGGCCTATGAGGGCGGTTACGCGATCGGCGCATTCAATGTCAATAACATGGAGATTGTGCAGGGCATCACGGAGGCCGCTGCGGAGCTCAGATCCCCGGTGATCCTTCAGGCATCCGCCGGAGCGAGAAAATATGCAAACTCAATCTATCTGGTCAAGCTGGTTGAGGCGGCGGTTGAGCTGCACCCGGAGATTCCGATGGTTCTGCATCTGGATCACGGCGCAGATTTTGCAACATGTAAGGACTGTATTGACGGCGGCTTCACCTCTGTTATGATTGACTATTCCGGTCACTCCTTTGAGGAGAATATTGCGGAGACGAAGAAGGTCGTTGAGTATGCGCATGCGCACGGCGTTGTGGTAGAGGCAGAGCTCGGCACGCTTGCGGGCGTCGAGGACGATGTTGTCGTCGCGGAAGGAGCTTCCTCCTACACGCAGCCGGATCAGGTCGAGGAATTTGTGAGCCGCACGGGATGTGATTCTCTTGCAATTGCCATCGGAACCAGCCATGGTGCGTATAAGTTCAAGCCGGGCACGAATCCGAAGCTGCGCCTTGATATACTCGAGGAGGTGAAGCGCAGACTTCCGGGCTTCCCCATTGTTCTTCACGGCGCTTCCTCCGTGCCGCAGGAGTATGTGAAGATCATCAATGCAAACGGCGGCGCTCTGAAGGATGCTATCGGCGTTCCGGAGGATCAGCTTCGTGCAGCTGCACGCTCTGCGGTCTGCAAGATCAACATTGACTCTGATCTGCGCCTCGGTATGACTGCCGGTATTCGTCAGCACTATACAGAGCATCCGGATCACTTCGATCCCCGTCAGTACATCGGCGACGGACGCAGCAATGTAAAGGCGATTGTGTCCCATAAGATCCTCGAGGTTCTCGGCTCTGACGGAAAGATCTGAGGACGGAATGAAATAAATCTCATTCGAAAGAGGATTTTTGTCATGGAAAAGAAGAATCTTGACTGGAGCAATCTGGGCTTCAACTATCAGGTCACGGATCAGCGCTATGTGTCGAACTGGAAGGACGGAAGCTGGGATGAAGGCAGACTTATTTCAGATCCGATCATTCCCGTCAGTGAGTGCGCCGGGATCATGCAGTACTGTCAGGAGATTTTTGAGGGGCTGAAGGCCTATACCTGGGAGGATGGAAGCATCGTGACCTTCCGCCCGGATATGAATGCGGAGCGCATGATAGATTCCGCGGAGCGCATGGAGATGCCGGCCTTTCCGAAGGAACGCTTTCTGGAGGCGGTTGATGCTGTCGTGAAGGCCAATGCTGCGTGGGTTCCGCCCTATGGAAGCGGAGCGTCACTCTATCTGCGTCCGTATATGTTTGCCAGCGGGCCGGTGATCGGCGTGAAGCCATCGGATGAGTATCAGTTCCGGCTCTTCTGTACGCCGGTCGGCCCTTATTTCAAGGGAGGCGCAAAGCCCATAACGATCTGTGTCAGCGATTATGATCGCGCGGCTCCGAATGGCACGGGACATATCAAGGCGGGACTGAACTATGCCATGAGTCTGCATGCGCATGTCACTGCGCACGCGGCCGGCTATGATGAGAATATGTATCTGGATGCGGCGACCAGAACCTATGTTGAGGAGACCGGAGGCGCAAACTTCCTCTTCGTAACAAAGGATGGAACCTTGGTCAGTCCGAAGTCCCCGTCCATTCTGCCTTCTATCACGAGAAGATCTATCATGTATCTCGCAGAGCATATGCTCAATATGAAGGTGGAGCACCGCCCGGTGAAATTCGCAGAGCTCAAGGAGTTTGCGGAGGCGGGGCTCTGCGGAACTGCGGCAGTGATCAGCCCTGTGGGAAGAGTGGTTGCAAAGGATGAGATCATCAGCTTCCCCTCCGGGATGGAGCAGATGGGAGCAGTGCTTCAGAAGATCTATGACACCATCACGGGAATACAGTCCGGCCGCATCGAGGGGCCGGAGGGCTGGATTCGTAAGATTTGCTGAGTTTGGTTTAAAGGAATACAGAAAATGAAGAAATCAAGTCAGGCGGGCGCAGCTATTACGCCCGCCGCTTCTTTAAGAGACACGAGCCATGCCGGCAGAGGCGCGCATGCGTCCGCTGATATGGCGACGCCTGATCAGGCGGGCAAAAGCGCTGTTTGCCCGGCCATTGTCAGGGACACAGGCCATCCCGTCTCTGCATCACCCCGGAAAAGCACGGCACTTCCGGAGGAAAAGTCAGAGTCACAGCGGCAGAGCCACGAATTTGGACCGGTTTATGACAAAAACAGCCGCATTCTGATACTGGGAAGCTTTCCTTCTGTGAAGTCGCGCGAGCAGGCTTTTTATTATGGGCATCCGCAGAATCGCTTCTGGAAGGTGTTGGCGGCGCTGTATCGGGAGACGCCTCCGCAGAGCATGGCAGAGAAGCGGGAATTTGCGCTGCGGCACGGGATTGCGCTCTGGGATGTGATAGAGAGCTGCGAGATACGCGGCTCCAGTGACGCGAGCATCCGAAATGTGGTTCCGGTAGAAATTGAGAGAATCACAGACTTCAGCCCCGTTGAAGGTATTTTTGTCAACGGGAGCACGGCAAAGAAGTACTATGACCGCTATCTGAAGAAGCGCTGCGGGAGAGAGGCTGTGCTGCTGCCATCCACAAGCCCCGCAAATGCGGCATGGAGTCTTCTGAAACTCACGGAGGTCTGGGGAGAGAAGCTTCTGCACCGAAGCAGCAGAGAGGGAAGCACTCCGGAGGTATCGTGAGAGGGAGCAGTATGGCAAAGTGCATTATGATACAGGGAACCATGTCCGGCGCGGGCAAGAGTCTTCTGACCGCCGGGCTGTGCCGCGTGTTCCGGCAGGACGGATACCGCGTGCTGCCCTTCAAGTCTCAGAATATGGCGCTGAATTCCTACATCACCCCGGAGGGGCTTGAGATGGGGCGTGCGCAGGTGATGCAGGCGGAGGCGGCCGGCGTACAGCCCTCTGTCGATATGAACCCTGTGCTCTTAAAGCCGACCGGGGACACCGGCTCGCAGCTCATTGTGCAGGGCGAGGTACGCGGAAATATGTCTGCGCGAGAGTATTTTGGGTATAAGAGGGAGCTGATTCCCGAGATCCTTGCGGCTTATCACCGCCTTCAAGCGCGCGCGGACATCATTGTGATCGAGGGGGCCGGAAGCCCTGCGGAGATCAATCTCCGGGAAAATGACATCGTGAATATGGGGCTTGCAGAGCTGGTGGATGCCCCCGTGCTGCTGGTCGGCGATATAGACCGGGGAGGTGTGTTCGCGCAGCTCTATGGGACGGTGGCTCTGCTGAAGCAGCAGGAGCGCGACAGAATACGCGGACTCATCATCAATAAATTCCGGGGAGACCGGAGTATCCTGGAGCCGGGCATACGCATGATCGAGGAGCGGAGCCAAAAGCCGGTGGTGGGAGTCGTTCCCTGGAAGCCGCTGCGCCTGGAGGATGAGGACAGTCTGACGGAGCGCTTTTCCCTGCGGCGCGCTGGGCAGCTGGATCTCGCGGTGATTCGCTTTCCGCGCATCTCAAACTTCACGGATTTCGACGTGTTTGAGCGCTTTCCCGGCGTGTCGCTGCGCTACATCGCGAGTCCGCGGGAGCTCGGGGAGCCGGATCTTATTTTTCTTCCGGGCTCGAAAAACACCATCGGAGATCTCAGATGGCTGCGGGAATCTGGCCTGGAGACGCTGGTGCAGAAGGCTGCGCGGCGCGGAACAGTGATCTTCGGCATCTGCGGCGGTTACCAGATGCTCGGCCGGGAGGTGCGGGACCCGGAGGGCGTGGAGAGCGGCGGCAGTATACGCGGGATAGGGCTTCTGCCCATAGAGACGGTATTGACAAAGCAGAAGCTGCGCGCGCAGGTGGCGGGGCGCTTCGGGGAGCCGGGGGGCGCACTGCGTCAGCTTGGCGGAATGGCGTTTTGCGGCTATGAGATTCATATGGGGATCACGCGTGTTTTGGGCGAGATGGAGCATGACCCGCATCTCATCCTGCTTCACACCGCCGCCGGGGATGCAAGGCCGGATGGTCTGAGTGTGGGAAATGTCTACGGCAGCTATGTGCACGGGCTCTTTGACGAGGGGGCAATCGCGGAGACGATACTGCGGACGCTGGCGGCGCAGAAGGGGATAGATTTTACTGCGCCGGAGTTTGCGGATTATCGTGCATTTAAGGAGAGTCAGTATGCGCTGCTCGCGGACACGGTCCGGGAGTCGCTCAATATGAAGGAGCTGTATCGCTTCATGCAGGAGGCCTATGACGCGGGAAGAACTGTTTGAGCTTCGGCTGCCGGAGCAAAGGGTAGAGGCAGGGCGCAGAACGAAGGAGCGCTGGAATGCACTTGCGAAGCCGTTGGACGGGCTGGGACGCTTTGAGGAGATCTTTGTGCGCATCGGGGAGATACGCGGGACGGAGGAGATCGCGCTCACGCCGCGCTCGCTTCTTGTCTTCTGTGCGGACAATGGGATCGTTGCAGAGGGTGTGAGCCAGAGCGGGCAGGAAGTCACGGCGGTTGTCGCGGCCTCACTCGGAGACGGAAGCTCCAATGTGTGCCGCATGGCAGAGCGCTGCGCCGTACAGGTGATTCCGGTGGATATCGGTATAGCCGGAGGAAAGGTTCAACTAAAAGACGCTGCGCCCGATGAAATATTGCCTGGGCACAGCGCGGAGCTTCGCATCGCGGGAGTGAGAAGCTGTTCTGTGCGGCGGGGAACGCGGGATTTCCTGAGGGAGGCAGCGCTCACGGAGACAGAGCTTCTTCGGGCGATAGCCATGGGGCGGGAGCTTGCGCACGAGAGGGCTGCGGCGGGAGATAAGCTGCTGGCGCTCGGTGAGATGGGCATAGGAAATACGACGAGCTCGGCGGCTGTGATTTCCGCGCTGACGGGACTGCCGGCGGAGCAGACCGCCGGGCGGGGCGCAGGTCTCTCCGATGCGGGACTGCAGCGAAAGCGCGCGCTCATAGAGGCAGCGCTCTTGCGACATGGTCTGAAGGAGCCGGTTTATGACCCCGCAGAGCGAGGCTCTGCTGCGAAGCGCATGAAAGCAGAGACGCACAGCGCGCGGCCGGAGGGGCCGGAAGTTAAGCTGTGCCGGGGGAAAGCGCCCCGCTATCGCGACACAGCGCCGGAGGCGGAGCTCCTGCAGGGAGATGCACTCCGGAGGGCACGCTTTGAACGGGGGCTCGCGGCGCTTCGCTGTGTGGGCGGTCTGGATATCGCGGGAATGGTCGGGGCAATGATCGGCGCCGCAGAGTGTCGTCTCCCGTTGGTGCTGGACGGACTGATCACGGCAGCTGCGGCACTGGCCGCGGAGCAGCTCTGCCCGGGGATATGCCGCTTTATGCTGGCCTCGCACCGCGGGCGGGAAAAGGGATTTTCCGAGGTCTGCCGCATACTCTCGCTCCATCCGGTGATTGATGCGGACATGGCCCTCGGAGAGGGAAGCGGCGCGGTGATGCTCTTTCCGCTGCTGGATCTCGCGGGGGCAATCTATTCCAGCGGACGGAGCTTTGAGAGTATTCAGCTTTCGCCATACAGGAGGCTGTGCTGATGGAAATGCTTTTGCCTGAGACAGCGCTACTGTGGCTGCTGCGCCTGCACACGCCGCTCGCCATTCTGCTGGGCTTTCTCACCGATCTCGTGCTGGGAGATCCGGAGAGCTGGTATCATCCCGTGCGGGCCATCGGTGCGCTGATCGCTGCACTGGAGCGAAGGCTCTATCCGGAGGGCGGCGCGGACAGGGAGAGATACTGCGCCGGTCTTGTGACAGCGCTGTTCGTGCCGTGTTTCAGCGGCGGACTGTGCTTTCTTCTGCTGCACTTTACCTATCGCCTCTCCTTTCCTCTGGGTTTTTTTCTGGAAACAGTGATGTGCTGGCAGCTGCTCGCAGTAAAAAGTCTTAAGGATGCGTCGCATAAGGTGTACAGTGCACTGCGCACAGAGGGACTGCCTGCGGCGCGGCATCAGGTCGCGAGGATCGTCGGAAGAGATACGGAGAGCTTGGATGAGCAGGGAGTGATCCGGGCGGCAGTGGAGACAGTCGCGGAAAATACTTCCGACGGCGTGACGGCGCCGCTCCTCTGGACCGCGCTCGGCGGACCGGCGGCGGGCTGGTTTTACAAGGCGGTCAATACCATGGATTCCATGATCGGCTACACAAATGAGCGCTACCTTTTTTACGGGCGCGCAGCGGCTAAACTGGATGATGTGATGAACTACATTCCGGCGAGGGTCTCGGCCCTGCTGATGATTGCCGCTTCCGGGCTGCTGGGCCTTGACGCCGTCTCTGCCGCGCGGATATGGCGGAGAGACCGGCGAAGGCACAGGAGTCCAAACTCCGCGCAGACAGAGAGTGTCTGTGCAGGAGCACTGGGACTGCAGCTCGCGGGTGATGCGTATTATTTCGGAGAGCTCGTTAAGAAGCCGCATATCGGCGATGCGAGGCGGGAGCCGGAGGCAGAGGATATTTCCGCGGCCAATCGTCTGCTCTTTGGGACGGCGTTTCTGTCGCTGCTTGCGGCAGAGCTTGTATGCCTTGGAGTTCGGCTTCTGTGAGTGTGCAGCGGTGAAGGAGATAGGAGGGAAGAGACAGGATGGAAGAGTGTTTTACTGAGAGTGCGCTGCGTCACGGCGGAGACATCTATCGAAACCGTGTACAGCTGGACTTCTCTGTCAACATTAACCCGCTGGGGATGCCGGGCAGCGCAGCTGCGGCGTTTTGCGGGAGTGTTCGGAAGCTCTCTGCCTACCCGGACTATGAGCAGGAGGCGCTGCGGAGACTGCTCGCAGCGCGCTGTGAATTCCCGGAGGAGTGCATTGCCTGCGGAAACGGCGCGTCAGAGCTCCTCCAGGCGGCTCTGCTCGCTCTGCATCCACACTCGGTGCTGCTTCCGGTTCCCTCCTTTTCCGGCTATCGGCATGCTCTCAGGGGGCTCTCGCTGCTGCGGGAGGACGGCATCCGGATACGGGAGTTTCCGCTCGCGGAGAGCCGGGGATTTGCGCTGGACGCCTCGATACTGGAGACGCCGCCTGCGGAGCTCACCATCCTCTGCGCGCCGAATAATCCGGTGGGAAATATCATAGATCTCAATTTGCTTCGGGCGCTTCTGGATCGCTGCCGCAGGGAGTGCGCGCATCTTCTGTTGGATATCTGCTTTCTTTTACTCTGTGCAGACGGCGAAGTGCTTTCGCGGCGGATTCTGGAGCTTGCGCGTGCATATCCGGAGCTGATACTGGTGAACGCTCTCACAAAGAGCCACGCGCTGCCGGGGCTTCGGGTGGGTTGGGCGCTCTGCGCGGACAGCAGCATCATCCGTGCGCTGCGTCTCATGCAGCCGGAGTGGAGCCTGTCTGTCCCGGGTATGGAGACAGCGCGCGCGGCGCTCACCGGGGATCAGGAGTATCTGCGGCGCGCGCGGGAGCTCATCCGAAAGGAGCGCGCCTATCTTGTGCGGGGGCTTACGCGCCTCGGCTTTCACTGCTTTCCGGGGGAGGCCAATTTCATTTTGTTCCATGCGGAGCGGGAGTTACAGGAGGCGCTCTTGCAGCGCGCGGTGCTGATAAGGCGCTGCGAGGATTATGTGGGACTTGATGCACATTACTACCGCATTGCGGTGCGGCGGAGAAGTGAGAACCGGGAGCTGCTCCGCATACTGGCGGAGCTGTAGCTTCGTCCGGATGAAGCGTGAGCGCAGCTTCGGAATAAAGACCGTGAGCTGCAGACAGAGTGACTGTGGGCAGAATGCCGGCGGGAGGAACAGAAGGAGAGAATATATGGAGCAAACAGAGAGAGCCGGAGCGCTGCGTCCCATGGAGATTGAGCGGAGGAGCTTTGAGATCATCGATGCGGAGCTTAAGAAAATGGGCAGGGAGATTCCGGCAGAGCTGCGTCCGGTGCTGTACCGCGTGATCCACACGACGGCAGATTTTGAGTATGCGGATACGCTTTATGTCTCGGAGGGAGCCATTCGGCAGGCGCTGGATGCGCTGCGTCCCGGAGCGCTGATTGTGACGGACACCAATATGGCGCTGTCCGGTCTGCACAAGAGCGCAGTGCGAAAGCTCGGCATGGAGTGCATCTGTTTTATGGCAGATCCAGGGGTGGCAGAGGAGGCAAAGCGACGGGGCTGTACGCGGGCACTGGTCAGCATGGAGAGAGCGGCTGCGGAGCAGAGACAGGTGATACTTGCGGTGGGAAATGCGCCGACTGCGCTGCTGCGCATCACGGAGCTGTCACGGGAGGGCTTTCGCCCGGCGCTGGTTGTCGGTGTACCTGTGGGCTTTGTCAATGTGGTGCAGTCAAAGGAGGCACTCATTGCGACGGGGCTCCCCTGTATTGTAAATCGCGGAAGAAAGGGCGGCAGCAATGTGGCGGCGGCAATCGTGAATGCCCTGATGTATATGAAGGATGAGACGAGAGGAGAGGGCTGATGGTTCATTTTGTGGGAGCGGGCTCCGGTGCGGCAGATCTGATTACGCTTCGCGGTGCGCGGCTGCTCGGCGAGGCGGATGTGGTGATCTACGCGGGTTCGCTGGTGAACCCTGCGCTGCTCTCTGCGTGCAGGGAGGGGGCGCGGATTTACGACAGCGCATATCTCACGCTTCCGGAGGTGACGGCGCTCATGCTGGAGGCAGAGCAGAGAGGAGAGACAACCGTGCGGCTGCACACGGGAGATCCGAGTCTCTTTGGCGCGATACGGGAGCAGATGGATGTGCTGGACAGAGAGGGGATTTCCTATGATGTGACGCCGGGCGTCAGCTCCTTCACCGCGGCGGCAGCAGCACTGAAGCTGGAATTTACCCTGCCTGAGTGTTCGCAGACTCTGATTATAAGCCGCATGGCGGGGCGCACACCGGTGCCGGAGCGGGAGTCGATTGAGGCGCTCGCGTCTCACGGCGCAGGGATGGCGATTTTCCTGAGCGCGGGGATGGCGGGAAAGCTCTCGGAGGCGCTGATGCGGGGCGGCTACAGCAAGGACACCCCGGCAGCGATCGTATACAAGGCGAGCTGGCCGGAGGAGAAGTGCTTTATCTGTACGGTCGGAACGCTTCCGGAGACAGCGGAGCGAAACGGCATCTCAAAGACAGGAATGATACTGGTCGGGGAGTTTGTGACACATCGGCGCTATGCGCGCTCCAAGCTGTATGATCCGGACTTTACGACGGAGTATCGCGAGGGCAATGCTGACAGGGGGCATTGCGGCGACGGCTCGAATTGAGACGGGCTGCTCTGCGGCGTGGAATCCAGAGCTGACAGCTGCTGTTCGAACAGAAGATAAGTGTCGGAAATGAAGAGGGAGAGTTATGTGCAAAATAAAAGAGGTCGCTGTGGTCGGCATGGGACCGGGAGCAGAGGAGGGAATCACCGTTGAAGCGCTGAATACCCTGGAGCAGGCCGAAGTGATCGTGGGTTATCCGGTCTACCTTGCGCTGCTGCCGGAGCGCTTTCGGGAAAAGGAGCAGCTGTCCACGCCGATGCGCGCGGAGGAGGAGCGCTGCCGCATGGCTTTTCAGGAGGCACAGAAGGGCAGGCGCACGGTGATGCTGTGCAGCGGGGACGCCGGCGTCTACGGCATGGCCTCGCTCATGCTGGAGCTTCGGCCGGAATACCCGGACTGCTCTGTCCGGGTGATTGCCGGCGTGACGGCGGCGCTCAGCGGGGCCGCACGGCTCGGCGCGCCGCTGGGCACGGACTTCAGTGTGATCAGTTTAAGCGATCTGCTCACTCCATGGGAGAAGATCGAGACGCGCCTCCGGGCGGCTGCAGAGTCGGATATGAATATTGCGCTCTACAACCCCTCCAGCCGGAAGCGCGCGGATTATTTGAAGCGAGCCTGTGATATCCTGCTGGAATATCTTCCCGGGGAGCGCTGCTGCGGTTATGTGAAGCGCATCGGCCGGGACGGAGAGGAGCGGCGGCTCCTCACGCTCTCTGAGCTCCGGGAGGCAGAGACCGATATGTTTACGACTGTTTTTATCGGAAGCTCTGCGACGGAGCGGAGCGGAGAGTTTCTTCTGACGCGTCGCGGCTACAGAAGAGGATAGCTCACTGCTTCAGGCGGAAGTAGACGTTCAGCGACTGCCTGCGGCTCTCGAAGAGCTGGAGAGAGGCGATGAACTGCACAAATTTCTTGTACTGGAAGTTTCGGACGTCGAAGTCCGGGAACTGCTTGCTCAGGAGATTTCCGAGAAGGCTTGAGGAGATCCAGCCGTCGTCGTCGGAATTCTCCTCGGCGATAGCGATGAGCGCCTTCCGCACGGTCTTCAGGCGCACGCCGGAGGGGGCGGATTTCTCAGCGGTGTCTGGCTTTTCATCCTTCGCGGGGCGCTGCTCCTTAAGACTTGCCTTGTACAGGATATCAATGTAGGAGAACTTGTTGCAGGCGCTGATAAAGCTCTTTGGCGTCTTCTGTTCGCCCATGCCTAGTACATACTTCTCAGATTCTCTGAGCCGCGCCGCAAGCCGCGTGAAGTCGGAGTCGGAGGAGACGATGCAGAAGCAGTCGAGCGGCCCGGTGTAGAGCAGATCCATGGCATCGATGATGAGAGCCGAGTCCGAGGCGTTTTTTCCTGAGACATTGGAGTACTGCTGTATGGGCTGTACGGAATTGTCGAGGATAATATTGCGCCAGGAGCCCATCTGCTGACTGGTCCAGTCCCCGTAGATGCGCTTGATGATGATATTTCCGAGATTGTTTGCTTCATTCAGCACGATGTCAATATACTTGCTGGCCACATTTTCCGCGTCAATCAGAACTGCAACCCGCTTTTCCCTGTTCTCTTCGCTCATAGTACCTCCTGCCCGCCTTGGCGCGGGCTTTTATTATTTTATTTACAGTGTTAAAGTTTGCTCCCACAATGTACCTGCACAGCAGCAGGGAGCAGAGTTCATGGAGCGCCCGAATTCTTATAAAAAAAGTTCGCTTAAATTCAGACGCATCGTGTATAATCAATGCATTCTGAATCAAGTGAAGTGTGACGTTATAAGTATATTCAGTATAGCACAGACAGGTAAATTTTCAGGGATATTTATTTCTGAGAGACAGCAGAGAGGTAGAGGATTGAGAAAGAAGAGAAGTAGAGGCCTCGGGCTGCGGGTGATATTGCTCTCGCTGCTCTGCGGCGCGGCGCTTGCATTTCCCGCGTATGCAGGCGTTGTGACCAGAAATCGAAGTGCCGCATTGGCAGCTGGCGGTGTGCAGGGAAGCCGGGAGGACGGAGGCGCTCTGGTTCCGTATGCCACCGCGGCGGAGGCGACGAGGAGCTACGGCTACAGCAGAGAGGATGCGGTTGCAGCGGCGGAGGCGCTGTACAGCTTTGAGACAAATCAGCTTAAGAAGGAGCTGAATATGAGCTACCTTCTGAGCAGCATCTGGTATGATCCGGAAAATCTCATGCGGGAGAGCGATGGGAGCTGTATGCTGCGGCTCTACAGCGGCCCCGTGGAGCAGTATCAGCGGGCTTATCTTGAGGCGCTGGACGGCTTAAGCTTTTTTTCTGCACCGACAGTATACTTCTATAAGGATCGGAAGGGTGAGCTGATGGTGGTGGTTCAGACGCCGGAGGTTTTCACAGAGCAGAGAGCTGCGGAGAATTACGCCCTGCTGAGGCAGTTCCTTGGAATCATAGAGGAAGTAAAAACTGCGGTCGCAGAGAAGGACGAGACGGATAAGGCAAAGTATATCTGCGATTACGTTGCGAATCATCTCCGCTATGACCGGAGCTATGAGAGGAACAGCCTCGGCGATGCGGTGCGGAGCGGCGTCACGGCCTGTGTCGGCTACAATGAGATGACGGAGCTGCTCTTTGAGCACTGCGGGATTCCCTATGTCAGCGTAGTGGCCTCGTCGAAGCAGGATGCGAATATGATGCATATCTTCGGGATGGCGAGAATCGGCAGCAGCTGGCTGCTCTTCGACACGACGAATTATGACAGGGACGACGGGCGGAAGGAGACCTACTGGATCTTTTCTGACATCTACCGCGAGGGAGCCTACTACAAAGACTTCCGCATGGTGGAGGAGCTTGGCGGAGAAGAGGAGGAGAGGTCTGCGGCGAAGTGAGTGTCTGGCAGAAGTCAAGTGCCCCGGGCGGGAGTGATCGCCCGGGGCGGCTGTGTTTTTGCCGGCATATTTTCTGTGCGGCGAAAAGACGGCATCACCCGATGCGCCTTAGCTACATCACCCGATGCGCCTTAGTTTCAGTGGCAAAGCGCCTTGAGCTGTGCTATGATAAAATCACTGTTCTGTAAATCACATGGATTTTCCAGCTTTCACACGGAGTAAAATTATATATGGATTTATTTGATTTGATGCGGGAGGACACGCTGAAACGGGAGGCGCCTCTGGCGTCGCGGCTGCGCCCCGAGACACTGGATGAGATCGTTGGGCAGCGGCATATCATCGGCAGGGACAAGCTTTTGTATCGTGCGATCAGAGCGGATCAGCTGGGCTCACTTATTTTCTACGGGCCGCCCGGAACCGGCAAGACCACGCTTGCGAGGGTGATTGCAAATACGACAAAGGCTGTTTTTCGGCAGATCAATGCGACGGCTGCGGGAAAGAAGGATATGGAGGAGGTTGTTGCGCTTGCAAAGGAGGCCTTCGGCTACGGTCGGAAGACCATCCTGTTTGTGGATGAGATACACCGTTTCAACAAGAGTCAGCAGGACTATCTTCTACCCTTTGTTGAGGACGGGACGCTCACGCTGATCGGGGCGACGACGGAGAATCCCTATTTCGAGGTGAACTCGGCGCTTCTGTCCCGCTCGCGGGTTTTTGAGCTGAAGCCGCTGGAGCCGGAGGACATACGGCTGCTCATACAGCGGGCGCTCTCGGACAGGGAGCGGGGGCTCGGAGGCTACAATGCGGAGATCACGGAGGAGGCGGCGGCCTTTCTCGCAGATGCAGCCAATGGAGACGCGCGCGCGGCGCTGAACGCGCTGGAGCTCGGCGTGCTGACGACGGATCCGGGACGGGATGGGAAGATAAGTCTTGCGCTGTCCGTGATTTCCGAGTGCATACAGAAGCGTGTGCTGCGCTATGAGAAGGATGGGGACAATCACTACGATACGATCTCGGCCTTCATAAAGAGTATGCGCGGCTCGGATCCGGACGCAGCGGTGTACTACCTCGCGCGCATGCTGTATGCGGGGGAGGATATTCGCTTTATCGCGCGGCGCATCATGATCTGTGCCTCTGAGGACGTGGGAAACGCTGACCCCATGGCCATGGTTGTGGCCGCCAGTGCGGCTGCCGCGGTGGAGCGCATCGGGATGCCGGAGAGTCAGCTGATATTGAGTCAGGCCTGTCTCTATGTGGCCTCTGCGCCGAAATCCAATGCGGCGACGGAGGCGATAGGAAAGGCGACGGAGGCTGTGAAGACGAGCTTCACGGCACCGATTCCCGCACATCTGCAGGACGCGCACTACGCAGGGCATGAGGAGCTGGGACACGGCGTCGGCTATCTCTATGCGCACAATTATCCGAATCACTATGTAAAGCAGCAGTATCTTCCGGACGGGCTGACAGAGCAGCGCTTCTATGAGCCCACGGAAAACGGGTATGAGAAAAAAATTCGGGAGAGGCTTGAATTTCTCCGCGGACAGGAGTAGGGAATGCAGGAAAATCTGAAGGAGCAACTGAGGGAAAAGCTGAAGACATTTCAGGTTGCGAGGCTTAGGGAGTTCGCGAAGGAGAAGGGGATCAAGGGCAGCAGTGCCATGCGGAAGCAGGAGCTGATCGATCGTCTCGCGGAGTGCGGGGAACAGGATCTTAAGCGGAAGGAGCAGACGCAGCGGCAGAATACAGAGCGGGTGGAGGAACAGCCGGAGTCAAAAGCAGAGCCGGAGCGGAGTGCAGAGGGACAGGAAGCACCGGCAGAGTGGAAGGTGGCTACGGGACGGGAACAGCTGGAGCCCGGGCCGCAGGCGGAGCCTGAGACGCTTCCCGGCCCGGAGCGAAAGACCAGAAGGAAACAGCTGTTAAGGAGCCCGGAGACAGCGGGCAGACAGGATACAAGAAAGCCGGGGCGCGCAGCGCCGCACAAAAAAGCGGGAAGCGCAGAGCAGCCGGATTCAAAGACCGTAAAGCCGCGCGCAGCGGACACGGCAGCCGTACAGCTTCCGGAGGAGCTGAAGGGAGCCGCGGATAAGGGGCCGCTCGCCTCGGGAATTTTGGAGGTGATGGCGGACGGCTACGGATTCATACGCTCGGCAAATTACATGCCGGGGGAGGACGATATCTATGTCTCCCCATCTCAGATTCGCCGCTTCGGCCTGAAGACAGGCGATATTGTGACGGGTGTGAAGCGCATCCGCACGGAGAAGGAAAAATTTGCGGCACTTCTCTATGTCAATGCGATCAATGGGCTGCGTCCCGCGGAGTTATCGCGGCGCAGAAACTTTGAGGATATGACACCTGTCTTTCCGGATGAGCGCATACATCTTGAGACTGAGGGAGCATCCACCGCAATGCGCATCGTAGATCTGATTTCACCGATCGGAAAGGGGCAGCGCGGGATGATCGTCTCTCCCCCGAAGGCGGGCAAGACGACGCTCCTAAAGCAGATCGCAAAGGTCGTCACGGACACGATGCCGGAGATGCACCTCATCATCCTGCTCATCGATGAGCGGCCGGAGGAGGTCACGGACATCCGGGAATATATCGAGGGGCCTCAGGTGGAGGTAATTTACTCGACCTTCGACAAGGAGCCGGAGCAGCATAAGCGTGTCTCAGAGATGGTAATAGAGCGCGCAAAGCGTCTGGTGGAGCAGGGGAAGGATGTCATGATACTGCTGGATTCCATCACCCGGCTGGCGCGCGCCTACAATCTCACGGTCATGCCGAGCGGCAGGACGCTCTCCGGTGGTCTGGATCCGGCGGCGCTCTACATGCCGAAGCGCTTCTTCGGCGCGGCGCGGAATATGCGCGAGGGCGGAAGTCTCACAATACTTGCGACAGCGCTGGTGGATACGGGGAGCCGCATGGACGACGTCGTCTATGAGGAGTTCAAGGGGACGGGGAACATGGAGCTCGTTCTGGACAGAAAGCTCTCCGAGCGCCGGGTATTCCCGGCAGTCGATATCCTGAAGAGCGGCACCAGGCGGGACGATCTGCTGCTCAGCGCGGACGAGAGGGAGATACTGGATCTCATTCACCGCATGACGAACGGGGCGCGGCCGGAGGACAGTGTGGAGCGCATTCTGAATCGCTTTGCGAATACGAGGAGCAATGCGGAGCTGATTCGAAATGCCCGACTCTCAAAGATGCTGTGAGCGGATGATTGTAAGATGAACTAGGACAATAAAAAAGAGCCGATGACGAACTCGTGGTATGATGAAGCTACCACACAACACAACACCAGGAGGTTCG
>NZ_JAUSTO010000011.1:0-75813 GCF_030812885.1 Moryella indoligenes
TCAGCTGACTGTCACTAATCGGTCGAGGGTTTAACCAAAAGGTCGAGTAGGTAGAGGTAGGAAACGGAAGATGTAAGGTAGCCTGCAATAGCAGGGATTAGATTTCGGATGAATTGAGATAAATGTTCTGTGTGTGGTTTTCAGGGTGTGAATGCGATAGTGGCGTAGTTGGTAACGCGCGACCTTGCCAAGGTCGAGACCGCGGGTTCGAGCCCCGTCTATCGCTCTCATGTAAAACCTCGGAGATACGTTGTTTCTTCAGTAAACAAGCGGTCTCCGGGGTTTTTAGTTTCCGAAAAACGGAACGCGGAAACCGGAAAAAGGTACACGGAAACGGTACATTTGTCACACGTGTGACTTTGGTGTCTGTGTGATCTTTTCAAAGTGTCCGTTGATAACATCGGTCTGCTTTCTCTTTTCAATTCCGATCACATCCCGGTAATGATTATTCTGTTGATAGAAAACTTGTGAACAGTAAAGAATATCATGATAAGTTTGAAAATTTAACAAGTCACAAGTCAACAAATGAATCTGTATATCAGGAAGCAATGAAGATGTTGGAACACAGAGATGGAACAGATTTAGAAGATATTGTGATTTTGGATGCAAGAACAGGAAATGTAATTGTTAAAAATACATTGTCTGTTAGGTCAGGTCAAACTGGTTTGACACATGAACAATATGAAATCTATCAACAAGCAAGTGGAAAGAAAGTTTTACTTCACAACCATCCAAATGGTGGAAGGTTATCATTTACAGATTTGAAGACACCATTTGTGAATGATGAAATTGAAGCATCAATTGCTGTTGGTCATAATGGAATAGTTCATATTGTGTCAAATTCTAACAGAAAAATTGATACTGAAAAATTATATGAATCACTATATAATGAGTATAAGGAAATCTATGCTAATTCTGAATTGTCAAGAATTTATGCATTAGATGATTTATATGATTTGAAAATATTTGATTATGAAAGTAGGTGATGTTTTATGGCTGAAAAACTTTATATACAAACTGATGATAGGGTGAAGATTGGTGATAAGCCAATGAAACACACTGATTCAAAAGGACAGGAATTGCATGACAGACATGTAAAAAACAGAAAAGAGTTATTGAAACAATATAAAAAATAAAAGCATCCTGAAAAGGGTGCTTTTTTCATGCGGTGAAACATCAGACCTATTGGAAAATCTATGAAGAAGAAAATGTGCAGAGGTGACACAGAAGTAGCTCAATGATGGCGATTATTGCTTTTACTAATGAGCTATGACACCATAGGAAGACTACATATGCATACTTATATATATCTTCCTTAACATACCTATCGCTTTTTAAATTGTATCCGGATATCATTCCCTACGCAGTCAAGCATTCCGTATGCGCCGATGATGAGGGGCATGGAGGGCGGGAGGTGTCCGAGATCCGCGTCCATGATGATCGGCAGCTTATATGTGCCGAGGATATTGGTGACAGCGTTGTACTGGTTCAGTCCCATCAGCTCCTCTCCAAAGTGAAGCGGACGTCCGATGAGAAAGCCGCGCGCGTTTCGGAACCAGCCGCAGTGCGCAAGCTTCCAGAGCGCGCGCTGGATATCAAAGGGGTTCAGGTCACAGGCCTCCAGAAACCAGAGTATGCCGTCGGCACTATAGCGCTCTGTGAAGGCCGGAACCCGGTCATATTCAGTGCCCGCCAGCACGGAGAGTACGTCCAGACAGCCGCCGAGAAGCCGTCCCTCCATGTGAATGCGAGAGGCATTTTCCGGGAGCTTTTTTAATATTGTCTCTTTTGTGGTATGATAGGGGGCATAAGGGTGTTCCTCGTCCTTTCCGCCCTCCAGCTGCCAGTGTCCATAGCTCTCTATGCAGTCCGTGAGGCCGGAGAGCAGCGCCAGAGAGTCATGTACGACGGGGTGCCAGGGCTCCATGCCGAAGACAGGGGCGCAGGGACCATAGATTGCAGCGGTGTCACAGAGTGTCGGCAGCAGAAAGCTGAGATTTGTGTTATCGGAGAAGCCCATGAACCATTTGGGCACTTTCTCCCGAAGGGCGTCAAAATTGACATAATCCAGTATGGTGCACATCAGCTCACCGCCGCCGCAGGAGATAATGGCGTCGAGATCGGGGCGGGAGAAGAAATCATTGACCTCTTCGCCGCAGGCGTCCGCTGTGTTGCTGATGCCGACGCCCTCGGAGAGGAGCGCATTCGGACCGGTGACCGTGCGATAGCCGCGCGAGCGGAGCACATCGAGTCCGCGAAGAAAAGCGGAGTGATAGGGCTCAATGGCACAGCCAAAGGACGGAGCGATGAAGCCGAGGCATCCGTGTTCAGGGAGTGAATGGGGGTAGCGCATAGCAGGGCCTCCTGACATTTTGTGAGAAGCGAGTGCGGCAGAAGCGGTGCCGCTCGGTAATAAGCTGTGTTATATTGTAGCACATAGCGGGGGTGGGGGTTTAGCTTGGAAAAGAAAAAAACAGAATCAGGACAAATTGAGATTGCGGGACTGCCATTGAAGCTGTATCTTCCGATCCTGGTGCTCACTCTGCTTGGAATGTATACAGACGCTGTTCCGGGTGGTATGGTGGGAGGCGTTCTGGTCCTGATGGTGCTTGGCGAGGGGCTCAACACGCTGGGAAGAACAGTGCCGGGAATTCGTACCTATCTGGGCGGTTCTGTGATCTGCATTCTGGGAGGAGCAGTTATCGCATCCGCAGGACTGGTGCCCGCCGGAACCTCTTTGCTGCTGGATGAGTTTGTGAATGAAGGGGGCTTTCTGGTCTTCTATATCGCTGCGCTGATCACAGGAAGCCTTTTCAACATTGACCGCGATCTGCTCTTAAGGGCGACGCTGAAGCTGCTGCCGACAGCCGTGCTCTCGATTGCGGCGGGCACACTGGTGGTCGGATTGTTTGGTCTTTTGATGGGGCAGAGCTTTCTGGAGGCAGTGCTCTACATCGGAATTCCAATGACAAGCGGAGGTATGACGGCAGGGGCAGTGCCGCTCTCGTCAATGTACGCAGAGGCGCTTCACAAAGATGCCGGAGAGATACTCACAAGAATCGCGCCGGCAACGGTGCTTGGGAATATTGTGTCCATCATTTATGCTGCGCTTGCAAACCGTCTGGGAAAATGCAGACCGGAGCTGAGCGGTGATGGCAGATTGGTGAATGACGGGATTCCCGTGCCGGAGCGTCCGCCGATGCAGCCGGGCTTTGCAAATCTCTGCACAGGGCTGGTGCTGGCGCTCGCCTTCTACCAGCTGGGGGCGATCTGCAATCACTTTGTGCCGCTGCTTCCGACCTATGCCTGGATGATCGCGCTGGTGGTGCTGGTGAAGGGGAGCAGATTGCTCTCAGAGGAGATGGAGGACGCTGCGCGGGAGTGGGGGCAGTTCGCAATTCACAGCTGGACTGCGGCTGCGCTCACGGGGATCGGTATGACCTTGATTGATCTCGCTACCATACTGAGGGGACTCACACCGCTCTATCTGATGGCTGTGATCTGCAGTGTGACAGCAATTACCTTTACTGCGGCGTGGATCGGGCGGCGCTTTATGGGCTTTTATCCGCTGGAATCTGCGATTGCGGCGGGGATGTGCACGACCAATATGGGGGGATCGGGAAATGTTGCCGTGCTTAGCAGTGCAGAGCGGATGGAGCTTCTGCCCTTTGCACAGATTGTGACGCGCTCCTGCGGGGCGTTGATGCTGACGCTCGGAGGCATGCTGGTACAGTTGATAAGCGGAAGCCCTTAGGGAGCTGCCGGGGAGAGGCATATGCGTGAGAAGAGAGCGAAGACCATACTGTCGACGCAGAATGGGATGAATATTTACCGGGGCGGTACACAGGGGATACTCTCCTGCGATACGAGAAGCCTCGGAGACAGGCGCGGTGCAGCCGCGGGAGAGACAGAGGTCAAGATAAATGCGCCGGAGCTTCTGGAGCTTGCGCTGCGGAGAAAGCGCCGTAAGTGCATGATTGTGACGGGAGCTATGGGAGATCCCTATCAGAGCTGTGAGCGGGATTATAAACTGATGAGGGACTGCCTTTCGATGATTGACCGCTATGGCTTTGGGATTGTGATACAGACGAAGTCAGAGCTGATTCTGCGTGATCTTGATTTTCTTCAGAGCATCAACCGCAAGACGCGCTGCATTGTGCAGATGCCGCTGACGGCTGCGGACGATGCGCTCTCAAAGAAGCTTGAGCCGGGGGCCTGCACAAGCAGGGAGCGGGGAGAAGTGCTGAAGGAGCTGAACCGGGCGGGAATACAGACAGTTGCCTGGATTGCACCGGTGCTTCCGCTGGTAAATGATAGCCGGGAAAATTTGGAGTCTCTGCTGGAGCTCTGTGTGGAGGCCCGGGTATATGGAGTGCTCACCTATGGCTTTGGCATGACGATACGCCCCGGCGACCGGGAGTATTTTTATGAGCAGCTGGAGGCCCTCGTGCCGGGGCTTGCGGCACGTTACCGGGAACGCTATGGAGAGAGCTGCGATTTTACTTCAGACAGGGCCGGGGAGCTGGAGCAGTGCCTGCACGGTATCTGTACAGATTATCATATTGAGGACAGCCCGGAGCGGCTCTTCACCTGGCTCCACGCCTTTTTGGATCGCAGTGCCGGCGAGCAGCTGAGCCTGTTCGATGTTTTTTCATGAGACAGCTCTCCTGACAGGAGCTGCTTCTGTCAGAGGAGCTGCTTCTGTAACACTAGGCGGAACATGTCGGCGGCTCACAGTTGCCAGCCACCGGAGAGGGTGATGATCTGTCCCGTGAGGTAGGAGGAGCTCTCCGCAAGAGTGAGGGCGAGCTCGGCGACCTCCTCCGGGGTGCCAAAGCGCCCTGCCGGAATTTCCTCCTCCAGCGCCGCGCGGTCTTCGGAGGAGAGCCACTGATTCATCTCTGTGTCGATTACGCCGGGAGCGATGGCGTTGACCTGAATATTGGAGGGGGCGAGCTCCTTGGCGAGAGCCTTTGTGAAGCTGTTTACGCCTCCCTTTGCCGCGGAGTAGGAGACTTCGCAGGAGGCGCCGGCATGCCCCCAGACTGAGGAGAGATTGATTATTTTTCCCTGTCCGGCAGAGAGCATCATGGGAATTGCGAGGCGCGAGAGATAGAAGACGGAGCTTAAGTCGCTCTGTATCATTCTGTCCCACTCCTCGACGCTCATATCCTGGAGCAGGCCGAGATGAGAGATGCCGGCGTTGCAGACCAGTACGTCGAGCCGGGCAAAGCTTTGAGTAATTTCATGAAAGAGTGCTGCACAGTTCTCCGCCCGTCCGAGATCTCCGGTATAGCAGAGGCAGCGCGCGCCGTGTGCGGCGGCGTCTCTGGCAGTCTGCTCCAGCTGTGCGCTGTTTTTTTCACAGCTGAGAGCGAGATCATAGCCCTTCTCTGCGAATTTTAATGCAATGGCGCGACCGATTCCGCGGGAAGCGCCGGTGATGCAGGCGGTTTTTTTCATGTGCTGCTCCTGTTCTGCGTTCGTACGGGCAGTTGCTCCGCCCGTGAGAAAGACAAGTGATTTTCGCTGTGCGGCTACTCCCGAACCGATGAGAGGAGTCCGCAGTAGTTATTCTACCACAGCAGGGAAAATACAGCCACGGGCAGTGTGACTCGGTCATGGTTTGTGTTATATTGTGCTGGTAAACTGAATACAGATCAAGGGAAGACGCATCCCGGATCTCCGGGAAGCTCAGAAAGGAGGAGGACAGTTCGCTCTGTCCGATAAATAATGGATAAAATTCTTGATATGGTTGTGATAGGCTCAGGACCGGCAGGTCTCACTGCCGGAATCTACGGGGTGCGGGCAAAGCTGGATCTCGTTGTGATCGAGAAGGAAATGATGAGTGGCGGGCAGATCCTGAATACTTATGACGTGGATAATTTCCCCGGCTTTCTGGGAATCGGAGGCTTTGAGCTCGGACAGAAGTTTCGGGAGCATGCGGACGGTCTCGGTGTGAATTTTGTGACGGACAATGTCCGGGAGATCCGGGTGGATGCGGACGGAATCAAGACTGTGGTCTGTGCGGAGGGAAGCTATCGCGCGAGAACAGTTGTGATCGCAAGCGGTGCGCACCACAGTCTTCTGGGAGCGCCGGGCGAGAAGGAATTCACCGGTATGGGAGTCTCCTACTGTGCAACCTGTGACGGAGCGCTCTACCGCAACCGTGTGACTGCGGTCGTGGGCGGCGGCGATGTGGCGCTCGGCGACGCGCTGGTGCTGTCCCGGCTCTGCGAGAAGGTCTATCTGATACACCGAAGGGATGCCTTCCGCGGTGCAAGGAGTCTTCAGGAGAAGGTGCTCGCGACGGAGAATATCATTCCAGTGATGGACAGCGTGGTGACCGAGGTTCTCGGAACAGACAGAGTGGACCGGATTCAGGTCAAAAATGTGAAGAGCGGAGAGCTTCAGGAGCTTCCGGTGAGTGCTCTCTTTGTCGCGGTCGGTATTGTGCCGGAGTCAGATGCCTTCGCATTGGTCGAGCGGGATGCGCGCGGCTATATCCGGGCGGGCGAGGACTGCTGTACCAGCATTCCGGGCATTTATGCCGCGGGTGATGTGCGCGGCAAGCAGCTGCGCCAGGTGATCACTGCGGCAGCGGACGGCGCGAACGCAGTGGAGAGCGCAGTGCGATATCTGAACGAAAACTGAGAAAATATAAATTATGTAAACTAAAATCAGTTCCACTATATCTTGTGGAGCTGATTTTTTTCGTTATGTAAACTATTTTGATCATTTTGGGAGAAAAAAGGCGAGATATAGTATCAGTACAGCGGGGACATACAAAATCTATTGAGATTTGTTAAAAATGCTGTATAATTAAATAGACATTATATTGATTACAGCTCCAGAAGCGCTGATCCCACACAAGTCTGCTTATATGGAGACAGGAATTCAGTGGGAAGCCTTGACACAGAAATTCGGGGGTTAGAATGTACAGACGCAGGAGAGAGAAGCGGAGAAAGCTGATTCAGAGCTTTACCTTGTGGCATCCCATGATTTTACTGTTCCTGATGTTTGTACTGGGCGCGTGCACACACAGCAAGGCAGAGCCAGTGCCGATGCCGACATCAGCCGCGATTGTAAGCGAAGCGGCGGAGAGTTCCTCTGTGCCGCAGGCTCCCAAAGCCGCTGCGCAGGACAGCCCTTCCATTCAGGAAGGTGTTGCAGAGCTGCCGCAGGAAAGCTTACAGGAGCTTCCCGAGGCGGAGGCGGCACAGGAGGCCTATCAGCAGGCGCTTGCAGAGAAAGAGACAACTGCTGCCAGGCTCACGGTCAATGAGGCGGGCAATTATACCTCGCGGGACGAGGTGGCGCTGTATCTGCACATCTATGACAAGCTGCCCTCCAATTACATCACAAAAAAGAAGGCGGAATCGCTGGGCTGGGACTCAAAGAAGGGAAATCTGGAGGAGATACTTCCGGGTATGAGTATAGGCGGAAGCACCTTCGGAAATTATGAGGGGCTGCTTCCCGCAAAGAGCGGGCGGAAGTACTATGAATGTGATATTGACTACGCGGGCGGCTACCGCAATGCGAAGCGGATTATTTACTCAAATGACGGACTGATTTTTTATACGGAGGATCATTACAAGAGCTTTGAGCAGCTGTACTGAGTGCCCGGGCTCACAGGGGAGACTGGAGTTGATGAAGAACACACAGTGGATGATCTATACGAAACGAGCCGACTTCAATGCACTGGCGGCTCGTTTTTCTGTCTCGCCAATACTTGCGAGAATTATGATAAACAGAGGAGTTCTTCCGGAGGAATTCGGTGACTATCTCGGGGGAAGCCTTGCAGAGCTTCCGGATGCGCGGCTGCTGCGGGATATTGACCGGGCTGCGGACATACTGCTTGAAAAGCGGGATGGGGGCAGGAGGGTCCGCATCATCGGGGACTATGATATTGACGGCGTCTGTTCGACCTACATTCTGTATACAGGACTGCGCGCGCTCGGCATGCGTGTGGACTACGATATCCCTGACCGCATCCGGGATGGTTACGGTCTGAATATAAAGCTGATCGAGCGGGCAGCAGAGGAGCAGGTCGACACGATACTGACCTGTGACAATGGCATCGCTGCGGTGGAGGAGATTGAGAGAGCGAAGGCCTGCGGTCTCACGGTGATTGTCACAGATCACCATGAGCCGGGGCATTATGCGGACGGCAGTGAGAAGCTGCCGCCTGCGGACGCGGTGGTGGATCCAAAGCGGGAGGGGAGCCGCTATCCCTTTCATGCGATCTGCGGAGCTGTGGTTGCGTGGAAGCTCATCGGTCTGCTCTTTGTGCGCTGTGGAACAGAGCTGCGGGAGTGGGAAGCTCTGCTTCCCTTTGCGGCTATCGCGACGGTCGGAGATGTGATGCCGCTGAAAAAGGAGAACCGCGTCATTGTGCGGGAGGGACTGCGCGCGGTGCCAGGCTGCGGGAATCCGGGTCTTCGGGCGCTGCTGGAGCTCTGCGGTCTGGATCAGCGTCGTCTCACAGCCTATCACATCGGCTATGTGATAGGCCCCTGTCTGAATGCGGGCGGAAGGCTGGAGAGCGCGAAGGTCGGTCTGCGGATGCTGCTTGAGAAGGACCCTTCAGAGGCGCATCGTCTTGCGGAGCACTTGAAGGAACTGAATGATGAGCGGAAGCAGGTGACGATGGACGGCCTTAGGGAGGCGGAGGCGCAGCTGGATGGCGGGAAAGAAGGAGTGCTGGTGGTCTACCTTCCGGACTGCCATGAGTCTGTCGCAGGGATTATCGCGGGGAAGCTTAAGGAGCGCTGCTACCGCCCGAGCATCGTGCTGACGAACTGCTCGGATCCGGAGCTCGTGAAGGGTTCCGGGCGTTCCATCGAGGGCTACCACATGTTTCAGGCTCTGGAGGCAGTGTCGGACTTGCTTGTGAAGTTCGGCGGGCATCCCATGGCGGCAGGACTCACGCTTCGCCGGGAGGATATCGGAGCGCTGCGGCAGAGACTGAATCAGAATGCAGCGCTCACGGAGGAGCAGCTCACGGAAAAGCTCTGGATAGACCTTGCGCTTCCGTTTTCCCACACGAGCGAGGCACTGGTGGAGGAGCTCGCGCGGCTGGAGCCTTTCGGGCAGGGGAATGAAAAGCCGGTCTTTGCACAGAAGAATGTGCGCATTCTGAGTTTGCGCGTCTTCGGAAAGAACCGGAATGTGATAAAGCTCCGGCTCTGCGGAGAGGAGGGGACGCAGCGGGATGCGCTGCTCTTTGCGGATGGAGACACATTTTTGCAGGAAAAGGGCGAGAGGGAGTGCTTTGATATCCTGTATTATCCGGAAATTGACAGCTATATGGGCAGAAATACGCTTCAGCTTGTGCTGAAGGGATGGAAATTCCGGAACTGAGCTGTTATATTGAGAGCCGGGGAGTTTTTCTATAGAAGGGCGTGCAGGGCACTCCCGGTGAGAGAAAGCTGAAAATGAGGAGGAGATTTTTATGAAGACAGTTGCGGATTATGTTCGCACGATCCCGGACTTTCCGGAGAGGGGAGTGATGTTTCGGGATATTACGACAATATTGCAGGATGCGGACGGTCTGCAGCTCGCGGTGGCCGGTCTGCGTGAGGAGCTGAAGGGGCTTGATTATGATGTGGTGGTCGGCCCGGAGTCGCGCGGATTCATATTTGGCGTTCCGGTGGCATATGCGGAGCACAAGGCCTTTGTGCCGATACGGAAGAAGGGCAAGCTTCCGGCGGAAACGATTTCCGAGGAGTATGCGCTGGAGTACGGCACAGCGACCATTGAAATCCACAGGGATGCCATACGCCCGGGCCAGAAGGTCGTGATTATAGACGACCTCATTGCGACAGGTGGAACGACAGAGGCGATGATACGATTGGTGGAGCGTCTCGGCGGAGAAGTGGTGAAGATACTCTTTGTGCTGGAGCTGAAGGGACTTGAGGGCAGAAAGAGGCTTCAGGGCTATCAGATTTCCTCTCTGGTGAGCTACGAGGGAAAGTGAGCGCTGCACGCCGGTCAGAGCCGGAACGATGCGGCCTGTAAACAGCCGGAGGCAGCGCAGACGGAAAAAAGAACAGCGGAGAGAGGGCGCAGCGGGCGTCTCAGGGATATACTGCGAACAGAGCTGAGAGCTCGCGGAACCGGAGAGCCTGTCGCGCTTTTTTGTTATAGGGGAGATTCAGAGAAATTGTCAGGAGAAAGAGGAACAGAATGAAGGGACTGATTCACTGCTATACAGGGGATGGAAAGGGAAAGACCAGTGCTGCGCTGGGACTCACGCTCCGCGCTGCGGGGAGTGGAAAGCGCGTGCTGTTCGCTCAATTCCTGAAGGATGGAAGCTCCTCAGAGCTCAGGGAGCTCTCACATCTTAAGATGGTTTCCTGTCTCTCCATGAAGGAGCACTTCGGTTTCTACTGGACGCTCACAGAGGAGGAGAAGCGCGCGGAGCAGGTGGCCGTGCGGAACTACTTCTCACTGCTCACGGAGAGGGCTGAAACGGAGCGCTTCGATATGCTGGTATTGGATGAATTTATGGCGGCCTATCGTCTGGAACTGTTGGACAGAGCGGAGGCGCTGCGCTGGATTCAGCATAAGCCTGAGACGCTGGAGCTCGTTCTGACCGGACGGGATGCCCCGGAAGAAATCCGCGCGCTGAGCGACTATGTGACCGAGTGCAGAAAAGAGAAGCATCCCTTTGACCGCGGGATTGCTGCGCGTCAGGGAATCGAGTACTGACGGTATGGGAGAGACGGAGAGTATGTCCCGGGTGCCGAGGCAGGAGGGAACGATGAAGGAAAAGCGCGGGAGCTCCCCGGAGCTCTTAAAGGCACTGCGTCCGTTTGCGGCGTGGGAGGACGGAAAGCTGCTCCGGGCGGGGTATACGACGGGGAGCTGTGCCGCGGCTGCTGCGAGGGCAGCGGTGGAGATGCTGGTCACGGGGAGGCGGGTGGAGCTGGTGTCTGTGAAGACGCCTGCAGGTGCAGAGCTGAGACTCGCAGTGGAGGAGATTCAGCTTCCCACAGCACAGCGGCGGGCTGCCTCCTGTGCGGTACAAAAGGATGCGGGCGATGATCCGGATGTGACGGACGGCATACTCATCTATGCGGAGGCGGAGGCGCTGGAGCTCGCGGAGGGAGAGGGAGAGAGCGAGCTTCTGCTTTTCGGCGGAAGGGGTGTGGGAACTGTGACCCGCCCGGGGCTAGACCAGCCAATCGGAGAGGCCGCCATCAACCGCGTCCCCAGAGAGATGATCGCGCACGGCGTGAGAGAGGCGCTCTCCTCCCACGGTATGCACGGGCGCATAGCTGTCACGATTTCTGCTCCGGGGGGAGAGCGTCTCGCGGAAAAAACCTTTAATCCGCGGCTTGGCATTCAGGGCGGGATCTCCATACTCGGAACGGAGGGAATCGTCCGTCCGATGAGCCGGAGCGCGCTGGTGGATACGATACGGACGGATGTTCGCATGCACGCAGAATGCGGGGGGACGGTGCTGGCGGTGCCGGGCAACTACGGCCTGCATTTTCTCGCGGAGCACTACGGCGTGGCGGAGGCAGATCCTGTTATTATGAGTAATTTTGTCGGAGAGACCATTGACGCGGCCTGTGAATTCGGTGTCCGTCGCCTGCTGCTGGCAGGGCATATCGGCAAGTTTGTGAAGCTGGCAGGGGGCATTATGAACACACACTCGCGGGAGGCAGACTGCCGGGCAGAGCTCATCGCGGCGCATGCGCTGCGATGCGGCTGCGATGCCGCGCTGGCCCGGGCTGTGCTGGATACGGCGGTGACACAGGAGGCGGTGAGTCTGTTAAAGGAAGCGGGGCTTCTTAGAGAGGTCTCTGCATCTCTGCTCCGGGCAATGGAGATGGCAGTCGCCCGAAGAGCAGGCGGAAGGACAGAGACTGCGCTGCTCTTCTACACGCTGGAGGATGGAGTGCTGGCGGAGAGCAAAAGCGCAGCTGAGATGATAGAGGAGAGTGTGAGGCGATGCGTGAGGTACTGATCTTTGGAGGAACCACAGAGGGAAGAGAGCTCGCGGAGTTCTGCGAGAGGCAGGGCATTCCCGCGGCGGTTTCCGTTGCGACAGAGTACGGCACAGAGCTGCTGGGCAGTCTTCACAGTGTGCGTGTGCTGGAAGGAAGGCGCACGGAGGAGGAGATGCGCGCACTGCTGAAGGAGAGAGCATGCGCGCTGGTGATCGATGCGACGCACCCCTATGCGACAGCTGTCACGGAGAGCATACAGGCGGCCTGTGCTGCGGAGGGAACGCGGCTGCTCCGCGTGCTGCGGCAGAGCGCGGGAGATGCAGAGACGGCTCTCTGCTTTGCCTCGGCTGAGGAAGCCGCGGAGTTTCTTCAGGGAACAGAGGGGAATATCCTGCTGACGACGGGGAGTAAGGAGCTCTCCGCCTTTTCGCTGCTCTCGCGGGAGCGGCTCTACGTGCGCGTGCTGCCGGGAGAGGAGTCTCTTCGGCTCTGCCGGGAGGCGGCGCTTCCGTCCGCACATATCGCCGCGATCCAGGGGCCATTTTCTGTTGAGATGAATGTGGCGCTCCTCGCGCACTTTCACTGCCGCTATCTCGTGACCAAGGAATCCGGGAACAGGGGGGGCTTTCTGGAAAAGCTCGCGGCCTGCCGCGCCGCGGGAGCACAGGCAGTTGTGATCGGACGACCGATGAAGGAGGAGGGCATCAGTACAGCACAGGCGGAGCAGCTGCTTCTGGGGCTGTACTGCACAGATGTGAGAGCTGCTTCAGAGGCGCAGGGCAGGGCCAAAAAAGAGCGTGAGCCGGCACAGAATCCTGCGTTCCGGGAGCAGGTGAAGAAGAGACAGAGCCGGACAGAGCAGGATGGGCTTTTTCAAAAGAGGGGTGAGCTGCCGGTGGGAAGGCAGGGACAGGCGGAATGGCCCGAAGTGCATCTCTGCGGCTTGGGGCCGGGAGGGGACTCTCTCATAACGGAGGAGCTCCGGGAGCTGCTGCCCTCTGCGAGCCTTCTCATAGGGGCGGAGCGTGTGCTGCTTAAGGGAGAGTGGTTCCGGGAGCAGAGCGGCCAGAGCCCCGCGAAGCGTCTCGCAAGCTGGCGCGCGGAGGAAATCGCCGAGGCCGTACTGCATGCGGAGGCCGGTGAGAAGATTGTGGTGCTTCTCAGCGGGGACAGTGGCTTCTACAGCGGAGCCGTGGGTGTCCTGGAGGCGCTCAGGCGGAGAGCTTTTCCGGAGGAGTCTGTTCAGGTACATCCGGGCATTTCCTCTCTCTCCTGCCTTGCGGCCAGAGCCCGCATTCCCTGGGAACAGGTACCCTGTCTCTCTCTGCACGGCAGAAGGCAGAACTGGCTTGCAGAGCTCAGAAGATGCGGCGCGGTATTTCTGACGCTCGGAGGTACAGAACAGCTCTCTGAGATCACAGCACTCCTCACGGAAAATGGGCTTTCCGACTGTGAGCTGCTGCTCGGCGAGGAGTTGTCGCTGCCGGATGAGCGCCTTGTCCGCTGCACTGCGGGGGAGTGGAAGGCGCACGCGGCGGAGGCAGAGAACAGCGAGCAGCAGGGGAGAAGGCGGCGACTCGCTGCCTTGCTTCTGCGCCTTCCGGAGGGCCCGGCGGAGCCGCTCTGGCCGGGAATTCCGGACAGCTGTTTTCTCAGGGAACGGGTGCCTCTGACCAAGGCCGCAGTGCGCGCGGCAGTGATGAGCATGCTCCGTCCTCGGCGCGACAGCCTGTGCTGGGATGTCGGCAGCGGCAGCGGTGGCGTGACAGCGGAGCTCTCCATGGCCGCACCGCTCGGAGAGATCTATGCGGTGGAGTGCAGGGAGGACGCCTTTTTGCTCACAGGAAGGAATATTCAGAAACTTGGGCTCTGGAATGTGCGCCAGTGCCGCGGGGAGGCCCCGGAGATACTCTCAGAGCTGCCCGCGCCGGATTATGTCTTTGTCGGCGGCAGCGGTGGCAGACTGCGGGAAATCCTTGAGCTGATCTATGAGAAGAATCCGTCTGCGGTGACTGCGGTGACAGCTGTCTCGCTGGAGACCGCAGCGGAGCTCTTTCATCTCTTAAGTTTCTTTGAGGGGCAGGGCTTTCAGACAGAGTGCAGACAGCTTGCGGCGGCATCCGCAGAGAAGCGGGGACAGTACTCCATGCTGCTTGCGCAGAATCCGGTCTATATCGCAGTGATACGGGGAAAGAGGAAAACAAAGTGAAAAAACTGATGGTAGCGGGCATGCGCTCGGGATGCGGAAAGACTACAGTGACCCTGGGGCTTACCGCACTGCTTAAGGATATGGGGTTTTCGCTTCAGCTCTACAAGACCGGGCCGGACTACATTGACCCCATGTTTCACAGCGTGCTGAGCGGGAGACCCTGCATCAACCTGGATCCGTGGTTTCTGGACAGTGCAGGGCTTAAGAAGGCCTTTTTCGGAAACGCCTCCGGGGCGGATTTTCTTCTCGTGGAGGCGGCGATGGGACTCACGGACGGGATCAGTGGGGAAGGGGAGCGCGGCAGTGCGCTTCAAGTCGCGGAGGCCCTCTCACTCCCGGTTCTGCTTCTTGTAGACCGGGGGCAGGAGGCGGAGGCGCGGCTTTATCTTGATACGCTTCCTGCAGGCCGTGTGCGGGGCATATTGCTGAATGAAGGAGGCGCGGGCCATGCAGACCGCGCTGCCGCGGCAGATGCAGGCGGGAGAGAGTCAGAGCGCGCCGAGCTGCCGCGGGAGATCGCCGGAATACCGGTGCTCGGGCTGCTTCCGGAGATACCGGGAGCTGCGCTGAAGAGCCGGCATCTGGGACTCACTGTTCCGGAGGACGGGACAGAAATCGTCCGGAGGGCACTGCTCACGGGACGCGCGCTGCGAGGCTGTCTGGATTCCGCGGAGCTTTTGAAGCTCGCGGCGGGGGAGGAGAGCTATCGCATTGCGATTGCGCGGGATGAGGCCTTTTCTTTCTTTTATGAGGAGAATCTCCGGCTGCTGCGCGAGTGCGGCGCGGAGCCGGTGTTTTTCAGTCCGCTGCGGGACAGCTCGCTCCCCGCGGGTGTGTCCGGTCTCTGGCTTCCGGGGGGATATCCGGAGCTTTATGCAGAGGCGCTCTCCGCCAATGAAGCGATGCGGGGGGATATTCAGGACTCTGTGCGGGGAGGACTGCCTGTCGTTGCGGAGTGCGGCGGATTTATGTACCTCATGGAGGAGCTGGAGAGCGCAGGCGGAGCGTTCTGGCCCATGTGTGCCGTCCTGCCGGGCAGAGCCTTCCGCACGGAGAAGCTGCAGCGTTTTGGCTATATCGAGCTGGAGGCAAAGTGCGACACGCTGCTTCTTAAGAAGGGAGAGCGTCTTCGCTCGCATGAATTCCATTACTGGGATGCAGAGCAGCCGGGAACCTCTGTTCACGCTGAGAAGGCAAATGGCAGCCGCTCATGGGAGTGCGTGGTCGGATCCAGGTCGATGTTTGCGGGCTATCCGCATATTTATCTCGCGGCCTTTCCCGCAGCGGCGGAGCATCTCTCCGAGGCGTGCAGGGAGTTTTGCAGGCGGAGAGGCAGGGGGCGGTGATACTGATTATCGGCGGGAGCGCGAGCGGAAAGTCGGAGTGTGCGGAGCGCTGCGTCACGGCGTTGGGGGGAGCGCGGGTATATCTTGCGACTATGGAGGAAAGCGGTGGAGAGAGCCGCAGCAGGATAGAGAAACACCGCACGCAGCGCGCCGGACGGGGCTTCCGGACAGTGGAGTGCGCGCGGGGACTGGAAGCGGCGGAGATTGCACCGGAGGAGGTAGTGCTTCTGGAGTGTCTCTCGAATCTTGTGGCAAATGAGATGTTTCTTCCGGATGGAACTGTGCGGGAGGCAGCGGTCTGTGAGGCACTGCTGCTTCAGGAACTGCGGGCACTAAGGCGGCGCTGCCGTGCGCTCGTTGTCGTTGGAAATATACTCACAGAGGAGCCGGTGAGCCCTGAGCCGCTCACAGCGCAGTGGCTTCAGCTCTTTTCCGCCGTTCAGAATCAGCTTGCGGCGGAGGCGGAGGCGGTCTATCGCGTCACGGCAGGCATTCCGGAGCGGTTAAAATGAGAGCAGCAGGAGGTTCAGAGTGGATTTGATTCGTTCGCTTTCGATTGCATTTTCCATGTATTCCAGAGTGCCGGTTCCGCGTGTGCGCTGGGATGAGCACAGTGCGCGCTATGTGCTTTTTTTCTTTCCGCTGGTGGGGGCGGTGGAGGGCGTGCTGCTGCTTGGACTGTGGAGGCTGCTGACTGCGCTCGGCTGTCCGGCCCTGCTGCGCGCGGCTCTGCTGGTATGCTTTCCCTATCTCTACACGGGAGGCATCCATTTGGATGGCTTTCTGGATACGGTGGATGCACTCGGCTCGTGGCGGACGCGGGAGGAGCGGCTGCACATTCTGAAGGATGTTCACACGGGCTCCTTTGCAGTGCTCGCCTGTGTGCTGCTCTGCTTGCTCCAGCTTTCAGCCTGGTCGGCACTCGATTCCGGGCGTGCGGTGGGAGTGGTGGCGGTCTGCCTGCCGTTCAGCCGCTCCATCACTGTGCTCTCACTGCTTTTTCTGCCGAATGCGCGGGGAGAGGGCAGCGCCCATCGCTTCAGTTCCGGAGCCGCACGGCAGCTGACCGCTGTGGGAGCGGGAATTACAGCTGTTTTTTCCGCCGCCGCTGCCTTTTGGCTCATCGGGGCGGGAATAGCGGGGGGGCTGTTTCTGCTGCTGATATTTCTTTCTATAGCGTATGCCCTGCTCCGCGCGTGCAGTGCCTTCGGCGGCCTGACAGGGGATCTCGCGGGCTTCCTGCTCACGGTAACAGAGCTCAGTGCCCTGATTGTCACAGCGCTGTTTTCTCTTGAGTAGCGCTGCTTGCAAATCGGATATAAAAACTTTATAATATAAATTCATTATCTCTGTATACAAGCATTCAGAGCCCGCTGCGGAGAGAGTTTTCCCCGCACAGAGACAGAAAAATGGCGGGAAAGGAGGTCAGAGGATGGAAGAAATGCAGGAAATGCAGAAGAGTGAGCTCGCAGACAGCGGGAAGGAAGAGGCGGCGGTGCTCTGTCAGGAGACAGGGGAGCTCGACCGTCCGGCGGAATTCACCGATCCGGATGTGCTCTATGAGGAGCTGATCACCACCATACGCAGATACCATCCCTCTGACGACACCAGCCTGATTCACAGAGCCTATATGACCGCGAAGAATGCGCATATGGACCAGAAGAGAAAATCGGGTGAGCCGTACATTATCCACCCGCTCTGCGTTGCCATCATACTGGCAGGCCTGGAGCTCGACAAGGAAACCATTATGGCGGGACTTCTTCACGATGTCGTGGAGGACACCATACTCACGGGCGCACAGATCGGAAGAGTGTTCGGCGAGGATGTGGCGCTTCTTGTGGACGGTGTGACGAAGCTCACACAGATCACCTGGACCACAGACAAGCTGGATATCCAGGCTGAGAACCTGAGGAAAATGTTTCTCGCCATGGCGAAGGATATCCGCGTGATTCTGATCAAGCTTGCAGACCGCCTTCACAATATGCGCACACTGCAGCATATGCGGCCGGAGAAGCAGAAGGAAAAGGCGAGGGAGACGCTGGAGATCTATGCTCCGATTGCGGATCGACTCGGTATCAGCCGCATCAAGGTGGAGCTGGACGATCTCTCCTTAAAGTATCTGGAGCCGGAGGTGTACAGGGAGCTCAGCTGCAAGGTGAGAGAGCGGAGCGATTCCCACGAGAAATTTGTGGAGGGGATCGTGAAGGAGGTGCAGGGCATCATCGACGGGGCGGCGATCCCCGGGACGGTAAACGGCCGTCAGAAGCACTACTTCTCCATCTATCGGAAGATGGTGAACAAGCACAAGACCTTCGATCAGATCTACGACCTCTTTGCGGTGCGCATACTGGTGGAGTCCGTGAAGGACTGCTATGCGGCGCTCGGTGTGATTCATGAGCACTTCAAGCCGGTTCCCGGCCGCTTCAAGGATTACATCGCAATGCCGAAGCCGAATATGTACCAGTCTCTGCATACGACGCTGATCTACCACAACGGTCAGCCCTTTGAGATACAGATCCGTACCTATGAGATGCACCGCATCGCAGAGTTCGGTATCGCCGCACACTGGAAGTACAAGGAGGCGGGCAAGGGCGACGCCTCTGCGAGCGGCGCAGAAAATGAAAAGATGAACTGGCTCAGACAGATTCTTGAGTGGCAGCGGGAAATGCCGGACAACAAGGAGTTTCTGAACGATATCAAGAATGAGCTCAGCATCTTTTCGGACAGCGTCTACTGCTTTACGCCCTCGGGCGATGTAAAGACGCTCCCGAGCGGTTCCACACCGATTGATTTTGCCTACTCCATACATTCGGCGGTCGGAAACCGCATGGTCGGGGCCAAAGTCAACGGGAAGCTGGTCAATATTGATTATCAGATACAGAACGGCGATCGCATTGACATCCTGACCTCGCAGAATTCCAGAGGGCCGAGCCGCGACTGGCTGAAGATCATCAAGAGCACGCAGGCGAGAAATAAGATCAATCAGTGGTTTAAGAGTGAGCTGAAGGAAGAGAATATCATCCGCGGCAAGGAGCTCATTCTGAACTACTGCAAGAGCAAGGGTGTCGACTGGAGTGAGCTCAACAAGCCGGCGTATCAGGAGAAGATTCTGCGGCGCTATGCGTTCCGTGAGTGGGATTCCGTGATTGCCACCATCGGGCACGGCGGGCTGAAGGAGAGCCAGGTTGTGAACCGCATGCTGGAGGAGCGGAAGAAGGAGCTCGCGAAGAAGATCTCCGATGAGACTGTGCTGGCCAATGTCAGCGCGGGGGCCGGGGACGGCAGTCAGAAGATGGTGCCGGAGGTCGCAGTACGAAAATCCGGAAACGGGATTGTCGTGCGGGGGGTTCATGATCTGGCAGTGCGCTTCTCCATGTGCTGTGCACCGGTGCCGGGGGATGAAATTCTGGGCTATGTGACCCGCGGACGCGGCATCACGATCCACAGAACGGACTGTATCAACATCATCAATCTTCCCGAGTCCGAGCGCGTGCGTCTCATTCCGGCGGAGTGGCAGGCGCCGGAGGGCGAGGAGGCGAGGTACCGCACGGAGATCCGCATCATCGCGAGAAACCGAGTGGGGCTCTTTGTGGACATATCCAAGGTCTTTACCGAGCGTGGGCTCGATATCCTCTCGATTAATACGAGGACCAGCAAGCAGGGCGTCGCGACGATGAATCTTTCCTTTGAGATCGGCGGTGTCGAGGAGCTGCGCTCGCTCACGGAGAAGCTGCGTCAGGTCGGCGGCGTGATTGAGATCGAGAGAAGCACAGGCTGAGACAGGAGAGAGAGATGCAGATTGTCAGAAAAATACTGGGCCCGGTTCAGACCAATGTCTACTTTGTTTACGACAGCGGGACAAGGGAGGGCGTGATCATAGACCCTGCGGATCAGGCGGAGCGCATCGAAACCTGCGTGCGCGAGGAGGGTTTCACACCGCAGGCCATACTGCTGACCCACGGACATTTTGATCATGTGATGGCCGCGGAGGCTGTGCGGGAGCGCTATCATATTCCGATCTGGGCGCTGGAGCAGGAGGCTGAGACGCTTCTGGATCCAATGCTGAACGGAGATGCCCGCTTCTTAAGAAGGGGGCTTCGGATCAGGCCGGATCGCCTGCTGCACGACGGAGAGGAGCTCACGCTTCTGAACCGGCGCTGGCAGGTGCTGTGGACGCCCGGGCATACAGCGGGTTCCTGCTGTTATTATATTCCGGAGGAACGGGTTCTCTTCGCCGGAGACACGCTGTTTCAGGGCTCCTATGGGCGCTATGACTTACCGGGCGGAAATTACCGTGAGATTCAGCAATCGCTCACGGAGCGGCTGTTTCAGCTGCCGGATGATGTCGTCGTGTTTCCGGGACATATGGAGGAGACGACCATAGGCTTTGAGAAGAAATACAATCCGATTTTGGACGATTGATATGAGGAGTGCCGGGGAGGCTGTCTGCGTAGGACGGACTCCCGGTGCCCGGGAAGCAAAGGATCAGGAGATGATATCACTTATACTGAGGGACGTTCCTTTTGAGCAGGACGTCAGAGAGCTGTTCATGGCATTTTATCCGGGGGAGCGCTATACCCACGAGGCGGATGAAAATGCCATGATTTCTTTTACCGCGGAACACAGCGCAGAGGATGCGGCACGCTATGCGCTGACGCTTGCGGTGCGGGGAAAAGCGGAGAGCTGCTTCTCCTCCCCCTGCACTGCAGACCGAAGGCAGACAAAGGATGAGCTGAAGCGTGCACTCTATCGTCAGCTCTCAGAGGCGACAGGAAAGAAGCTGCCCTGGGGTACGCTCACCGGAATACGTCCCACCAAGCTCGCACTGACGGAGCTCAGAAAGGGCAAGAGCGAGGAGCAGGTGCGGCAGAAGCTTAAGGAGCAGTATTATCTGAGTGATGAGAGGAATTCGCTCTGTGTCCGTACAGCCTCGCACGAGCTGCAGGCGATGCGGGGACTGAATCTTGAGACCGGATGGAGTCTCTACATCGGCATCCCGTTCTGTCCGACGACCTGTCTCTACTGTTCCTTTACCTCCTATCCGATCGGGCGATGGAAAAAGCAGACAGAGGCTTATGTCGAGGCGCTCTGCAAGGAGCTTCAACAGGTGGCGGAGTGGATGCGCGGCAGACCGCTGGAAACCATCTATATGGGAGGCGGAACACCGACGAGCCTTGAGGCGCCGCAGCTTTGGAACATTTTATCCGTGGTCCGGGAGCGCTTTGATCTCTCCGCGCTGAAGGAGCTGACTGTCGAGGCGGGGCGTCCGGACAGCATCACGGAGGAGAAGTTTCGCACACTGAGGGAGTGTGGTGTGACCCGTATCAGCATCAACCCACAGACCATGAAGCAGGAGACGCTGGATCTCATTGGGAGACGGCACAGCGTGCAGCAGTTTGTGGACAGCTTTCATATGGCGCGTGCCCTGGGCTTCGATAATATCAATACAGATCTCATTGTCGGTCTTCCGAATGAGAGCGCGGATGATGTCCGGCGCACCATGGAGGGAATACAGGCGCTCGCTCCGGATGATGTGACGATTCACAGTCTCGCGCTGAAGCGCGCGGCGCGGCTCAACACCCGGAGGGAGGACTATGCCGGCGTGACCTACGGAAACGCCTCGGATATGGTCAGCCTCACTTCGGCGTACTGTGAGTGCATGGGTCTCAGTCCCTACTACCTCTATCGTCAGAAGAACATGGCGGGCAATCTGGAAAATGTCGGCTGGTGCCGTCCGGGCTGTGAGGGGCTCTATAATATCCTGATTATGGAGGAGCTGCACACCATTGTGGGCTGTGGCGCGGGCACCACGACCCGCGTGGTTTATCCCCATGAGGAGCGCTATGAGAGAGCGGAGAATGTTAAGGATCCGGGACTTTATATTGAGCGGCTGCCGGAGCTGCTTGAGAGAAAGCGCGCACTGCTCGCGCCCGCAGTGCCGGAAGAAATATCTGTTGCCCTGTGACATAAGCGCCTCCGACTTACAGCAAGCTGTAGTCGGATGTGCTTGCGTCACAGGGACTTATGCAATAAAATAGATGTCAAATTGCGCGGGGATATGTTTCCTGCGTCTGCCGTTACTGAAAATCTGCGCGGTAAAAGCGCACTGCATGACAGAGGAGAACACCATGGCTATGAAGAAAAAACCCGTCACCGGTATGAAGGATGTGCTTCCGGAGGAGATGCTGCTCCGGGATTATCTCATTGCTGCGATCAAGGATACCTACCGCGGCTTTGGTTTTACACCGATGGAGACGCCATGTGTGGAGCATATTGAGAATCTCACCAGCAAGCAGGGGGGAGATAATGAGAAGCTTATTTTCAAGATCCTGAAGCGCGGCGAGAAGCTGCGGATTACAGAGGCGGAGAGTGAGGAGGATCTCACTGACAGCGGCCTGCGCTACGATCTGACACTTCCGCTGACACGTTACTATGCAAACAACAGCGCTGTGCTGCCGCAGCCCTTCAAGGCACTGCAGGTCGGTTCCGTGTGGCGAGCAGACCGCCCGCAGAAGGGCAGATACCGTCAGTTTACACAGTGCGATATTGATGTGCTGGGGGATGCCTCCAATTTCTGTGAGATCGAGCTGATACTTGCGACAACCACTGCGCTGAAGCGCATCTGCCCGGATCAGGCATTTACAGTCCGTGTCAATGACCGCCGCATCCTGAGAGCTCTGGTGAGCTGGGCAGGCTTTCCGGAGGAGGCAGCAGATTCCGTACTCATTACCCTCGACAAGATGGACAAGATCGCAGAGGAGGGAGTGAGAGCGGAACTCATAGCCAATGGATATGCGGGAGAGTCCGCGGATCGCTATCTGACGCTCCTTCGCGAGCTTGGAACGGACGGAGCGGCAGTGCGCGCGCTGGGCGAGACGCTCGGAGATTTCCTCGAGGAAGGCGCGGCAGAGGGACTTGCGGAGATCATGGAGTCAGTGGCGGAAGTTTCCGGAGGCGGCTTCGGTCTGCAATTTGATCCGACTCTGGTGCGCGGCATGGGCTACTATACCGGAACGATCTTTGAGGTTTCCATGGAGGGCTTTGGCGGAAGCGTGGCAGGCGGCGGACGCTACGACAGGATGGTTGGAAAGTTTACCGGTACAGAGACACCGGCCTGTGGCTTTTCGATCGGCTTTGAGCGCATCATCACCATACTGATGGACAGCGGCTTCCGTATTCCGGATCAGAGAAGGAAAAAGGCCTTCCTGTATGAGAAGAATCTGTCTGCGGCACGTGTCACAGCGCTTCTGAAGGAGGCTGCGGCGGAGCGCGAGGCGGGAAGCGATGTGCTGGTCGTGCGCATGGCGAAGAATAAGAAGTTCCAGAAGGAGCAGCTCAGCGCACAGGGATATACGGACTTCAGCGAGTTCTATGCTGAGAAGTGATAGGGGGGAGAGAGAATAACCATGTCAGAATCAATGAAGGGTCTGAGACGTACCCATCGCTGCGCCGAGGTTGTCGGTGCCGTGGAGGGAACTGAAGTGACAGTGATGGGATGGGTGCAGAGAAGCCGCAACAAGGGCGGGCTTATCTTTACCGATCTGAGGGATCGCAGCGGAATACTCCAGCTGGTCTTTGAGGAGGCAAGCTGCGGTGCGGAGGTATTCGAGAAGGCGGGCAGCCTCCGGAGTGAGTTCTGTATCGCAGTGGTTGGAACGCTCATGAAGCGCTCCGCTCCAAATGCGCAGCTTCTCACCGGAGCATACGAGGTGCGCGCAGAGCAGCTCCGAATCCTTTCCGAGTCTGAGACTCCGCCTTTCCCGATCGAGGAGAATGCGAAGACGAGAGAGGAGCTGCGCTTAAAATACCGCTTCCTTGATCTGCGCCGTCCGGATATTCAGCGCAATATCATGACGCGCTCGCAGATTGCGACCATCACCCGCCGCTTTATGGCGGAGAATGGCTTTCTTGAGATTGAGACCCCGACGCTCATCAAGAGCACGCCCGAGGGAGCGAGAGATTATCTTGTGCCGAGCCGCGTGCATCCGGGAGAGATGTATGCGCTCCCGCAGTCTCCGCAGCTCTTAAAGCAGCTGCTGATGTGCTCCGGCTATGATCGCTATGTGCAGCTCGCGCGCTGCTATCGCGATGAGGATCTGAGAGCGGACCGGCAGCCGGAGTTCACGCAGATCGACATGGAGCTCTCCTTTGCGGATGTGGATGAGGTGATGGATGTCAATGAGCGCCTCTTAAAGACACTCTTCAAGGAGGTGCTGGATGTTGATGTTGCACTGCCGATTCAGCGCATGACCTGGCAGGAGGCCATGGACAACTACGGTTCCGACAAGCCGGATCTCCGTTTCGGCATGAAGCTTCACGATGTCACGGAGCTGGTGAGAGACTGTGGCTTTTCTGTCTTCACCGGCGCCATCGCAAGTGGCGGAACCGTGCGCGGCATCAATGCAGAGGGACAGGGGGCCATGCCGCGGAAGAAGATTGATGCGCTCGTGGAGTTTGCAAAGACCTACGGTGCGAAGGGCCTGGCGTATATCGCCATTCAGGAGGATGGAAGCTTCAAGTCCTCCTTTGCAAAGTTCATGAAGCCGGAGGAGATGGATGCTTTGACTGCAGCGCTGTCCGGAAAGCCGGGCGACCTGCTGCTTTTTGCCGCCGATCGGAATAAGGTTGTGTGGGATGTGCTGGGCGCGCTGCGTCTGGAGCTTGCGCGGCAGATGGATCTCCTCAGGAAGGACGATTTCCGCTTCCTCTGGGTCACGGAGTTCCCGCTGCTTGAGTGGTCGGAGGAGGAGAATCGCTTTAAGGCGATGCACCATCCCTTCACCATGCCGATGGAGGAGGACTGGGACAAGATCGATTCAGATCCGGGTGCAGTCCGCGCAAAGGCCTATGACATCGTGCTGAACGGCACGGAGATCGGCGGCGGCTCGGTGCGTATCCACCAGTCAGAGATACAGTCGAAGATGTTTGAGGTTCTGGGACTGTCTCAGGAGGTGGCGGAGCAGCGCTTTGGCTTCCTTCTGGAGGCATTCAGGTATGGTGTGCCGCCGCACGCAGGACTGGCCTATGGTCTGGATCGTCTTGCCATGCTCATGGTGGGAGCGGACACCATACGCGATGTGATTGCATTCCCGAAGGTGAAGGACGCATCGGATCTCATGATGAATGCACCGGATACGGTGGAGCAGAAGCAGCTGGATGAGCTCTCGATCTGCTACAGACAGGCGGAGTGAGCGGTGCCGGATTGTGATACTTCTGTGAAAAAGTAGAATTGCCCCACATGATTTGTTAAAATGACAGGGAAATGCAGAAGAGCTGCGTCTCCCTGTTCTTTTTGTTTGAAACGCCTGTGCGTATCAGCCGCAGAGAGCGCTCTGTACTCTTTGCTTTGAGAGAAGAGGGAGACTTTATGGTCGGAGGTATGAAATGGACAGCGCAAGAATACTGGTGGTAGATGATGAGCCGAGGATGCGGAAGCTTGTGCGGGACTTTCTGAGTGCGAAGGGATATACCGTGCTGGAGGCAGGTGATGGCGAGGAGGCGGTGGAGTTATTCATGGCAGACCGGAGCATCGACCTCATTCTTCTGGATGTCATGATGCCGAAGATGGATGGCTGGGAGGTGCTGAAGGAGGTGCGGCGCTACTCTCGGCTTCCGATTATCATGCTGACGGCGCGCTCGGAGGAGCGGGATGAGCTGCAGGGCTTTCAGCTCGGCGTGGATGAGTATATCTCGAAGCCCTTCAGCCCGAAGATACTGGTGGCACGCGTCGAGGCGATCCTTCGCAGGACGCAGGGAGACGGGACGGAGAGCGGCTTAAGCTGCGCCGGCATCACGATCGATAAGGCGGCACATGAGGTGAAGATTGACGGGAGGCCGATTGAGCTGAGCTACAAGGAATTTGAGCTGCTGAGCTATTTTATGGAGAACAGGGGCATTGCCCTCTCAAGAGAGAAGATACTGAACAATGTATGGAATTATGATTACTTTGGGGATGCGAGAACCATCGACACGCATGTGAAAAAGCTGCGGGCCAAGATGGGGGAGAAGGGCAGCCTCATAAAGACCATCTGGGGCATGGGCTACAAGTTCGAGCCGGAGGATGGCGGCAAGGGGGAGAAGGCGTAAGCAATGAGACATTCCATATGGGTGCGCTTCACCTGCCTGATCTTCTCAGTGCTGGCGGTGCTGGTCGGAATTGCCTTTATTCTGAACACCTGGGGGCTTGAGGGCTTTTACCGGGCACAGAAGGTGAAGGATATCGAGCGGGCATACGCGAGCATTAATACGGAAGTCATGCGGAACGGCAACAGGAGCACACGCATTTCGCAGATTCTGAACGCATATTCCGATATCTATAATATTACGATCGCGGTGATGGATTCCGCGGATTCCAGTCTGCTGCAATCCACCGAGCGGGGCAGAAGCTATCTGTTCCGCCGCGCGCAGAAGTACCTGTTCAACGGAAGCTTCCGCACACAGACCGCCGTGCTGGCGCAGACGGAGAACTACACGATCATCAGCGCCTATGACGATGAGAGCGATGCGGTCAATATCGACTGCTTTGCGTACTGTGGCGACAACCAGACCATGCTGCTCATGACGACGCCGGTCTCCAATCTGAAGGAGAGTGTGATTCTGGCCAATCGCTTCCTGGGTTACATCGGGCTGCTCATACTTCTGGTGGGTGCTCTGATGGTCTTCTTTATGACGCGGCAGATCACGCGGCCCATCCAGCGCCTTGCGGCGCTCTCGAAGAAGATGGGCGGACTGGATTTCAGCGAGCGCTACTGCGGGAAGAGCAGGGATGAGATCGGCGTGCTCGGCAGCAATATGAATGCAATGGCAGAGAAGCTTGAGGAGACCATACGAAAGCTGAAGGAGGCCAATGCAGAGCTGCAGGAGGATATCCGCCGCAAGGAGGAAATCGATGAGATGCGGAAGGCCTTTATTGCCAATGTCTCGCACGAGCTGAAGACGCCGATTGCGCTGATTCAGGGCTATGCGGAGGGCCTGGACGACGGAGTCTGCGAGGATCCGGAGAACAGAAGATATTATCTGAATGTCATCATTGATGAGGCGGGCAAGATGAACAGTCTTGTGAAGCAGCTGCTCACGCTCTCCAAGCTGGAATCCGGTGCCCCGGAGCTCTCCAGAGAGAATTTCGATCTGACGGAGCTGGTGCGCGGCGTGCTTCACGCCACAAAAATGATGGCGGAGAATCAGGGCGCTTCGGTCAGGGCTTCTTTTGTCAATGCCGTCTCAGGGGAGCAGGAGCTGCGCGTCCCGGTGCTGGTAAATGCGGATGAATTTAAGATCGAGGAGGTGCTGACAAATTATA
Organism: Moryella indoligenes; assembly: GCF_030812885.1. Classification (NCBI taxonomy): domain Bacteria; kingdom Bacillati; phylum Bacillota; class Clostridia; order Lachnospirales; family Lachnospiraceae; genus Moryella; species Moryella indoligenes. Next base: position 26,815 of record NZ_JAUSTO010000011.1, read on the forward strand.
TAAGCAATGCGCTGCACCACGTAAATGAGGGCGGAAGCATAGCTGTCTCTGTGGAGCCCCGCGGGGAGCGTATCCGCCTGGCTGTATACAACACAGGCAGCAGCATCCCGGAGGAGGATCTCCCCCACCTCTGGGATAAGTTCTACAAGGTTGATAAGGCGCATTCCCGCACATATGGAGGAAGCGGGATCGGGCTCTCCATTGTAAAGGCGATCATGGAGGCGCACGGGATGCCCTATGGTGTTGAAAACTGTCCGGGAGGTGTGCGCTTCTTTGTTGAGCTGGAGGCTGTGAAGTCAGAGGCCGGCAATCACAATCCGCAGCATTGAGCCTGCGGAATTTGGTCATTATTACCCTCGTTTTCCCCTTTCCTCTGTGCTATACTGAGACCTGCCGCATACCACATATATAGTTCCACAAAAACAAACAATCACTACATATGGTAGAAACAGAGAAAAATAGCCTGGAAGTTTGTAGAAAAATGCCTATTTCTATTTTATGACAACTGCGGTATGATGAGGAAGCACAAAATATAAGGCCTCTGCAGGGAGGTATACACTATATTTAGTATCTAGAGCAGGTCGGCTTCGCTGAAGGGAGCTCCTTTGGCGCAGGACAGGGGGAGAGCAATGGAGACAAGCGTAAAAACCAATGTCATCAAGAGAAACGGTCAGGAAGTAAGCTTTGATGTGATGAAGATTGTCAATGCGATTGATGCCGCCAATAAGGAGGTGGATCGCATTCATCAGCTGAATGTCTATCAGATTCAGGCCATCGCAGACAAGATTGCGGGTGAGGTGGCAAGAACTACGCACGCGGTCAATGTCGAGGACATTCAGGAGATGGTCGAGACGGGCATCATGGAGATGCGCGGCTTTGAGGTCGCGCAGAAGTATATCCGCTATCGCTACAGGCGGAACCTCGCCAGAAAGGCGAATACGACAGATGAGGGAATACTCTCGCTGATTGATCAGGCAAATGAGGAGGTCAAGCAGGAGAATTCCAACAAGAATCCGGTCATCAATTCCACGCAGCGCGACTACATGGCGGGCGAGGTATCCAAGGACCTCACAAAGCGAATTCTGCTGCCGCAGGAGATCGTCTCCGCGCATGAGCAGGGCATCATCCACTTTCACGATTCCGACTACTATGCGCAGCGGGAGCACAACTGCGATCTCATCAATCTGGAGGATATGCTGCAGAACGGAACGGTCATCAGTGAGACTCTGATTGAGCGTCCGCACAGCTTTTTCACTGCCTGCAATGTCACCACGCAGATTGTGGCGCAGGTCGCTTCCAATCAGTACGGCGGTCAGTCCTTCACACTCTCGCATCTCGCGCCCTTTGTGGACGTGAGCCGTCAGAAGATCCGCAAGGCAGTGCTGGAGGAGCGGGAGCTCTGCGGGGAGTCCACGGATGATGCGATTATCTCGAAGATTGTGGAGCGCCGTCTCGCAGAGGAAATCCGCAGCGGAATTCAGACAATTCAGTATCAGCTCATCACGCTTATGACCTGCAACGGGCAGGCGCCCTTTGTCACAATGTTCATGTATCTTGACGAGGTGCCGGAGGGAAGAACCAGAGATGACCTTGCCGCCATCATCCGTGAGGTTCTGTTACAGAGAATGCGCGGCGTGAAGAATGAAAAGGGAGTCTGGATCACCCCGGCTTTCCCGAAGCTCATCTATGTACTGGATGAGGATAATATCACAGAGGACGCACCCTACTGGAGTCTCACGGAGCTCGCCGCGGAGTGCACCGCAAGGCGCTTGGTTCCGGACTATATCTCCGCGAAGAAGATGAAGGAATATAAAAACGGCGATGTGTATCCCTGCATGGGCTGCCGCTCCTTCCTCACCCCGGACGACAGGGGCCTCGGTGAGAACGGAGCGCACAAGTATTACGGGCGCTTCAATCAGGGTGTTGTCACCATCAACCTCGTGGACGTCGCCTGCTCCTCCTACGGAGATATGGACAAGTTCTGGAAGATACTGGACGAGCGCCTGGAGCTCTGCCACAGAGCCCTGCGCTGCCGCCATGAGCGCCTCATGGGAACTGTCTCCGATGTCGCTCCCATACTCTGGCAGCACGGCGCGCTGGCGCGCCTCAAGAAGGGTGAGACCATCGACAGGCTGCTTTTTGACAACTACTCGACGATCTCTCTCGGCTATGCGGGACTCTATGAGATGTGCATGCGCATGACCGGAAAGAGTCACACGGATCCGGAGGCGAAGCCCTTCGCGCTGGCGGTCATGAAGCGGCTGAACGACAAGTGTGCGGAGTGGAGAGCTGCGGAGCGCATCAGCTATTCTCTCTACGGGACGCCGATGGAGTCCACCACCTACAAGTTTGCAAAGTGCCTGCAGAAGCGCTTCGGCATCATCAAGAATGTCACGGATAAGAATTACATCACAAACAGCTATCACGTCCACGTCACAGAGAAGATCGACGCCTTCAAGAAGCTGAACTTTGAGGCGGAGTTCCAGAAGCTCTCTCCGGGCGGCGCGATCAGCTATGTCGAGGTTCCGAATATGCAGAACAATATTCCGGCTGTCCTCTCTGTGATGCGCTATATCTACGACAACATCATGTACGCTGAGCTGAACACAAAGAGCGATTACTGCCAGGTCTGCGGCTACGACGGGGAGATTAAGATCCGTGAGAACGAGAACGGCAAGCTGATCTGGGAGTGCCCGAACTGCGGAAACCACGATCAGGAGAAGATGTTTGTCGCGAGACGCACCTGCGGCTACATTGGGACGCAGTTCTGGAATCAGGGCAGAACGCAGGAGATCCGGGACAGAGTGCTTCATGTGTCCAGCCCGAAGCTCTCGGTCGGCTGCAAGAGTACCGCGGAATAAGAGCCTGCCCGGAGCTCTGTTTTGGATTCGGAAGGCAGAGGGAAGAGGAGGCCGCGAGAGCGGTCTCTTCTTTAATCCTATAGAAAACCTTTCCGGGATTTCTTACAGGGTTCCCAGGAAGGCAGTGAACTTTCTGCTCTGTGAGAGAATAAGGAAAAGAGGAGCAGAATATGAATTATGGTCAGGTGTTTTACGCAGATATGGCAAATGGCATCGGCTGCCGCATCTCTCTGTTTGTGAGTGGCTGCACGCATCACTGCGCGGAGTGCTTCAATCAGGAAACCTGGGACTTTCAGTATGGGCTGCCCTTTGATCGGGTGGCGGAGGATGATATCATTGAGAACCTGAAGCCCTCCTATATTGACGGGCTCTCTCTGCTCGGCGGGGAGCCCATGGAGCTCTCCAATCAGGCGGTGCTGCGGCCCTTTCTGGAGCGGGTGAAGCGGGAGAGTCCGCACTCCACGGTCTGGATCTACTCCGGCTACACCTGGGAAGAGCTGAATGACGAAACAAATCGCCGCTGTCACAGCTCGGACACGGCGGCGATACTTGAGATGACAGATATACTTGTGGATGGAGAGTTCGACAGGACAAAAAAGGATCTGAGCCTACGCTTCCGCGGCAGCAGCAACCAGCGCGTCATCGACGTACAGGAGAGTCTGAAGCAGGGGAAGCCGGTGCTCTCCGGATACGGAGAAAAGAAAAGACCCGGGGAGTGACTCCGCTCAGTTGCTGTTGATAAGATACAGACCGACCATGCAGACCAGAATACCCATGATTTTTTTCGGAGTGATTGCCTCGTGGTAGAAGAGGACGCCGATCAGAACCAGCACAACCGCGAGTATGGAGGCATACACCAGCTCGCCGGAGCTCACATTCCAGCCGACCTTGTACATATAGATGGTTCCGGCCTCCAGTCCGACCAGAGAGACGCCGAGTGCCAGGCTGGTCCAGTTCAGCGCGTGGTATTCGTGCAGGAGATCACCGCCGCGGTTCAGGCCAAAGTAGAGCAGCAGAGAGGCAGTCGCACTCACGAGATAGGTCACAATGAGCGCCGCAAGCGGATTGATATTTTCCGGTGTAGACTTGGAACAGACATGGTAGACGATATTGGAGAGAACAATCAGTGCAATCGGACCGTAGTATGTGAGCATAAGGCCTCCGCGATAGAATTAAGAAAAACAACTGCCGGGCAGCTTTGCTGTCTGCCCTGATAAGACGTGTGCAGTAAGGATGCTTATCCGGCGATTATAACACAGTGCAGATTTGCCGGTCAAATTTCAGAAATAATTTTACAATGCGCGGGATTGTGCTATACTGTGATAGAATTAACAAAGCCACTGAGACTCAGAGCCTGGAATCAGGTAAATACCGCGTGCAGACAGAGCTGCTCACGGAGAAGTTCAGCAAAGAAAGCAATGGAGGATAAGCATGAAGCATCTGGAAATCGAAAAGGTCATAGGTCGTGAAATTATTGATTCCCGCGGAAATCCCACGGTTGAGGCAGAGGTCATTCTGACGGACGGCACGGTCGGAAGAGGCGCGGCGCCGAGCGGAGCTTCCACCGGCGAGTTTGAGGCGATTGAGCTGAGAGACGGCGACAAGACAAAGTTCGGAGGAAAGGGCGTCGCTTCGGCTGTCCAGAATATTAATACCGTGATCAGTGATGCGATCAGGGGGATGGATCCGCAGAATGTCTATGCGGTTGATGCTGCCATGCTGAAGGCAGACGGCACGGACAACAAGTCGAAGCTGGGCGCAAACGCGATTCTCGCTGTATCCATCGCGAGTGCAAAGGCAGCGGCAGAGGCGCTTGGCACCCCGCTGTACCGCTTCCTCGGCGGAGCGAATGCGAATCGTCTTCCGGTTCCGATGATGAATATCTTAAACGGCGGCGCTCATGCGACCAACTCTGTTGACACGCAGGAGTTTATGATCATGCCGGTCGGCGCTCCTTCCTTCCGCGAGGGGCTGCGCTGGTGCACCGAGGTATTCCATGCGCTTCAGAAGATTCTGAAGGACGAGGGCAATACCACGGCTGTCGGTGATGAGGGTGGCTTTGCACCGAACTTAAAGGACGACGAGGACACCATCGAGCACATTCTCGCGGCGATCCGCAACGCAGGCTATAAGCCGGGCGAGGATTTTGTGCTTGCCATGGATGCGGCATCCAGTGAGTGGAAGAGCGAGAAGGGCATCGGCTTCTATCATCAGCCGAAGTCCGGCAGAGACTTCAGCTCCGACGAGCTCATTGCACACTGGAAGAAGCTGATTGAGAAGTACCCGATCTGGTCCATCGAGGATGGTCTCGATGAGGAGGACTGGGAAGGCTGGAAGAAGATGACTGCGGAGCTCGGCGACAAGGTGCAGCTCGTCGGAGACGATCTCTTTGTCACCAATACGAAGCGTCTCGCGAAGGGCATTGAGCTCGGCTGCGGAAACTCCATCCTCATCAAGCTGAACCAGATCGGCTCTGTCTCCGAGACGCTTGAGGCGATCAAGATGGCGCACAAGGCGGGCTATACCGCGATCTCCTCTCACCGCTCCGGTGAGACGGAGGACACCACAATTGCCGATCTCGCAGTTGCACTGAACACCTGCCAGATCAAGACTGGCGCGCCGAGCCGCAGCGAGAGAGTTGCGAAGTACAATCAGCTGCTCCGGATCGAGGAGGAGCTGGGCACAGCTGCGGTATATCCGGGCAAGGGTGCGTTCAACAGATAAGAGGCGGCACACAGCAGAGCTTTGACAGGAAATGAAACAGACAGAGGCAGGAACTTCACACAGGAGCTCCTGCCTTTATTTGTCATACAGGAAAACCCCCTTTTTATAAATGGAACTTGCGTTTTCCGACAGATGTGTTAATATTTGATTAGGCAGAGCTAACTCAAATCCCTTGGTTAGCTTTTTCTAATGAAAGTAAGCAAAAGAAAATAAAGAGGGGAGTAAGGTATGAAGTTAAGAAATGTTTTATCTAAGCTGCTGTGCGGCTGCCTCGCGACGTCCATGCTGAGCACGTCCGTGGTCGCGCCCGTCTTTGCAGCGGGAACGGGGGCAGGGAATCGGACTGTCTCATCAGAGGAAGCACAGGCAGAAATGCCGGATTTTGATGCGGCAGTCTCTGGTGCGGCACTGATTCCGGACGGAGAAGACGAGGCGGCAGAGGAGTCTTTTGAGATTGCCAGTGCTGCAAATGCAGAGAGCAGGCAGAGGCGAGAGAGAGGCGGCGCATTGGCTGCGGAGTCTATTAGGGGCGATGGTGATGTGACAGAGGAGGCTGCAGAGCAGGTGACGGTCAGCTTCTCTGTGAAGGGGAACGGATATCTGAAGTACAGGACAGCGGAGGGCGGCGAGGAGCAGGAATTTCGTCCGACGACTGAAAATGCAGAGCTGGAGATTAGTATTCCTTCGGGACTCAAGCTGAACAGAGCTCCGGTCAAAACTGCTACAGACGATAGCGAAAACTACTTGCTGCTCTATTGGGAGCTGTGGAGCGATACGGAGAATGAGTGGCAGAAGCTTTCAAAGCTCAAGCAGTATCCCAACACGCTGGAGCTAGTGAGCGGTATGAGACTCAGAGCTGTATTTTCTTCCATGGCGGATCAGGGATATCTCTATATCAAGCCGATTGAGAAGAAGGATGATACAGAGCTCACAGAGGAGATGCTTTTTGCAGCCGTCTCCAGCGAAAGCAAACGACAGGATATCAGGAGCTTTCGTTTTGATCAGAAGCTGGTGAAGAAAGGTCTTTTAGCGGACGGAGAGGTAGAAAAGACAGTTTCCCTTCCGGTCACGGTTGTCTATAAAGATTTTTCTACCGATGGAAAGACGGTCAAGATCCATATCACCCCCGGAGAGAAGCAGGCGGAGCCGGAGCTGCCGAAGCCGGAGCCGGGACAGGATGCGGAGGAGCTGCTGGGCTTTGAGAGCGCATTCGCCATGAGACAGACCGGAGAGGACAAAATCCTGCCGAATTTCACACTTCGCTGGCTGACACCGAAGAAGGTGGATTACTATCGCGTCACAGTCGATCGGACGGTTGAGGAGAAGTTCATTCCGACAGAGAAGGGCAGAAATTTTGAGGGTCAGAACACGATCTTTAATACCCTCTTCGACAGTGATTTCAATTTTGAGCTGAAGGACAGCGAGCAGCGCTTTCCGGTGCGCGTTGAGGCTTATCTGGGAACAGAGTGCATCGCAAAAATAGAGAAGGAACTGGTGGCGCCGGAGAAGGCCAAAATCGAGTCGATTACCGTGAATGGGGATCCCATTGAACGTGAGATGCAGTTTCATGCACCGCTGGAGGTTCAGCTGAAGCTCAATGCGGAGCTCATGAAGAAGTCGGCAGAGAACCACATCACCCTCGAGCACGGCGAAAATAAGATTCGTACAGAGCTGGAGTTCGGAGAGAAGAGCGTTACTCTGCGGCCCATAGAGGCGCTGCGGCAGGGGGAGCGATACACGCTGAAGATTGGCAGCTGGCTCCGGACCGAGGACCAGCGCTCCTTCCTCGAAAAAGAAGAGAGCTACATCCTTGAAGTAAAGAAGGAGGCGAATGCCGAGCCGCTTAAGCTGGCACAGCTTCTGGTGAATAATGACCCGGGGAAGGATCTTCTGAAAACACCGGACTATAAGCTGCAGACCGGGGACACGGGGCTCAGTCTCTACTTCAACCAGCCGGTATCCTTTGAGCATCTGGAAGAAGGAGACGTCAGCTTCCAGGGCAAGGGCATATGGCTCAGCAAGAAGGGAGCGGGTATCAATGACACAACCCGGCTCATGGGAGGAGAGCTTTTCCTCCGGGAGCTAGATGGAAAGCAGGTATCCTGTGTGAGCTTTCAGATGGCAGGCAAGGCGGCACATGTGGAATCGCAGGTGGAGCCGCTGGATGCAAACAGCTGCTACATTCTGCACATTGATGAGAAGATCGTCTCTGCGGCAGGTCAGCCGATCGAGGGCGGATTTACGAAGGAAATCTGCACCGGAGCGGTGGCGGCAAAGAGCTACACGATGGAAATCGGCAATGCAGAATTCATAGAACCCGCATCAAAAGAGCTGAAGCAGCAGATCCCCGCCGGAGCCAGAGTGCGGATCCGGGCAGCAAAGAAGGAAGGTCAGGAATTTATAGCCTGGTATCTGAGTGCTCTTCTGCAAGAGGAAGCGCCGGAGACTTATCGGGAGCTTCTTCGTCAGCAGAGCAATCCGGAGCTCAGCTTTACCATGCCGAAGACCGACCTGTATCTGTCACCGGATTACCGGAAGCCGCAGGGAGGCGGGCAGGAGACAGAGCAGAAGGAGCAGACAGAGCTGGAGAAGTTTTTGCAGGAGAAGAATGTGATCCCGGGCGCGGAGGTTCTTGAGCGAAGGGCCGCGGCTGAGGGGCTGAAGGTTCTGCTGTTGAAGAAGCGCTATCTGCTGCTTCAGAAGGCGGAGACTGTGTGCGGTCTCTCCGTCAATGCAGAGGGGATGCTCTTTGGCGTTGCGACCGTGGCAGACTGGAAGGCAGGAGAACTGAAAAGAGAGATCAGAATTCCGGTACAGCTGAAGCAGACGGAGGCCGCACTTGAGCTCAGCGATGATCTGCTGAACGGAGGAGAGGGAGATTCAGCAGTGCCGCTTCAGCTCTATGTCCCGGTGACGATACTCCGCGATGAGAACCGGAACGGCAGAGCAGATCTCTCGGAGCAGGGAGGCAAGACGAATGCGGAGCGTATTGCAGAAATCAAGGAACAGATTCAATTCCGGCAGCTCACGCTGAAGGAGAATCAGCCGGTTCCGGAGCATGAGGAGGAAGTGCTCAGCGTGCTGAAGCTTCCGCGGAATGTGGAGCTCATCGCGGCACCCGAGACCTGCGGGCTGTCTCTCTCTGCGGACGGAAACATCAGCGGTGTACCGGATGTAGTGGACTGGAATGCGGGAGAGCGCATTCGCGTGATCACGATTCCCGTTGAGCTGGAGATCATTTCAGAGAATGAGGCAGAAGCAGGACTTCCGTTCCGCTATCCTGTCACTGTTGTCATAGAGCGAGGCGAGCTGAACCGGGCAAATGTACTGATTTCCGAGGATGTGGCGAACAGGCTGGCGGTTTATGGCATCGTTATGGACGGGCAGGCAATTTTCCAACCGGAGTCCGCAGCCTGGTACGATGCAGTCTATAAGGGAAATGCAAAGGTTCAGCGACTGGTCGGAAAGGAGTGGCAGGAGCTGCCAAAATCAGAGTACAGCTTTAATCCGGCGGCAAAGACCATTACCTTTGCGGGAAGGCTGCTGAAGACCGGCGATCTGCTTCGCATTGCCGTTCAGAATTATGAGGATATCTGGATGAAGCTTGTGAATCCTGAGGATCACAGGGACAGTGAAGGTAATATTCCGCCGGTTGCACTTTATCTTCTCGATGAGAATCCACTGACAGGGCAGCAGGGAGAGAAGCCCGCGCCGAAGCCGGAGAAGAAGGAACCTGAGAAGAAGCCCGCGCCGAAGCCGGAGAAGAAGCCGGACGGTGGAAGCGCCGGAAGCTCCGGAAGCTCCGGCGGTACACACAGCAGGCACAGAAGAGGCTCAGGCGGTGGTGGCGGCGGACATGCGGCGACTGCGAACCGGAGTACTGCGGGCAGTCAGCAGAGAGCACTTCCGGATACCAGCGGGAGCTGGGTGAAAAATCCGGAGGGCGGCTGGAAGTTTACCGATCCGCTCGGTCAGGTCTACCGCAACTGGTGGATCGTATCCGGCAACCGCTGGTATTACGCCGGGAATGACGGAAATCTTCTGTATGGCTGGCAGTTTATTGGCGGGCACTGGTACTATTTCTCAAAGTATCTTCTGAACGGAAATCCGCAGGGAGCTCTGCTCACCAGCACAGTCACACCGGACGGCTATCTGGTGGATGAAAACGGGAGATGGAACTGAGAGACAGTGGTATCGTAGAATCGGCAAAATAGATAGAACTGATATAACAGAAGGACACAGAAAATGCCCATCAGCTGAGTTTCAATAGCTGATGGGCATTTCTTAGTTCTTTCCCCATCTCGCTGTCGCTCGATGGGTTTTGTCGTCAAGCCCCTCCTGCGCAAGCGCGGGGAGGTTTTCCTCTTTATTTTACCATCTCGCTGCCGCTCGATGGGTTTTCTCGTCAAAACTCCATTTGCGCAAGCGCATGGAGTCTTTCCTCGTTATTTTACCATATTCTCATAAGATGCTGCATCAGGAGGCCTACGACCGTGATTCCTGCCCAGCAGCATGCACCGAGAGAGAGAGGCTTGCCACCGGTCCTGATGAGTTTGATCAAGTTGCTGTTCAGACCGATTGCGGCCATTGCCATGACGATAAAGAACTTGCTCAGGGTTTTCAGGGGGGCGAATACGCTGGAGGGAATCCCGGCACCAAGCGCAAGCGTTGTGATGAGAGAGGCCGCGACAAAATAGAGTATGAACATGGGGAAGACCTGCCTCAGACTGACGGAAGTATTGCCCTTTTCAGAGCCTGCTCTGCGGGCACGGATGAAAGCGAGTCCCAGCGTAATGGGGATGATCGCCAGCGTGCGGGTCAGCTTTACGGTCACTGCCTTGTCGAGCGTTGCGGTGCCGAGCCCCCACATGCTGTCCCAGGTGGAGGCGGCAGCTGTGACAGAGGAGGTGTCATTGACCGCAGTGCCTGCAAAGATTCCGAAGGCCTCTCCGCTTGTCGTATCAAAGCCGATCACATTTCCCAGTATGGGAAAGAGAATTGCAGCGAGGACGTTGAAAAAGAAGATGACCGAGATCGCCTGCGCCACCTCATCATCGTCCGCATCAATGACAGGTGCGGTCGCCGCAATCGCAGAGCCGCCGCAGATGGAGGAGCCGACGCCGACCAGAGTGGAGATATTTCCCGGTATGTGCATGACCCGGTGCAGGACATAGGCGATAATCAGCGAGGTGGAGATGGTGCAGAGGATGATGGGCAGAGACTGCGCGCCGGTTTTCAGTATGACATGGAGATCGAGGCCGAAGCCGAGCAGTACGACTGCAGTCTGCAGGATGATCTTTGAGCTGAATTTGATGCCGGGAGCAGCACTGCCCTTGTTGTTCCAGAACATTGTTATGATCATACCTGCCAGAATTGCGATGACAGCGCCGCCGATGACAGGGAATTTCTTTCCGAGCAGCCATGACGGAAGCGCAATGATAAAGCATACCAGAATGCCGGGGATATGTTTCTGCAGCCAGTTCATGAATGTTTCCTCCTAAGTGAAAAACTTTTTCGAGACTCATTATAAAAGAATAGGAAAGTAAAGAAAAATTATATATAATGATATATTAATAAGAAATCATTATGGATTAGCAAACTTGGGAAGGAGGAGACAGAGCTGGATTTCAGAATCGAGACCTTTTTAGCTGCGTGTGAGCATATGAATTTTTCCAGGGCGGCAGAAGCGCTTTGCATCACGCAGCCCGCAGTGTCCCAGCACATTCAGTATCTGGAGCGGGAGTATGGCGTGAAGCTCTTTCGAAAGGAAGGAAAGCGGATCTATCTCACCGGAGAAGGGCGTATCCTTCGTGAGACGATGGCAGTGATCAAAAATGATGAGCAGATCATGCGGGAGCGAATGCGGGAGTGCGGGAGCGGAAAGAGGGAGCTCTCCTTCGGTGTAACCATGACGATAGGAGAGTATACGCTCTTGGCTCCGCTCGCAGCGTATCTGAAGGCCCATCCGGAGCGCAATGTGCGTGTTCGTTACGGAAATACCGCAAAGCTTGAGGAGGAGCTTCGAGAAGGAAGCATTGACTTTGCGCTGGTGGAGGGGTATTTTCGTAAGGAGGCATATGATTCCTTACGTTTTGATACGGAGCAATTTATTCCGGTCTGTGCCGCGGCGCATTCGTTTTTGAGAGAGCCTCATTCGCTCAGAGATCTTGTCGGTGAGCGCCTCATACTCCGGGAGCCGGGCTCCGGAACCAGAAATATCCTTGAGCGCAGTCTTGCGGTGAAGGGGCTCAGCGTGCAGGACTTTCAGCGCAGAACGGAGATTGAAAACATGCACGTAATCATCGGACTTCTGGAGAGGGACTGTGGGATTTCTTTTCTGTACCGGGTTGCTGTGCGGGATCAGCTGCTTCGCGGGACGCTCAGGGAACTGTTGCTTGAGGACTTTAAGCTGGAGCATGATTTTGCCTTTATATGGCCGAGAGGGAGTGCCTTTCGGGAGGATTACCATGCCATCAGTGAGGAACTGAGAGGATACAGAGAATTATGAACATACAGATATTCGGAACAAGGAAGAGTTTTGATACGAAAAAGGCGGAGCGCTATTTTAAGGAGCGCGGCATCCGTTTTCAGATGGTGGATCTGAAGGAGAAGGGACTCAGCCGCGGCGAGCTGCAGAGTGTGCTGCGCGCGGTTGGCGGGCTGGAGGCGCTGCTGGATCCAAAGACGAAGGCACAGGAGCAGCTGACCCTGATCCGCTACCTGTCGCCGGAGGACAGGGAGGAGAAGGCACTGGAGCATCCGGAGGTATTCCGCACGCCCATCGTGCGAAACGGGCAGAGGGCCACAGTCGGCTACTGCCCGGAGGTCTGGAAGGAGTGGGAATGAAGCAGAGCGCTCCTCTCAGAGCGCTGTGGGAGGCTTTTCCGCACACGCTTCCGATTTTTGCGGGTTTCTGGTTTCTCGGACTCGCCTATGGGGTTTACATGCATGTCTCCGGCTTCTCCTTCTGGTATCCCATGCTGATGAGCATGACGATCTTCGGAGCTGACCGTTTTCTGCTTCCATCAATGTGTCTGATACTTCTTTTACTTACATTGTTTCGGAAACCATTGTCAGAGCGGGGAGGGAAAACCCACACCTCCTTTTATTGCCTATCTCGGGAGGGCCTTGCCCTCAGCTGTTTTTGCCATGCTCGTGGTCTACTGTCTGAGGGGCGTCAGTCTCTTTTTCGGCACGCATGCAGTCCCGGAACTGATCGCCATTATAATAACAGCGGCGCTCCACCGCTGGAAGCATCAGATGCTTCTCTCAATCGCAGGTGGAACCGCTGCGTATATGCTGCTTGTGCAGCTGATATTTTAATTTGGACACATCATTTCAGAAGGGCAATCAGCGCACGGAGCTCTGTCTCCGTGGTGGCCCAGCTGGTCACAAAGCGGATGATGCTCCTGTTCTCATCTACGGGCTCCCAGGGACTGAAATTAACCGTCTCCCGGAGCCTTTCTTTTCTGTCATGATCCACGACGGCAAAGCTCTGGTTTGTGACGGAATCGAAGCGGAGCTCATAGCCGTACTCCAGAAGGGCGTGCCGCAGCCGGATGGCAGCATCGACCGCAAAGCTGCCGAGCGTCAGGTAGAGAGAGTCTGTAAAGAGCGCGTCAAACTGTACACCGAGGAGACGTCCCTTTGCGAGCAGGGCGCCGTGCTGCTTTATCATGGTAAAGAAGTGTGGGATGAGCCCGGGAGTGGGGATCACGACTGCCTCGCCAAAGAGGGCTCCGCACTTGGTGCCGCCGATATAGAAGATATCGCAGAGCTCTGCGAGCGCAGGGAGAGAGACATCATTTTCCGGGCTTGCCAGTGCGTAGGCAAGGCGGGCGCCATCCGCGTAGAGCCAGAGTCCATACTTCCGACAGATCTCATGCAGCGCGCGCAGCTCAGAGAGGGAGTAGAGCGTGCCGAGCTCGCTTGGCTGAGAGATGTAGACCATGGCCGGCATCACTGTGTGCTCACGCGTCTCATCCTGCCGGTAGCTCAGGACAGCGCGCTCCACATCCCGGGCGCAGAGCTTTCCGTTGCGGGAAGGGAGTGGAAGGACCTTATGACCGCCGTATTCGATGGCGCCCGCCTCGTGCACGGCAATGTGTCCGCTCTCCGGCGCAAGTACGCCCTGATAGGGGCGGAGCAGAGAATCGATGACTGCTGCATTGGTCTGTGTTCCGCCGACGAGAAAGTGAATCTCCGCCTCCGGGCAGGCGCAGGCGGCGCGTATCTTTTCTCTCGCCGCAGCGCAGAACTGATCCTCACCGTAGCCCGCAGCAGGGATCAGATTGCTCTCTGTGAGAGCGCGGAGCACCGCAGGATGCGCCCCCATCATGTAGTCGGAGGCAAAGGGAAGTCTTGTTTCGAATGCTGCCATATCATACACCTTCTTTCCTGACACTGGTGATCGCAGGGCCGAGCAGAGGCTCTGCGACATATTTTGTGAAAAAGCTGATGAAGGGAGAGAGTCCCAGCGCACACATCAGCGTGCCGATGCCGAGCAGTCCGCCGAGCAGAAGCGTCAGCAGCGCGCCGACGCAGTCTGTGAAGGCGCGGCACCAGAAGTAGGAGCGCCCGCTCCTCCGGCTGAGGATGATCGACAGGGAATCATAGGGGGCGATGCCCATATCCGCGGTCTGATAGATGGCGCAGGAGAGCGTGAGTATCAGTATCCCGAGCACCATGACAAGCAGCTTTGACGCAAAGTGCTCCGGAGCCAGATGAAGGTAGCGTCCCAGATGATCGCAGGCAGATGCGACCGTTCCGACCATGACCCAGTTGATGAAGGTACCGATGCCGATCAGCGAGCGGCCGAAAATGTATTCCAGAAGAAAATAGGCGCTGTTGACGAAGAGATTCAGAACGGCAAAATCGACGCCGAGCTTCGCCGCCGCAGCGATCACAAAGGCAGTGTTGGGATCATTTCCCATGAGAGAGAGCTTGAAGAGACCGATACCGACCCCCAGAAAGAAGACGCCGATCAGCATGAATACGAAGCGGCGTACATTGGATTGATTGATATGAGTGGGCATGACACCTCCGGCAGCCAGGGGCTGAGAGCAGTTTTGGTAATAGAAGAACAGCAACAGATTCACCTTAGTATAAGAAAAGGATATCCACTCTGCAAGTAAAAAAGAAAAGTTTTATGAAAGTTATTGACATATGTCAGTAAATGCCGCATGATAGCTGCAGAGCTTTCACGCGGAAACAGATTGGAGGTTGTGATGGCAAGACCCCGGAAATGCAGAAAGATATGCTGTTACCCTGACTACTGGAGCTTTGGCCCTGTGGGTGAGGGGGGGCAGCTGCCGCCTGTGGTGATGAGCCTTGATGAGTATGAGGTGCTCCGTCTTCTGGATTACTGCGGGCTGACGCAGGAGGAGTGTGCGCGCGCCATGGAGGTCGCCCGGACCACGGTGACCGGAGTGTATGATTCCGCGAGAAAGAAAATGGTTACCATGCTGGTGGAGGGCAGAGCGCTCCGGATTTCCGGAGGCAATATCAGTCTGAAGCTCTGCGAAAAATTAAGACCGGCGGAGCTGCCAGAGAAGGGAAGCGATGCTATGAGAATTGCGGTTTGCTATGAGAACGGGGAGATATTTCAGCACTTTGGGAGAACGGAGCAGTTTAAGCTCTATGATATTGAGAACGGAGCGGTGCAGTCTGCACGCGTGGTCGGCACAGAGGGCGCGGGCCATGGGGCACTCGCGGGCTTTCTGAAGGCGGTAGAGGCGGATGCTCTGATCTGCGGGGGGATCGGCGGCGGTGCCCGCATGGCTCTCTCCGAGGCGGGGATTCAGCTCTATCCGGGTGTCAGCGGGGACGCGGATGCGGCAGCAGCGGCGCTTGCAAAGGGCGAGCTGAAGTTCGACCCGGCCACGGAGTGTTTTCACCACGGGGAGCATCACGGCGAGGGTCACAGCTGTGGTCACCACGGTGAGGGACATGGCTGCGGACATCACGAGGGGTGAGAGCAGCCGGAGAGGCTGAGAGCTTTTTGTGCGATAAGAGCAATACACGGGAAGCGGCGAACAGTATAAGCAGACAATCAGGCAAATAAAATAAGAAGAGAAGAGGAACAGAAGGAGGCGAGATGCCGTCAAAAAATACGCGAGAGTAGATCAGCGAAGCTGTGTGTCCTGCGGGAGCTGTGAAAAGCTCTGTCCGCGGGATGCAATTCGGGTGTGGAAGGGATGTTATGCAAAGGTGGAGGCGGAGAGCCGCGTCGGCTGTGGCATCTGCGTGCGGGCCTGTCCCGCGGACTGCATTGAGACCGTGCCGCGGAGCTTCGCCTATACGGATGGCAGCGTCCCGGCGTGGGTGGCACAGTTCAGCTTCGGCTTCTATGGTCTTATGCTGACTTCCGCCCTCATCGGTATCATTGTGATGGCGCTCTATAAACCGAGAAGCTGGTGCACCTTCTGTCCCATGGGTACGATGACCCAGGGCATATGCAAACTGAAGGCAGAGCATTGACAGGACGCGGATCATGCAGTCCGCTGCGCCCGGTTTTCACACTATGCGGGAGCCGGGCACTTTGCTGTTATGCGCAGCCGACGCGGCGCTTTTTCCTTTGGCTGCAGGCGTAGTCACAGGCGCTCAGCCGAGCCAGTTCCAGTTCTCCTCGCGGGGGAGCACCAGCGCCAGCATGACGACCTGCTCCCCTTTTTCGAGTGATATTTCCTCCGCCTCACTGTGAGGCGGGAGGAGCGCATCGCTGTCCAGCTCGGAGAGTATATAGCTGATGCCTTCATTTCTCGCGTCATCGAGGGCATCCTCCATATCCTTTCCCTCACCATAGCAGCCGTCGAGATCGCAAAACTCCGCGCGGTAAGTGTGCGCAAGCTTTTTCAGTATCACAGGATAATATAGTGTCATCTTGTCACCTCACAATAGATTTGCTTCAATTTTTATCAGCAATCTGGTATAAATTTCAGGAGAGGCGGCGCGGAGCGTCGTCTGTGGAAAATTATAGCCGATAAGGAGTTTTTTTGCATGAGTATTCTCACTGTTGAGCATCTGTCACACGGCTTCGGAGACCGCGCAATCTTTGAGGACGTCTCCTTTCGTCTGCTGCGGGGAGAGCATATCGGCCTCGTGGGGGCAAATGGCGAGGGAAAGTCCAGCTTTATGAATATCATTACGGGGAGGCTCACGCCGGATGAGGGAAGAGTTGAGTGGGCCAGGAATGTACACGTGAGCTATCTCGACCAGCACGCGGTGCTGGAGCGCGGCATGACGATAGGTTCTGTGCTCCGCACAGCCTTTGATCCGCTGCTTATTCTGGAGCAGAGGATGAATGAGCTCTGCGACCGCATGACAACTGCGGGAGAGGAGGAGATGGAGGGGCTCATGGAGGAGCTCGGCACTGTGCAGGATATGCTCACGGCACACGACTTCTATCTCATTGATGCGAAAGTTGAGGAGGTCGCACGGGCACTGGGTCTTATGGAGCTGGGATTAAATAAGGATGTGACAGAGCTCTCGGGAGGGCAGCGCACCCGGGTTTTGCTGGGGAAACTGCTGCTTGAAAAACCGGATATTCTGCTTCTTGACGAGCCGACGAACTATCTGGATGAGGAGCACATCAGCTGGCTCCGGCGCTACCTAGAGGAGTATGAGAATGCGTTTATACTGATCTCGCATGACATTCCCTTTTTAAACAGCGTGATCAATGTCATCTACCATGTGGAGGGCTGTCAGCTGACCCGCTACGCAGGGGATTATCATAAATTTGAGGAGGTCTATGCGGTAAAGAAGGCGCAGCTTCAGGCGGCCTACGACAGACAGCAGCAGGAGATCGCGGAATTAAAGGATTTCGTCGCGCGGAACAAGGCGCGGGTTGCCACCAGAAATATGGCGATGTCCCGTCAGAAGAAGCTCGACAATATGGAGAGGATAGAGCTGGCTGCGGAAAAGCCGAAGCCGGAGTTTCATTTTCAGATGGCGCGCACGCCGGGAAAGTATCTCTTTACGACTGAGGAGCTCGTGATTGGTTACGACGAGCCGCTCTCCTCCCCGCTGAATCTTAAGATGGAGCGCGGCGCGAGAATCACCATGACGGGTGCCAACGGCATCGGAAAAACGACGCTCTTAAAGAGTCTGCTCGGACTCATACCGGAGTACGCGGGGAGAGTCGAGCGCGGAGATTACCTGGAGATCGGTTACTTTGAGCAGGAGGTCACTCCGGATCCGCAGCACAGCTGTCTTGAGGCACTGTGGCAGGAGTTTCCGGGATTCACGCAGTATGAGGCGCGGGCAGCGCTCGCAAAGTGCGGTCTCACGACAAAGCATATCGAGAGCCGTGTGAAGGTGCTCTCCGGAGGTGAACAGGCAAAGCTCCGGCTCTGTGTGCTCATGAACCGTGAGGCCAATCTTCTCGTGCTGGACGAGCCGACCAATCATCTCGATGTGGATGCCAAGGAGGAGCTGAAGCGGGCACTGAAGGAGTACCCGGGCAGCATACTCATGGTCTGTCACGAGCCGGAGTTCTATCAGGATATCGCGACGGAGGTATGGGACTGCACGAGGTGGACAACAAAGCTGGTGTGAGTTCCGCGCAGGAGCGGAAGCGGAGGATGAGGGCAACTGTCGAAGCTGTGCGGGGAACTGGGAAAATCACAAAAAGTAAAAAAAGAGCTTGAATCCTCCCATGCCCTGTGCTATACTGCACAGGCATTCGCGGGAATGCTGGAATTGGCAGACAGGCTAGACTAAGGATCTAGTGGCCACAAGCCGTGTGGGTTCAAGTCCCATTTCCCGCACTGCACAGGGAAAGCTTTCATTACGGAGGCTTTCCTTTTTTATCATATGGAAAAAAAATCGGCTTCCCCATAGGAGAAAGCCCCTCGGCACCTGTGTATTTGATGGAAAAATTTTCATTTTGTTTGAGGATCCTGTTTAAGGATCAGGATTAAGGAGAAATATGAGTAAAAAGAGATTGTTTCAGCTGATTGACGCCGCGGCGCTCGGGAGCATCGAGGCGGCTGCAGAGCTCGGTGAAGGCTACTTAAAGGGCAGCTTTGACGGGAAAAAGAATTATGAGAAGGCCTTTAAGTGGAGCTGTTACGCCGCCAAGCGCGGCAGTGAGAGAGCGGCAGAGGTGATTACAGAGCTGAAGCAGCTGGGCTACGGAAGCTGAGCGCACGCTCTCCGGAGCGGAGAGCGCGGCGCATTGTCCCTTAGGCTCGTGCTTCCTGCGCCCACTCCGGGCGCACATCCCTGCCCATGGCGGTGAGCATCGCGCGGTCCTGCGCGATGGTGGAGCCGCTGGTGGTCAGCATATTTCCGGTGATCGTGGCGCTGGCGCCGGAGCAGAAGGTTTCACGCCCGTTCTCCTTCAGGGAGCGCCGTCCTCCCGCGAGTCGTATCTGTGCCTCCGGATTGATGAAGCGGAACAGGGCGATGCTCCGCAGCACCTCCTCGTCGCTGAGCGGCGGCTGATTTTCAAGCGGTGTTCCCTTCACCGGCATCAGAATATTGATCGGAATGGACTTGATCTGAAGCTCCGAGAGAGTGAGCGCCATGTCGATGCGATCCTCCCAGTCCTCCCCCATACCGATGATGCCGCCTGAGCACACTGTGAGCCCTGCGGCCTGTGCCCGACGTATGGCAGAGAGCTTCTGCTCAAAGCTGTGCGTTGTGCAGATCTGCGGAAAGAAGCGGTGGGAGCTCTCGATATTGTCGTGGTAGCGGCTCACCCCGGCCTCGCGCAGCCGCCGGAACTGCTCGTCTGTGAGAAAACCCATGGAGGCGCAGAGCTTCAGCTGACATTCTCTGCCGAGGCACTCATAGGTCTTGATGGCGCGGTCAAACTCTGCGCCGCTCAGTGCCCGCCCGGAGGTCACGATGGAGAAGCGGTTTACCCCCTCCCGCTCATGGGAGTGCGCCGCCGCGACAATGAGCTCGGAGGGGAGAAAATCATACTCCTCGCAGCCGGTTTTGCTGTGCGCCGACTGTGCGCAGTACTTGCAGTCCTCGCTGCAGCGCCCGCATTTTCCGCTGATAATCGTGCATAAATCTACTTTGTCCCCGCAGAAATGCGCCCGCAGGCGGTCTGCTCCCCGACACAGTGCATTCAGCTCGCATTGGAGCAGTGTCGGGAGCGCCGGATCACCGCGCTTCAGCCTGCGTCCCCCAATGATTTCTTCTGTGAGCTTCCCAATACCCGGCTCTGCCGCCTGCTGCATCCTGGCCTCTGCTTCCATAGTTGCCTCCCGTTTCGGGCCTCGATGCAGAAGCGCACCAGAGCGCCTGCACAGCCCGCTTAATGATTGATTTAAGCAGAGTATAGTCACTGCTTTGCAAGTTTGTCAACTGCAATAGAATATTTTGGTTGACAATTGAGGACGCACAGCGTATGCTCTTCAGGGACGAGCGGGATACAGCTGCTGTGAATACGCTGCACACTGCAGGTGGAGGCGGCTCTCTGCTCATACAAATCTGTTTTCGGGGGAGAGAAGGAATGAAAAGCTTAAGTACCAGAAACATGACACTGATCGGGGTTATGACTGCAGTGATGTGTATTTTCGGCCCCATGGCCCCACAGCTCGGACCTGTGCCTTTTTCACTTACGGTGCTCACGGTGTATCTCGCAGTCTATGTGCTCGGAATGAAGCTTGGCACCATCGCGTATCTTGTCTATCTGCTGATCGGCTTTGTCGGCGTGCCCGTGCTCTCAGGCTACTCCGGCGGCCCGGGCAAGGTGCTCGGACCAACCGGGGGTTATCTGATCGGCTTCATCTTTATGGCGCTGGTCAGCGGCTGGTTTATAGATCGCTATTATAAGAACATTGCCCTGCAGTTTGTCGGTATGGCGCTGGGGCTCACGATCTGTTATGCGCTCGGTACTCTTTGGCTTGCGTACACAACAGGAATGGGTCTTGCAAAGGCCTTTGCAGCGGGCGTGGTTCCCTTTGTCGCGCTCGATATGGTGAAGATCGTCCTTGCCATTCTTGTTGGGCGCCCGGTGAGAAGCCGTCTGTCCCGCGCGGTGACGGCCTGAAGGGAGAAGAGACAGACAAGAGAATAGGTTTTCTGTGCGGTTTCGGAGATGATGCGCTCCGAAGCCGTTTTTATCATGAGGGAAGTTCCTTCGAAGCTTCCATTATGATAAAGCCCGGCGGAGAATGTGCAGCGCGCACAAGGGAGGACTGTATACATAACTGTGAGTACGCAAAGTCCGGCAAGTTCCCCTTGCAGACTCTGTGATGAAATCGTTCTGCGGCTTTTTTGGGGCCCGGATCTCCAGGCAGTACAGAGTGACGCCAGCTGCCTGACGGAATAGGAATAAAAGCGGATCTGTGGTAGAATACATACACCACACGCCCGGAGGCGGGCTGCACGATAGGGAGGAATTCATGAAGGGCAAGGGTAAGAAAAAAACAAAGCTTGGAGAACTGCTTCGCCAGCTCAGCTGGAAAAACTTTCTCGGACTGCTCGCGGCAGGCTGTGTCAATGCATTTGGAGTCACCATATTTCTGCAACCGGTGGAGCTCTACGACAGCGGCATTTCCGGCACTTCCATGCTGCTTGCGCAGATCACGCCGCCATTTTTCACACTCTCAGTGTTTCTTGTGCTGCTGAATATTCCCCTCTTTCTCTTTGGCTGGAAGAAGCAGGGCACAGCGTTTACAATTTATTCTATCTTTGTGGTGAGCATCTATTCTATCGGGGCATGGATGATCACCGATGTGCTTCCGGTGGATGTGAGCCTGGCCTCGCCGCTTGCCGGGCGGGATCTGCTGCTCTGCGCACTCTTCGGCGGGATGATCTCCGGCACGGGCAGCGGGCTTGCGATCCGCTTTGGCGGAGCGATGGACGGCATGGATGTCGTCGCTTCTATCTTCGCAAAGGATCTGGGGCTCACAGTCGGAACCTTCACCATGATATACAATGTGATACTCTACGTGATTATAGGCTGTGTGCTGCAGAGCTGGATACTGCCGCTCTACTCCATCGTGACCTATATGGCGGGCATGCAGACTGTGGATTTCATCACGGAGGGCATAGACCGCTCGAAGAGCGCCATGATTATCACTGAGCGGGGGGATGCGGTCAGTGCGGAGCTCACCCGGGTGTTTGAGCGGGGGGCCACACTTCTGGAGGCGCGCGGCGCATACTCCGATACGAAGCGCACAGTGATCTACTTTGTTGTGAACCGTTTTCAGATCGGAAAGCTGAGAAGTCTCGTGAGGGGCATAGATCCGAATGCCTACATCACGGTTACAGAAGTCGCGGATGTGTTCCGCGGAGGGAAGAGAAAGGCCGCCTGATAAAAAACTTGACACCCTGTCACCTCAATGCTATATTCTGTTACATAACATATATAACAAGCGCCTAAGGGCTCAGCCCTGAGGCAGCAGTGTATCAGTCGCGGATGAAACCGCGGAGAACCGAGGTGAAACATATGGCAGTGGTACCGGTATATAACGTGCTTGCAGCGCCGGAGTCGAATGTGCCGCTTGTGACAGAGTATTATCAGCATATGGTCGGACGGGTTCCGGTGAGCGGAGAGCGCGTCACGATGATTTTTCTGAAGGAGGAGCAGGAGCGGGAGTCCTTCACGAATGAGAGTTTCTTTCCCATAGGGCTCACGGGAACCATCACGGAGGTCAGCGACAAGGGCTATATCGTGATTCAGACCGGCGGCAGGATAGAGCTGCGTGAGGTGACGGTGTATCAGGATCGCCGCATTGATCTGGATATTGAGCGCCGGGCAGATATTGACGATCTGGATGCGGATGAGGCCGAGCGGCGGGTTAAGGAGGTCAAGAAGGCGATCATCCGCTTCTCGGAGAACTCGCAGTGGGGAACCATGGTGCGCAGCATGGTGTCGCACTGGGCCTCTATGGGAGATATCGCCGGGGTGATGTCCCGCTGGATGGTCAATTCCGCGAGAGAGCGCTATGCGGTGTTGGCGGAGGACAGCAAAGCAAAGCGTGATGCGCTCATAGAGTCGATGATCTATGAGAATCTGGAGCTCGGACGCGTGAACGGTGAGGCGCAGTCCGCGCAGGAGGAGAATTATCAGAAGCTGTATCGCGAATCGGCAATTAAGCGTCAGATTGAGTATCTCCAGAAGGAACTCGACGCGCTGCATCCGGATAAGATCTCCGATATCAGAAGGTTCGAGCTGAAGATACAGGATTCCGGCATGAACGACGAGGCGAGGGCGGAGGCGGAGAAGGTGCTGAACCGGCTGAAGCAGGAGGGGCAGCAGAGTGCGGAGAGCGGCATGCTATACGACTATCTGGACTATGTGACGGGTCTCTCCTGGAAAAAGGAGAAGGCGGAGTGCATAGATCTCTCCGAGGCGGAGCAGATCCTTGAGGAGGATCACTTCGGGCTCCGCAAGGTGAAGAAGCGCATCCTTCAGCAGATCGCGGTGATGAGTCTCAGGGGGCAGCAGTCGGGCTCTATCCTGCTCTTTGTAGGGGCTCCGGGAACAGGAAAGACCAGCATAGGCCAGAGCATTGCCGGCGCGCTGAAGCGGAAATATGTGCGCGTGAGTCTCGGCGGCGTGCGGGACGAGGCAGATATCCGCGGGCACAGGCGAACCTATATCGGCGCCATGGCGGGCCGTATTATCGACGGAATACGGAGAAGCGGCGTCTCCAATCCAGTGATGGTGCTGGATGAGGTGGATAAGCTCTCTTCCTCCTACAACGGAGATCCGGCGAGCGCGCTGCTGGAGGTGCTGGATCCGGAGCAGAATCACAGCTTTACGGATCACTACCTGAACGCGCCCTACGATCTCTCAGACGTACTCTTTGTCTGTACGGCGAACACACTGGACACCATACCTGCGCCGCTTCTGAACCGCATGGAGATCATTGAATTTCAGGGCTATACCAGGACGGAGAAGTTTCAGATCGCGCGGCGGCATCTTCTGCCGAAGGCAATGACGAGTGTGGGAATAGGAGAGCAGCAGTTCTCCGTGACGGACGGGGCGCTGTATTGCATCATTGATGACTACACGAGGGAGTCCGGCGTGCGCGGGCTGAAGAAGTGTGCGGACAGGCTGCTTCGGAGTGCAGCGGTGGAGCTTGTGCAGCGGCGCGCTGAGCGGACAGAGATCAATGAAGAGAATCTGCGGAGCTACATGGACACGCACCCGATGAAGCACGGAAGGGTGAGAGAGAACTACACGCCCGGAGTTGTGACAGGGCTCGCGTGGACCTCCGTCGGCGGTGAGATTCTCTACATCGAGACTCTGTTTACCAGGGGCAGCGGGAAGCTTCTCATTACCGGTCAGCTGGGAGATGTGATGCGCGAGTCCGCACAGATCGCAGTGAGCAAGGTAAAGGGGCTCTTCCCGGAGAAGGCGAAGCTCTTTGAGGAAAATGATCTGCACATCCATGTGCCGGACGGGGCGACGCCGAAGGACGGGCCTTCTGCAGGCATCACGCTGACCACGGCGCTCGCCTCACTGGTGACGGGCTGTGTAATCCCCTCTGATATTGCGATGACCGGTGAGGTCTCGCTTCAGTCCGGGGTGAAGCCGATCGGAGGATTGCCGGAGAAGCTCATGGCGGCCCAGCGAGCGGGTGTCAGAACGGTATATATCCCTGCGGATAATGCTGACGATCTCGATGAGGTCGCAGAGGAGGTGAAGGCCGCGCTGGAGATAGTCCCGGTGAAGGAGGTCCCGCAGCTTCTCGCGGCGCTCGATATTCCGATGGAGGAGTCTGCAAAGTCAGAATAAAAGTCAAAGAAGAAGCTGTGAAGGAAAATTTGTTTCCTCACAGCTTCTTCTTATCTCTATGCTGTATACCACAGGCCCATATGCTGTCTTGCTATTTATGAATGCTGCGGGAGGCAGCGACCTGTGCTTCCTTACTGTGCGTCTGTATAGGCCGCGGCGCTCTGTCCGGCGATTCTGCCGAAGACTGTGAAGTCTGCGACTGCATTGCCGCCGAGGCGGTTTGCGCCGTGGACACCGCCGGTGACCTCGCCTGCCGCGAAGAGTCCCGGAATGGGTGTGCCGCTCTCATTTAAAACAGCGGCCTCGGTGTTGATCTTCAGTCCGCCCATGGTGTGATGAATGCCGGGCATGACCTTGATCGCGTAGTAGGGCGCTGTGCTCAGCGGGCTGGCGAAGCTCGTCCGGTTGAAATCCGGATCGCTCTTGTTTGCAACTGCCTCATTCCAGCGGTTCATGCTCTCCTCGAGGGCAGCCGGATCGAGCTCAAGTGCCGCGGCGAGCGCCGGATAGTCTGCGCCCTCGACCGCGAAGCCGTGCTTTATGTAGCCCTGAATGACATTGGAGGCATCTGCCATGGCCTGATCGACGATGAGCCACGCATAGCCGCCGGGTTGTGCGATCTCCGCAGCGGAGACCACATCGCGGGTTCCTACCTCGTCGATGAAGCGCTTTCCCTCCGCATTGAGGAGGATGGCGCCGTCGCCGCGCAGCCCCTCTGTGATGAGGGAGGCGGTATTTGCTTCGACGGTCGGGTGTATCTGGATCTGGTCGAGATCTACCGTCGCCGCGCCGAGCTCTTCTGCCATGGTGAGTCCCTGCCCCAGCGCGCCGGGCGCGTTTGTGCTCATGAAGCCCGCAAGCTCCGGGCGGTATTTTGTCACCATCTCAAAGTTCGCGCCGAAGCCTCCGGTCGCGAGCACCACGGCCTTTGCATTGACCGTGACCTTCTCGCCGGAGCTTCCCACTGCCTCGATGCCGACTGCATGTCCATCAGCATCAGTCAGGATCTTTTTTGCGGTGGTCTCAAGCAGGATATCCACACCGAGCTTCTCAAGATTTTCGTGGAGAATCGGGACGACATAGGAACCGACGGAGATCGTTTTGCCCTCTGCATTGACCGGGCGGTGGATACGCTTCACGGAGGCGCCGCCGAAGCTGGAGACGCTTGGCATGGGCGCTCCGATCTGCTCGAGCCAGCGTATTGCATCCGCGCTGTTTTCGACGAGCGTTGCGACGAGAGCAGGGTCGTTCTTTCCCTTGCCGCCGATCATGGTGTCGAGCGCAAAGAGCTCCTCAGAGTCGAAGTAGCCCTCCGGGCTGGCCTGATAGGCGTCCCATTGCTCCTGTACCTTTGCGGCGAGGGCAGTGATCGTCTCATTGTCTGCATATTTTTCCGCGGCAGCGGTGAGCGTCTTTTCAACACCTGCACTCTCGCCGAATTCGTTTTCATCCTGATATTTCGTCTTCGCCGCGTTGATGCCGCCTGTGGAGCGGATGGAGTTGCCGCCGACCATGGCGAGGCTCTCGAGAATCACCGCCTTTTTGCCGGCATTGGCCGCCTCAATTGCTGCGCTCATGCCTGCGCCACCCGCGCCGACGATGACGATATCACAGTCGATGCTCCAATCTTTTGCCGGGGCTTTTGTGGCTGCGGCTGCGAGCGTGAAGGGGGTCGGGTCTATCCCGCCTGCGCTGAGAGCCTCGCGCACACCATCAAGCAGCGCGTCGCTCGTCTGGGTCGCACCGGAGACCGCATCCACCTGAAGGCTCTGGCTCTCCAGTATCTTCTTCGGAAGCTCGGCGATCGCGATGGTGCCGATGCCGTCGGTCTCTGTGTGTTCGGTGATATTTATGGAATAGATTTGATCCGCGGTCGCCTGTACCTCCAGGCTGATGGGGCCGTTGCGTCCCGGAACCGTGGCGCTGCCGCTCTTCACATCAGCGGGAAGCGCTTCCTGACTCACATCAGCCGCACTCACCGAGCTGGCGGGTGCAGGCACCGTCTTCATGAGATAGATCGGCAGCAGGA
This sequence comes from Moryella indoligenes, assembly GCF_030812885.1. Taxonomy (NCBI): domain Bacteria; kingdom Bacillati; phylum Bacillota; class Clostridia; order Lachnospirales; family Lachnospiraceae; genus Moryella; species Moryella indoligenes. The sequence goes on from NZ_JAUSTO010000011.1 coordinate 53,138, forward strand.
TGCCGATCAGGATCAACAGGTAAGGCAGAAAACTGCTCTTGTGTTTCATAAAATTTCCTCCCCTTTGAGTAAACGTGATACTATGAACATGTTTCATTTGCCTGCTCATAATAACACAGGAACAGAAAATATAAAATGGATATGATGTCTTGGGAAAGTATATTTAAGAGAACAGAAGCTTCCTTTCTTTTGAGAGGACGGCTGCGCTGGCTTGACGCGCTTCGCGGACTCACGCTGTGCAGCATGATATGCTATCACGGGATGTGGGACGCTGTGTACCTTCGTGGTCTTGCAGCTCCGTGGTATGCAGCGCTGCCGGGCTATCTCTGGCAGCAGAGCATATGCTGGAGCTTCATCCTTTTATCGGGCTTCAGCTTCCGGCTTGGGCGGCATCCCCTCCGGCGTGGACTGGAGGTCAGTATCGCGGGGGCGCTGGTTATGGCAGTGACCGGTCTGATTATGCCGGAGGAGCGCATACTCTTCGGTGTGCTGAGTCTCCTTGGGGCCTGCATGCTGCTCCTGATAGTGCCGGATCGCCTGATCTCTAAGTGTCTTAAAAACAGAGTGTGCGCCTGTCGCGCCGGCGGAGCGGTGCTTTTTTTCAGCCTGCTTTGTTTTTTTCTGAGCCGGGATGTGAATTCCGGATATCTGGGCTTTGAGGGGCTGCGTCTCTTTGTACTTCCTTCGCCGCTCTATCGGAATCTGTTCACGGCATGGCTTGGCTTCCCGCCCCGGGGTTTTTATTCGACGGATTATTTTTCTCTTCTTCCCTGGTGCTTTCTGTATCTCGCCGGCTACGGCCTGCGCCTTCTGTGGGAGACACGCGGGGAGAAGCGCGAGGCAGCGGGGCAGAGGTGCAGTGCTGTGACGCGGGACATACCGGGTGTTCCGCTGCACTTTCTTGAATTTCTCGGTCGACACAGTCTGTGGATCTATCTTCTGCATCAGCCGCTGCTCATGCTGGGTTTTCAGCTTGTGTGCGGTTGAGGAAAGGTGCACAGCTGCCGGGCGGTCTGGGGGCCTAGGAGCCTAGGAGCCTAGGAGCATGTGGATCGTGATCAGGAGCTGCTAGATAGAGAGATGCAGGAGTGCAAGCAGCAGAAGATGTGCGGGGTAGAAGAAATAGAAGAACCAGCGGTTTAAGAAGCGGGCAGACCTTGTCTCGCGGCGAAGGGGAGCATCACCCGCGTGATGTTCTTTCATGTAGAAGTAGCTGCACAGAGCTGCCAGCAGGGGACCGGCGAGCGCAGCGGCCGTGCTTAAGAGGGCATAAAGGGCAGAGTGCATCCAGATGAGGTTTTCAAGCAGGGTGTCCGCGCCGATCAGGAGGCAGCACAGGAGCCAGCTTTTCATGCGCGGTTCGATGCCTTCTCCTCTGCTCTGCCGGAAGAGGAGTACAAAGAGCGGTGCGAGTATGCCCCAGTCGCAGTATTTTGTCAGAAGGACGAGCAGCAGTGTGCCGGAGAGCTTCAGCGGGACAGGGATGTGCGGCGCGTCGAGCAGTGCGAGCATCAGGAGACAGAGCAGGAGCGTGAAGAGTATGTTCAGAGGGCTGGCGATGATAGCTCCGGGCGTCCGCCTGCTGAAAAACGCGAGGAGATAGGGGGGCTCGGAGAGCAGCGCAAAGATAAGAAGGCGCGCACCGTAGCGTCTCCGGGAGCGGGTATGATAAAAGCCTTCGACCAGAAAGAAGCACATGGTCACCGCGGTGAAGTAGCCGATGCCGGTGAGAAGTGCATAGAGCGGAGCTCCGGGTACAAGAAAGATTGCTGCGACATGATTTAATACCATGAGCAGCACGGCAATGAGCTTGATGAGCGTTCTGCTTCGTTCTGCGGAGAGCTTTTGTCCGGTTCTGTCTGGCATCGGGGCATCCTTTCGGGCTGTGCTGCGGAGCGGCGCTTTGTGATCTGAGAAGCGGTACGCACAGGCAGCGTTCTGATCGCTTTCAGTGTAAGAGGCAGAGAGAATTTTTGCAAGCGGAGAGTCCGCTGTGTTAAAATAAGGTGGAAACAGAGCGCCGGATCCCGGGGGAATGGGAGCTCAGGACGCTCTGCAACGGAGGTGCATATCATGAAGGCAATGGTTATATACTGTTCTCACACGGGTATCACGGAGCGGATCGCGCGGCGGATCGCGGCGGATTTTGCCTGCCCGATACTGAAGGTCGAGCCGGATGTTGTCTACGGGAGCTTTCTCTCCGCCTGCAGACGTGTGGTGTCAGACCGGCTGAAGAAGCAGCTTCCGGGCGCGGTGACAGAGACGCCGCAGCTTGAAGGTTTCGATACGATCTTTATCGGCTATCCGATCTGGGCAGGAGACATGCCGGATTTCATGCAGTCCTTCCTGCGGCGCTGTGCGCTCTCCGGGAAGCGCATCATACCCTTTGCGACTTTCCGCATGACAGATATTGCAGCGTCTCTGGATACCCTGGCGGCACTCTGTCCGGGAGCGGAGATACTGGATCCCTTTAATTACGGCATCATGCACCGCGAGCGCTATGCGGACTGGCTGGAGATGGTTCGTGCGGACTGTGCGGAGCGGGATATGGAGGCGCGCTGGGACGCGGAGACAGAGTGAAGATCTCGGTTCTGACCATATGTCCGGAGCTTTTTCAGAGCTTTCTCGCCGCTCATGTGGTGCAGAGAGCGCTGTCTCGGGGGCTGGCGGAGCTGGAGATCGTCGATATCCGCAGCTACGCGGGCGGGAGCTTTCGCCACATTGATGACAGTCCCTATGGCGGCGGAAGGGGACTGGTGCTTCGCTGCAAGCCTGTGCTGGATGCGCTCGCGGCGGTGTGCGGAGACAGAAGAGAGCGCTGTCTGGTCACAGCGCTCACACCGGCGGGAGGCGTCTACAGCCAGAAAACCGCACGCCGCTACGCAGTGGAGGAGCATCTGGTGCTGATCTGCGGACACTATGAGGGGATGGACGAGCGCATCCTCTCACGAGTTGATGAGACTGTCTCGGTCGGGGATTATGTTCTGACCGGAGGAGAGCTTCCGGCCATGGTGGTCATGGACTCGGTATTGCGTCTTCTGAAGGGAAATCTGAAGGAGGGGAGCGCGGAGGAGGAGTCCTTTGAAAACGGACTTCTGGAGTATCCGCAGTACACGCAGCCGTCAGATTTTCAGGGGGACAGGGTTCCTGCAGTGCTGCTCTCCGGTCATCACGAAAATATACAGCGCTGGCGCAAAAAGGAATCGCTTCGCATCACGCTGGAGCGCCGCCCGGATCTGCTGCGTGCGCGGGAGCTCAGCGAGGAGGAGCAGGCGCTGCTTGGAGAGCTCCGGAGGGAGAGAGAAAGAAGATAAAAAAATTGAATCTCTTATTGACATCTCCGGTTGTACAGTTTATCATGAGCTACAATATTTTAAACCGCAGATGAAGAGGAGTACTCTTTCCGGCAAAGTCACAGAGAGCCGCCGATGGTGAGAAGGCAGCACGGAGCAGAGAGAGGAATGGGCTTCGGAGGGCGCGCCCGAATCATAGTAGGGAGCGACGGAGACTGTACCGTTAAAAGCAGACACATATGATGGTATGTGACAGAGAGACCCCGTCAGGGGTAAGATGAGTGGTACCGCGGATAGCATTCGCCTCATAAGCTTTGGCTTATGGGGCTTTTTGTTTACATAAAACAGTACAGCGCTTTACCAAAACGTACAGGAGGTATTACAATGAGAAAGAGATTACTGGCGGCAGCAGCAATGACACTTGCAGCGATGGCGTTTACCGCCTGTGGCGGTGCTTCCGGAGCAACGGGAGGCAGCACGGCGGGGAGCAGTGCTGCGGCAGAGGGGGCGACGGTTTATAAGGTCGGCATCATCCAGTTTATGGAGCACCCGTCTCTGAATCAGATTGAGAAGAATCTTGAGAAGCAGCTGGATGCAGTCTCTACAGAGGCAGTAGTTTATGATTACAAGCCCTATACCTTTAATGGGCAGGGAGATGCGACGACGCTCAATCAGATTGCGGCGCAGCTCATCGACGACAAGGTAGATGTGATCGTCCCCATTGCGACACCGGCGGCACAGATTGTGCAGTCTGCAACGGAGGGAAAGGATATTCCGGTCGTATTTTCCGCGGTCTCTGATCCGGTCTCCGCGAAGCTGGTTGCTTCCATGGAGAAGCCCGGTGCCAATATCACCGGAACCTCAGATTATCTGGATACGGACGCGATCATGGAGCTGATTCTTGCGGCGAATCCGGAGACAGACTATGTGGGGCTACTCTATTCCAAGAGCGAGGACTCCTCGCTGGTGCCGATTGCGGATGCAAAGCGCTTTCTGGATGCGAAGGGCATACGCTATATCGAGAAGACCGGCACTACTACAGATGAGGTCTCTGCGGCGGTCGATGCGCTCATTGCGGAGCAGGTCGATGCGGTATTTACGCCCACTGACAATACCATCCAGAATGCGGAGCTTGCATTCTATGATAAGCTGGCTGAGGCGAAGATTCCTCACTATGCAGGAGCGGATTCCTTTGCGCTGAACGGCGCATTCTGCGGTTATGGTGTTGACTATGCACAGCTCGGAGTGGCGACTGCAGATATGATTGCAGAGATTCTTGACGGAGGCAGGGCTCCGGCCGAGCTGGCAGTTCAGACCTTCGATAACGGCATCGCGACCATTAACACCGATACCTGCGCACAGCTCGGCATGGATCTTGAGACGGTGAAGAGCGCGTTTCAGCCACTCTGCACCCAAATCATAGAAACCGTGACGCAGAAAGACTTTGCTGATTAAGCGCCAAAAGTCGGAACTCTCGCAGGCTTGCCTGCAAGAGAGTTCCAGACTTTTGGCGCGCCCCACATGGAGCACGGAGCGGTGCAGAGGCAGCGCGGGAGTGCGGAGTGCGGTAGCGTTGTGCGAGCGCGGAGCGCGAAACAACGCGAAATCAGCAGGAGCCACATATTTAAGCACTATTAGGAAGAAAAGCTTGGGAGGACACAGCGGTGACAACATTTCTGACGGCAGGCATCATACGCACGGCACTGGAGCTGGGCATGATCTACTCTCTGGTGGCGCTGTCGCTGTTTATCAGCTTCAGCATACTGGATATCTGTGATCTGTCCACGGACGGCTGCTATACCTTCGGCTGTGCGGTCGGCGCGATCGTGACCATAGCGGGACACCCGCTGCTCGGCATACTTGCGTCTGTCGTCGCGGGCGTCTGCTCCGGACTGGTGACTGCGCTGCTCCAGACGCGCTTCGGTGTGCAGAGTATACTTGCGGGTATCATCGTAAATACAGGACTCTACACCGTAAATCTCGCCGTTATGGGATTTTCCTCCAATGTGTCGATTTTTGGAACGGACACGGTATTTACGCTTTTTGGCGGTCTGAGCAGCTCTCCCTTCTGGGCGGAATGGAGCAGGCTCATTCTTCTGGCGGGCATACTTCTCGTTGTGTGCCTCTTTATCAACTGGTTTTTGAAGACGCGGCTGGGGCTCTCAATCCGGGCGACCGGAGACAGCATGGCAATGATACGCGCATCTTCCATCAACCCCGGCATTATGATTGTGGTGGGGCTCTGTTTTTCAAACGCACTGACGGGGCTTGCGGGCTCTCTGGTCGGTCAGTACAACAAAACCTGCGACATCAACCTCGGGACAGGTATGGTGACAATCGCTCTGGCCTCTCTCATCATCGGTGAGACCCTGATGGGTAAGCGGAAGATGTCAATGCGGATTCTGGGAGTCGTGATCGGCTCCTGCCTGTACCGCTTCATCATATCGCTGGCACTGCGCCTGAATGTGCCGACAGAGGCCTTCAAGCTGGTCTCAGCCATCATTGTCGCAGTTGCAATTGCAGCGCCTGAGGCGCAGAAGATGCTGGCATTTCAGGGTAGAAAGAATGCGGCGCTGCGGAAGAGACGCGCGAACGGGGAGGTGCAGTGATGCTCAGAATCGAGGGGATTTCAAAGACCTTTAATCCCGGAACGGTGAATGAAAAGAAGGGGTTGGACAGTCTCTCCCTGCACCTGCAGCGTGGGGATTTTGCGACGATTGTCGGTTCAAACGGCGCGGGAAAATCTACTCTCTTCAACGCGATTGCGGGATCCTTTTATGCGGATGAGGGGGAGATCTGGCTGGACGGTGAGGATATCAGCTTTATGCCGGAGCACGCCAGAAGCCGCTTTATCGGGAGACTTTTTCAGGATCCGCTGATGGGAACTGCACCACATATGACGATTGAGGAGAATCTGACGATTGCCTATCTGCGGGCTGCGGAGCATAAGCGCGGCATCTTCAGCAGGCCGTCGAAGCAGGAGCGAAAGTTCTTCCGGGAGCAGCTTGGCCTCCTGCACATGGGACTGGAGAATCGCATGGAGAACCCGGTGGGACTGCTCTCCGGCGGTCAGAGGCAGGCACTGACCCTGCTCATGGCGACGGTCGTGACTCCGAAGCTTCTTCTTCTGGATGAGCATACGGCGGCGCTGGATCCCGGGACAGCGGCGAAGGTGCTCTCGCTGACCGAGAGCATTATCCGCGAGAGAAATATTACCTGTCTCATGGTGACACATAATATGAATCAGGCGCTGGAGCTGGGAAACCGCACGCTGATGATGAATGCGGGACGCATCGTGTTTGATGTTTCCGGCGAGGCGAGAAGCGGGATGAGTGTGCAGGATCTTCTGGATCGCTTTGCGGAGGGCTCCGGGAAGCGCTTTGACAATGACAGAATTCTGCTTTCTACGAAAGAGGGGATATGATGCGCAGTAATTTTTTTAGACAATTGGAGGAACTGAATCCAAATGCGGAGAATCGCACATTGACGGTGCTGTCCGGCGAGAGGAGGGGGCTTCGCTTTCTCTATTCCGGTGGGAAGCAGCTCTTTCCGAAGGCGGGGGAGGCCGCTTCACCTGTGAGCGCGGAGGAGTATGCGGCGCTTCCGGTGCGGGCGGCGCTGGTGACGGAGAGCGGAGAGCGCATTTACACGGAGCTTCTCACACAGGAGAAACAGCTCATCATCTGCGGCGGAGGACACGTCTCGCTGCCAATTATTCGTATGGCGCGCATGCTCGACTTTCGTGTGACGGTGCTGGAGGACCGGGAGGAATTTGCGGAGCACGCAAGAGCGGCCGGAGCTTCTAAAGTGCGCTGCGGAAGCTATGAGACTCTGCTTGAAGAGATCCCGGGCGGCGCGGACACCTTCTTTGTGATCGTGACGCGCGCCCATCGCTTTGATCTCGACTGCCTGCGGGTGATTCTCCGAAAGCCCTGCGCCTATATCGGGATGATGGGCAGCAAGCGGAGGGTTGCAATGGTGATGCATACGCTCTCTGAGGAGGGAGTGCCCCGGGAACTGCTGGAGACCGTTCACTCGCCGATCGGTCTGAAGATTGAGGCGGAAACTCCGGAGGAGATCGCGGTCTCTGTCATTGCAGAGATTATTGCGGTAAAGAACCGGAATCCGCAGAGCTTCGGCTATCCGGCAGAACTGCTCTCAGAACTTCAGCGTGAGGAGAGAGAGGATTGCGTGCTTGCGACGATTATTTCCAGGCGCGGTGCAGCGCCGAGAACCACGGGCACCAAGATGCTGATCTTTAGGGAGCGCACGATCGGAACCATAGGCGGCGGCTGCGCGGAGGGCTGGGTTCTCGCGACTGCGCAGGATATGCTGAGCGGGAGCGGAGAGACATTTTGCAGCGAGCGTCTGGATCTGAAGGCTATGGCTGAGGAGGAGGAGAGCATGGTCTGCGGCGGGGAGATAGAAGTTCTGCTGGAGTGCTTGTAAAGAGAGAAGAAAACGTATACAGTATGGTTAGTGACAGCATATTGTGTGTGACAAATCTGAAGAGATCGGGATAATGATGGGGAGACGGAACAGAAAGAAGAGGGGCGCGCAGACATTCCCGGGAGTGGCTGCGCTTCTTTTCGTATTTGTCCTTGCGCTGCTGCTCATGCTGCAGCTGAGGCGGGAGCTCCGTAACAGCCGGGTTTATTCAGATTCTGTGGAGAAGTGGCGCCCCAGCGTGGAGCGCTGTGCAAAGCAGGAACATATTCCCCTCTACACGGACTGCCTCCTTGCGATCATGCAGGTGGAGTCCAATGGCGAGACGGATGATGTGATGCAGTCAAGCGAATCGCTGGGGCTCGAGCCGAATGCGCTGGATTCCGAGGCCTCAATTGCTCAGGGCTGCGCCTACTTTGCGATGCTGGTGCGCAGTGCGGAGAGCAACTATCTGGATCTCCAGAGCACAATTCAGGCTTATAATTTCGGCAAGGGCTATCTCTATTATGTGGCCTCAAATGGGGGCAGACACAGCAGAGAGCTGGCAGAGCAGTTTGCGGCGGAGCAGTCCGGCGGGGTGAAGAAGCAGTACAGAAATCCTGTGGCGCTGGAGGCAAATGGCGGGTGGCGCTATGCCTACGGAAATATGTTTTATGCAGAGCTGGTGAATGAGCTGCTTGATATGAGGAGAAAAGAGATGGAACTGAGTATCGTTTCGACTTTACTGGTGCTGCTGGCGGCGGGAGAGAGCGCTGTATTGGCGGTGCTGGAGCTCCTTCTGCCGCATTCTGCGCTGAGCGCACAGCTCCTGCGTCTCGGAGAGCGGGAGCTGAAACGGCACAGCGTGCAGAAGCTGGTCCGGAACAGAGGGCTGCAGCACGGGATGGCGGCACTGCTTCTGCTCTATGGCTGCTTCGCGTCCTCCAACCCGCGGGAGTTCTGCGCGGCGGTGCTCGTCGCGCTGCTGGCATCGGCCTTTTACGGCGCGCTGAGTCTGGATCCGCTTATGCTGTTCTGGCAGGGGGGGCCCGCAGCGGTAGCGCTGACGAGTATACTGCTGACGAGTGGTCTGCCGTACTGAAATCAGCTTTTGGTATTTACTGCTTTGGGAAGTGCGTGCAGGGTGTTTCGGACATAAAACTTTGTGCAGCAGGAGATGAGAACGGACTTCAGCAGATAGACTCTGTCGTTTTCGGCAGTGATATCCTGAAAGTCCTTTTTTTCTTTGATACAGTACAGGACTGCCTCAAAGAGCTTGCAGAAACTGTTGTAGGCAGTGGAGAGCTTTGTGTTGTCCAGTGCGATGTCAATCAGAGCGGAAATATCCTGTATGCTGTATACCTGCTTCAGGATGCAGAGAACCATGAGTGTTGCCACCTGTGTGCGGGTGTACTGCTTTTTAACCGGGGCAGGAATGATCTTCATCTTGACATAATTGTTCAGCATGGCTCCGGTCAGTATCCCGGTGTCCCGCTTGCGTCCGGATTCGGGGTGCGAGCCGAGTACTGGTTCAAGTACCTGGGTGATCAGAGTTACGACCTGATCAGAGTAGAGCTCAATGCTTGGAAGCTCTGTCCAGCGCGGCAGAATCTGTGGCATTTCCTGGTTCATCATAACCTCCTTATAGTGAAGAATATTGTATGACTTCAGAATTGGAAGAAAATGAAAAACTTGCGGGTATCGCTTCAGGCTGTTTTGAGTATGCGCTTTTCTGCCATGGCCTTAAGGCGTCTGCGCATCGCGGAGAAGCCGGAGAGTACCTCATAGGAGGCGACGAGCTTATCCGCCATAATCAAGGTGAAGGCGAGGCGGCTGGTGGGGAGATGCAGCGAAAGAGGAAACATATGTGCGCGTATCGCTCTGTCTTCTTCCTGTGTCAGGCCGAAAAGTCTGCCTGCATTGTCCGCGGCCTCCTCAGGATGATAGAAGCAGTAGAGTCCCGGATGATCATTTTTCTGATAATAATTTACATAGCAGAGATCGTGAAGCAGGCCGATCTTTACGGCGCTTTCGACATCCACCCCGGTCTTTTCGGAGAGCCATATCATGCACACTGCAACGCGGAGACAATGGTCATAGGTGTTGGTGTAGACATGACGCGGAAAGTCCAGCAGGCGGCGGAAGTCCTCGCTCTCAAGAATCTGCCGTGCGGCGGGAGCATTTTCCAGCACATAGTTTCTGTAGTCTTCGTTCATAGGCACTCCAAATGGTATGAGAAGCTTTGCAGACCGCATATTGCGGCCTGCAAAGCAGTTGATATAATCCAGAGTTTTCAGTATAGCCCAGATTTTTAGGGAGAGCTAGAGTTTTACATAAATTTAAGAAATGAACAGCTCTTGCAGGGCGGAGGTCTGCGCAGTACGCTATATACAGAAGAGAAGCTGCAGCCTGTCCCGCAGGGCAGATCTGCTTTTATTTCCAGCTACAGGGAGGAAATGAACATGCCAAAAGTTTCAATTATCATACCGGTCTATAACGCAGAGCAGGTATTGGAGCGCTGTGTGGACAGCGTGCTCGCTCAGGAATTTAAGGACTTTGAGCTGCTCCTCATGGACGACGGGAGCACAGATGGTACGGCGGCGATTTGCGACGCCTATGCGGAGCGGGACGGCCGGGTCAGGGTGATACATAAAGAGAACAGTGGTGTCTCCGACACGAGAAATCAGGCGCTGCGTCTGGCGGGAGGGGAATATCTTCAGTTTCTCGACGCGGACGACTGGATTACGCCTGAAGCGACGCGTCTCTTTGTCCGAGCAGCGGAGGAGAGCGGAGCAGAGCTGGTGGTCTCGGACTTTTACCGTGTGGTGAAGAACTGGAGCTCACACAAGGGTTCGATTGAGGAAGAGGGGGTACTCACGCGGGAGCAGTTTGCGGACTGGATGGCAAAGAGCCCTGCGGATTATTATTACGGTGTGCTCTGGAACAAGCTCTATCGCCGTGCCCTTGTGGAGCGCCATCAGCTGCGCATGGATCCGGAGCTTCGCTGGTGCGAGGACTTTATTTTCAATCTGGAATACATACTTCATACAAAGCACATCTGCATTCTGCGCGTGCCGCTCTATTACTACGTGAAGACAGAGGGCTCGCTCGTGCAGCGGGGCCTGAATATCGGCAGTATTGTCCGCATGAAGCTGAATGTGATCGAATATTACTCGAAGTTTTATAAAAACATATACAGCGAGGATGATTATCAGTGGAAGCGTGCGGAGGTCTACAGCTTCCTGCTGGACTATTCTCATGACGACATGGTGATTCCCATGCTTCCCGGAAGTCAGAGGCTGGGGAAGGAGCGGACGCTGGCGCTGCATGAGCTGCGGGAGCGCAATGTCTGGATTCACAGCTACTATGAGAACAGGCTGCTGCGGAGAATGCTGGAAATTGCCGCAAAACGCCTCGACCTTGACTACAAAGATGCCTGTGCTATGATGTTTTTAGAGAGCTTTGGACGTGTGGAGAGTCTCAGGGAGTTTGCGGAGTGTGTGGCGCTTCCGCCCGTAGCGGCGGCTGCACTTCTGGAGAGGCTGGCACTGAAGGGCTATGTCAGGACAGAGCTCGGACGTCCTGCGAGCGCACAGCTCACAGAGGACGCGGCGGAGCTGATTGCTGTGCTGAAGGAAGCAGTGACGGATGTGGATGAGACAGAGACGGAAGGGATGAGCGAGGCAGAGCGCCGGACTTATCTTGACCTCCGGAACAGAGCGCTGGAGAATCTGAAGCGGCGCCTGGAGCGCTGATGCTGCTGTGCGGCAGGCGTCGGGGACAGAGCTGCAGCTATATGAGAGCGGATAAAGAAAGGGCAGCACGAAGTAACTGCAGTCAGCAGAGAGTACAGCGCCGTGTGCGCAGAGGAGGTGGGCTTGAAGGAGAAGAAACTGAGATTGAAACCACATGTACACCGTATTGATGCAGGCTGGGACAATGCGCGCTTTCTGGCAGAGGCGGAGACAGAGCTTCAGGGAGAGCTCGTCTATGTCGTTGTGACCATGCACAGGAAGGCGCGGAGCTATCGGCTGCTCAGGGAGAGCGAGTATGATACTGTGTTCTGCCGGACGGACGGCGTGAAGCTGAGTCCGGAGGCAGAGCTAAGGAGCTTCCTGAACCTTCGGGCAGCGGCGGCGGAGGAGACGGAATATCTCTCCTGCCTGGCAGTTCTTGACAATATTGTGGATGATGCCGAGTCGCTTTTAGAGTATCATTGGCAGCCGGGAGGAGAAATTGATGATCCTTATGGCGCAGAAGGTCTTGCAGAGGAAGATGAATACTAGTATACTAGACCTATGAGGTCCTGCGGGAAGCTGTGTATGCTGGCGTTGGGATCGGCGTGTGGTAGCAGTATAACAATTATAAATTTTATATCTGATAAGGGGGCACCTTCATGAAACTGAATCTCAGACCGGCAGAGGAGTGCAGATTTGACGCAGTGAGCTTAGGAGAGATCATGCTGCGGCTTGATCCGGGCGAGGGGAGAATCCGCACTGCCCGGAGCTTTCGCGCGTGGGAGGGCGGCGGAGAGTACAATGTGATCCGCGGCCTGCACAAGTGCTTTGGTATGAATACCGCTGTGATCACTGCCTTTGCGGACAATGAAATTGGCATGCTGATGAAGGACTTTATCGAGCAGGGAGGAGTGAATACCTCTCTCATCCACTGGAAGAAGACAGATGGAATCGGCAGACTGTGCCGCAACGGTATCAATTTCACGGAGCGCGGCTTCGGGATCCGCGGTGCGGTGGGCTGCTCTGATCGTGCAAATACCGCAATCTCTCAGGCGACGCCGGAGGACTTTGATTTTGATTATATCTTCGGCGAGCTGGGCGTTCGCTGGCTGCACACCGGCGGCATCTATGCGGCTCTCTCCGAGCAGGCATGTGAAACTGTGATTGCCGCCTGCAAGGCTGCGAAGAAATACGGCACTGTGGTCTCCTATGATCTGAACTACCGTCCTTCCATGTGGAGCGCGATCGGTGGTCTTAAGAAGGCGCAGGAGGTGAACCGCGAGGTCGCAAAATATGTGGATGTGATGATCGGAAATGAGGAGGACTTCACAGCCTGCCTCGGATTCCAGATCGAGGGTAATGATGAGAACCTGAAGGAGCTGAATATCGAGGGCTACAAGAAGATGATCGGTGAGGCGGCAAAGGCCTATCCGAATTTCAAGGCGGTTGCGACGACGCTTCGCACGGTGAGAACTGCGACTGTCAACGACTGGAAGGCCATCTGCTGGGCAGACGGCGAGATTCATATGTCCAAGGAGTACAATGGCCTTGAGATCATGGATCGCGTCGGCGGAGGAGATTCCTTTGCTTCCGGGCTGGTGTACGGCCTCATGACGACCGGCGACCCGGAGAAGGCTGTGAACTACGGCGCGGCGCACGGTGCACTTGCGATGACCACTCCGGGCGATACCTCTATGGCGAGTGTCAGAGAGGTAGAGGCGATCATGGGCGGCGCCGGTGCGAGAGTGAAGCGATAAGAAGTCTGTATATCTGTAGGAAGAGGGCCTGTGGTGTGTACCGCGGGCTCTCTGATATTTGAAGAGAGGTGGAGCTTTGAGAAAGACGAAGATAGTCTGTACGATAGGACCGGTGAGCGAGAGCGAGGAGATGCTTCGAAAGCTGATGCACGCGGGCATGGATGTGGCGCGCTTTAACTTCTCACACGGGAGTCACGAGGAGCATGAGGCGAAATTCAAGCGGGTCGTTAAACTGCGGCGGGAGCTAGAACTGCCGGTCGCGACACTGCTGGATACGAAGGGGCCGGAAATCCGCCTGAGAGATTTTGCAGGCGGCAGAGCGACTCTTGCGGAGGGGCAGAAATTTACTCTCACGGCAGAGGAGGTGCTGGGAGATGCAAGCCGCGCTTCGATCAGCTATAAGGAGCTGCCGGAGGATGTGAAGCCTGGCGGCAGCATATTGATTGACGATGGTCTGATTGCGCTCCGCGTCGATGCGGTGCGCGGGGCGGAGATCGAGTGTACGGTGCTGAATGGCGGGGAGGTCTCTGACCGGAAGGGCGTGAATGTTCCGGGAGCGGATCTGTCCATGCCCTTTATCAGTGAGCAGGACAGAGCGGATATTGAGTTCGGCTGCGAGCAGGGCTTTGATTATATCGCGGCCTCGTTCACGAGAACCGCGGATGATATCCGGGAGATTCGGAAGATTCTGGATGCCAACGGCAGCAAAATGAAGATTATCGCGAAGATCGAGAGCGTGCAGGGCGTCAGAAATCTCGAAGAAATACTGGAGGAGGCCAATGGCGTCATGGTTGCACGGGGCGATCTCGGCGTCGAGGTGCCCGCAGAGGAGGTGCCTGTACTTCAGAAGCAGATCATAAAGCGCGCGCTGCAGCTGGGAAAGCCTGTGATCACCGCAACGCAGATGCTGGACTCCATGATGCACCACCCCCGTCCCACGAGGGCGGAGGTGACGGATGTAGCCAATGCGATCTATGACGGGACGACGGCGATCATGCTCTCCGGAGAGACTGCGGCGGGGGCCTATCCTGTCGAGGCTGTGACCATGATGGAAAAGATTGCAGAGCGGACGGAGCAGGACATCAACTATCAGGAGCGCAGAAAGAAGCTCAGCACTGCGGAGCAGACAGATGTGACGACGGCGATCTCCGATGCGACCTGCACTGTGGCGGAGGATATCCGCGCACGGGCCGTGATTACGGTTACGATCTCCGGATTCACGGCGCGGCGGCTCTCCAAGTACCGCCCTGCCTGTCCCATCATTGCCTGCACGGTGAATCAGACCACAGCCTGCCAGATGAACCTGCTCTTTGGTGTGCTGCCGATGTTCATTCCGCAGGAGGACAATGCAGAGATGCTCTTCGATGCCGCAATCTGCGCCGCGAAAAAGCGCGGCTATGTGCAGGAGGGAGACAATGTGGTCCTGACGGCAGGTCTGCCGCTCGGCGTCAGCGGAAATACGAATATGATACGTGTGATGGAGGTCAGCTGAGCTTAAGCCTTGGACATCAGACCATAACGAAAGCAAAACCGTTGCTATTGCAACATACATTTCCCGCATCCTGTGGTAGAAATAAAGAACAGTAATCATAATCAGGAGGGAAATGCTGATGAGTGCATTTTTAGGGCCGATTCATTTCTGGCTTTACCGTAAGATACAGCTTCAGGAGGAGCTGATCCGGGAGATCGCGGCGCAGGCGAAGCAACAGAGCTTCGGGGCAGCAGCGGGAGACTACAGCTGCTATGTGAGCGGAGAGCTCAGGCCGCTGGATGAGCTGATTGATACGATGAACATTCATGGCTGGCTGCAGGAGCGCATCCATGATGCCGAGTCACGGTACGCGGGACTGGTTTCTGAGATCCTGAAAAGGGATCCCGGGAAGCTGGAGAAGCTTCGTGCACTTGCGTTTCGCTTTGGAGAGGCGCATGCGCTCCGCGCGGACAGCACGGCGCCGCAGGCCTACAGAGGCTTTGAGGATGCGTTTCTGAACGGGATGCCCTGTGACCGCGTGAATATGCTGAAGGTGCAGGAGGCAGATGCTGTCGCCTGGGAGCAGACGCAGGACCTTCACGGAGCTTTCTGGACGGAGAAGGGGCTCTCGCCGGATATCTACTATGAGCTTCGCACGGCGCAGATGCAGGGGATGCTGCAGCAGACCGCACTGCATCTTGAGAGCACGGACAGTAGGCATTACGAAATTCGAGGTGAGAGATGAACAGCAGCATAGAACTGATGATGGAAGAGCACGCAAATATCAGCATAGTGCTTGAGGTGATACGGCGCATGTGCTGCGGTATACTGGAGGGCGCGGAGGTCGATGCAGCGGATATCCGGGATATTGTTGATTTTGTGCGAAACTATGCGGATCGCCATCACCACAAGAAGGAAGAGGAGTGTCTCTTCACTGAGATGGTGAGCCACATGGGAAAGGTTGCAGACAATCTGGTGACACATGGGATGATGGTGGAGCACGATATGGGGCGCGGACATGTTCTGGCACTGGAGACTGCGCTGAAACTCTACGAGGCAGGTCCAAAGACAGAATATAAGCTCGATATACTCACCGAGGCCATGGGCTATGCAAATCTTTTAAAGCGCCACATCGAGAAGGAAAATAATGTGGTCTATCCCTTTGCCGAGCGTCAGCTGCCTCCGGAGGTTTTTCAGAAGATTGATGCGGACTGCGCTGCTTTTGAGGAGACAGAGCGGGCGGCAGGCGTGCAGGAGAAGTATCTGGCGCTGATGGAACGGCTGGAGCAGAAGTATTCAGACTGAGATGTCTGAATGGCAGAGAATGGCAGAGAGATCATCATCGCCTTGACATTTTGTGTCCTGCCGCTTAGAATAAAGGCGTTCAAATGCAGTGATGGCGCAAAGTAGCGTCGGGAAGCCGTAAAGAGAGGGGAGTGGAAGCTGAGAGCTCGCCCGGTGAACCGAAGAGTGAAATTTCACGCCGGAGCAGCGGGATTGAAGCGGTGATCCGCTGAGCTTTTTCGGATCATGCAGTGCTAGATTTCGACGCGGTCCGCGTTACAGACAGAAAGAGCCTGTGAAAACAGGAAGCCGGGTGGTACCGCGGGTAGATCAGAGAACTCGTCCCATATTTTCTCCAGAAGGAGAAAGTATGGGACTTTTTGAGTGCATAAGTCCCTGTCAGGCGCCGGTGTCCGGGCGTGAGCTTGCTCACAGCCGGACACCGGCATCTGACAGGACAACAGACATGAGCAAAAAAGCGGCGCGAAACGCAGTGAGCGCAGCGATTTGCGAATGTCTGTGAGCGCAGCGAGAGTGCGCAGCACGAAGCTGCGCGGGACTTACGCAGTACACTCTGACTGCTGGCTAGCAAAAAAGCGGAGCGAAAGAAGAGAGCGCAGCGATTTGCGAATGTCTGTGAGCGCGGCGGGAGTGCGCAGCACGAAGCTGCGCGAGACTTATGCAGTACACTCTGACTGCTGGCTAGCAAAAAAGCGGAGCGAAAGAAGAGAGCGCAGCGATTTGCGAATGTCTGTGAGCGCAGCGAGAGTGCGCAGCACGAAGCTGCGCGGGACTTATGCAGTTGCAGCGGTTTATAATCTACGGACAGCAAAAGTGGCGCGAAAGGAGAGGACATGGAAAATAATAAGTTTCAGGGAATTCGTGAGCAGTTTCTGAGGGAGGCGGAGCAGCGCCTCGATTCTCAGGCGGTCTATGAGCTCAGGAAGCGCTATCTGGATCGGAAGGAAGGGCTTGTCAGCGCCCTGATGAAGGAGATGAAGAGTATCCCCGCCGAGCAGAAGGCGGAGTTCGGACAGAAGGTAAATGGTCTGAAGGACTGGGTGCTGGAGCATCTCTCCGCGCTTGAGGAGCGCGTCCGGGCAGCGGAGCTGAAGAGCCGCTATGAGCGCGAGAAGATAGATGTCACCATACCGGGAAAGAAGATCACCCGCGGAAACCTGCATCCTGACACCCAGGTCCGGAACGAGATGATACGCACCTTCTCCGGCATGGGCTTTGAGATCTATGAGGGCGCGGAGATCGAGACAGACTACTACAACTTTACAGCCCTGAATACACAGAAGGATCATCCGGCGCGGGACATGCAGGACACCTTCTATTTAAGTGACGAGTTCCTTCTGAGAACGCAGACCTCCTCCGGGCAGATACATGTGATGGAGAATAAGAAGCCGCCGATTAAGATACTCTCCCCGGGCAAGGTGTTCCGCTCCGATGATGATGCGACGCACTCCCCGATGTTCACACAGATGGAGGGGCTGGTGGTCGATAAGGGCATCACCCTCTGCGATCTTCAGGGCATGCTGGATCAGTTCGTACAGAAGCTCTTCGGCGCGGACACGAAGACCAGACTCCGCCCGTCCTACTTCCCCTTCACCGAGCCGTCCGTCGAGGTGGATGTGAGCTGCTTCTCCTGCGGCGGCAAGGGGTGTAGACTCTGTAAGGGAACCGGCTGGATCGAGATACTTGGCGCGGGTGTTGTCAACAGAAAGGTGCTGGAGAACTGCGGCATCGATTCCGATATCTATAGCGGCATCGCGTTCGGCATCGGCGTGGAGAGAGTCGCCATGCTCAAGTACGGCATCAATAACATCAAGCTCCTGTTCGAATCTGATCTTCGGGTTCTTGAGCAGATCAACGACTGAGGAAAAGGAGAGTTCGCATGATAGCACCATTCAGCTGGTTGAAGGAATATGTAGACATTGACTGCACGCCGGAGGAGCTTCAGGAAAAGCTCTTCTCCTGCGGCTTTGAGGTAGAGGAATTAAAGCAGGTCGGAGCCGACATTACCCGCGTCGTTGTGGGTCTTGTGAAGTCCTGTGAGCCCATTCCGGACACACATCTTCATGTATGTGTCGTGGATTGCGGAGAGAAGGGCAACCTTCAGATTTGCTGCGGCGCGGATAATGTTGCCGCAGGAAAAAAGTTTCCGACAGCGCTGGTCGGGGCGACGGTCTACGAGACCAATAAGGAGCGCACGGAGATCGCGGGTGTCACGACTATTAAAAAAGGAAAGCTCCGCGGCTTTGAGTCTCATGGCATGCTCTGCTCTGGTATGGAGCTCGGGGTTTCCGAGGATATGTACCCGGGCGCAGGCTACAATGGTCTGCTTTTACTTCCGGATGATGCTCCTGTCGGAGCGGATGTAAAGCCGATCCTGGGGCTCGACGACTGGCTCTTTGATATCGCCGTCACGGCGAACCGCCCGGACTGCCAGAGCATCTATGGCATCGCGCGGGAGGTTGCTGCGGTTCTCAATAAGCCGGTGAAGGCGCCTGCGCTCGATTACAGGGAGACGGAGAGGGAGCTTCCGGGCTTTGCAGTCTGTGTTGATGCGCCGGAATACTGCCCGCGCTATATTGCGCACTATGTGCACGACGTGAGGATTGGGGAATCTCCGGCGTGGATGAGGCGGCGCCTCGCACTGCTCGGTGTGAATGCGATCTCCAACATGGTGGATATTACGAACTATGTGATGCTGGAGCTCGGCCAGCCCATGCATGCCTATGACAGAGCCCATCTCGAGGGAGATGCCATCCGGGTCCGCTGTGCGGCAGCGGGCGAGAAGCTGGTGACGCTCGACGAGGAGGAGCTGACGCTCTCGGAGAGCAATCTTCTGATCTGCGACGGCGAGAAGCCGGTCGGTCTCGCCGGTATCATGGGAGGACTGAATTCGGAGATACTCGACACGACCTCCGAGGTCGTGCTGGAGGCCGCAAAGTTTGCGCGCGACAACATTCGCCGCAGCTCCCGCAGCCTCGGAAAGCGCACGGACGCGAGTGCGCACTTTGAGAAGGGCACGGATGAATACACGGTCGATATGGCGATGCGGCGCGCCCTGCATCTCATCGAGGAGCTGGGCTGTGGAAGCATCTCCCGCACGCACATCGATGTGAATACCGGGAACAGCATAGGAAAGCGGGAGCTCTCCGTTCCGGTGGCGCGTGTCAATGCGGTGCTCGGCATCACGGTGCCGGATGAGGAGATCCTGCGTATACTTGCGAGCCTTAACATGGAGCCGGTGCTGAAGGATGGAGAACTCACGCTTCAGGTTCCTGCTTACCGCGAGGACATGGAGAGCTATCAGGATGTCGCGGAGGAGGTGATACGCCTCTATGGTTATGAGCACCTAGTTCCGACCTTCCTGAAGGAGGCGGAGGTGACCGGCGGCGGACTCTCCGAGATCCAGCAGCGAGAGCTGAAGCTGAAGGAGACGCTCTGCGGGGCGGGTATTTATGAGTGCATCCACTACTCCTTCTTCTCGCCCTCTGATCTGAAGCTGCTGCGCTTCCCGGAGGATGCCGCGGAAATGCAGGCGATTCGCATCATGAATCCGATCAGTGAGGAGATCTCTCTGATGCGCACTACTCTGACTCCATCCATGCTGAATGCAGTGATGCGGAACCAGAAAAACGGAAATCTTGCGGGGCGGCTCTTTGAGATCGCGAAGGTCTTCCTTCCGAAGGAGCTGCCGCTGAAGAACTATCCAGACGAGCGGGATCACCTGGTGCTTGCCTTCTTCGGAGAGGGAGAGGACTTCTACAGTCTGAAGGGCGCGCTGGATCTCACAGCAGAGGCGCTGGGTCTCTCCTTTGGCTACGAGAGCGCGGAGCAGCCCTTCCTGCATCCCTATCAGACTGCCGCGGTACTTTGCAATGGGCAGAGGGTTGGTTACATTGGAAAGCTCGCCTATGATATTGCTGCGGAGCTGAGCCTCCGGACAGATGTCTATGTCGCAGAGCTGGATCTGAAGACACTCTACATGCAGGTGCATGCGACGCCGGTCTTTGAGCCGCTGCCTGCTTTCCCGGAGGTCACGAGAGACATCGCCCTCATCATGGAGAAGAGTATCAGCTGTGCGCAGGTGGAGCGCGTGATACACGAGAGCTGTAAGTATATCCGTGAGGTGAGGCTCTTTGATGTCTATGAGGGCGCGCCGATTCCGCCGACGAAGAAAAGCATGGCATTTACCGTCACCTTCCGTCCGAAGGATGAGGAGCTGAAGGGCGAGGATATAGACCGCTACGTTGACAAGATGCTTCGTAAGCTGAAGGCAGAGTACGATATTGTGCTGCGGTTCTGAGAGCTGTAAAAGAGCTGCTTGACACATGGATCCGACTTCCTGAATCTCCGGAGCGACATGGATATCAGAAATATCGAGCTCGCGCAGAAGGAGGAGATTGAGCAGATCAGAACGTTGCAATACACTTGAGCAGGGCGGGTTTTACTTGAAAGCTGCGGTAACTTGTGGTACGATGCAGTGTAAGTTCGTGTCCGCGATGGAGCAGACACAATAGCCAGATTCGGAGGAGTATCATGCTGAACACGATTTTATCTGTTATATTTGTCATTGTATGTGTAGTTCTTTCTGCCATCGTTCTGATGCAGGAGGGAAGAGATCAGGGTCTCGGGGCCATCGGCGGTATGGCCGATTCCTACTGGGGCAAGATCAGGGGCCGTTCCGTGGAGGGAACGCTGGAGAAGCTGACCAAGGTGCTTGCGGTGCTGTTCCTCCTTGTGGCCTTTGTTCTGAACATTGTAAAATAAGCTCTGCTAATAGGGGCTCCCTTTAGGAGCGTTCAGTTAGGGATTGAAGAAAACAAAGCTTAACTGATGACCTTTAAGCGGTAAAAAAAGAAATAACGACCATACAAGAGTAAAGATGCTCTTGTATGGTTGTTTTCTTGTGTTTAATTATATCAAGTACCAAAATGGTATGTGAGCGAATCATAATTTGCAGTATCTTCAGCTACCATCAGCAATGACTTTGATGAACCGTACATCATTCGGGATACACAGACAGACGATTATTATATTCGCGACGGTATTGCGCCAACCTTTGAAGTCTATGCAGACGCCCGCAAATCAGCAGACGAGCTGAATGGGCACGAAGCCGCCGTTATCAAAAATGAGTGGTCGTACACCGTAGGAGATAGTGGCGGTTATCACAGAGATATTGCCATAGGACTCTTCGGTAATAAAACAGCTGCTCATTTTCATCCGAAAGGAGTTCTCGAATGAGATCCATGTAAGGTGTAAGACAGTTCGTTGATAATCGGCACCTTGATTTATGAAAACCGTTGATATATTTATCGACAGTTCGCCTGTCGACGTCCAGTTCCCGGGCTATCTGGCTTTTATTGATCTTGAGATTCGTTGCTTCCATAAGTGTTTTTAACTTATACAGATCCTCCAGTCCGTGAATCTTAAGATCCGTAATGATGGGTGATTTGATAATCATCGTTCAGGCCTCCTTCTCAGACCTTATCGATGATATCAGTTGTACATTTTTATTCCAGAACTTCTGTACATATTTGATTATGATTTATTAGCTGAACAGATTCCATATCGGGAATTACGATCAGGCATATCGCTACATATTTGAATATATCAACACGTTTTACAATACCGTCCGGATACACAGCCACTGTGATTACCAGTCTCCGGATCAGTACGAGGAAGCATATCTAAAACGACTGGCTGCGGTGAGCCGAAGATCTGCTGGATAAAGGTAAATCAGGCCGTGTTTAACTTGTCCGAAAACTTGACATAGGACCACGTGGCAGAGAAGTGGTCAGAGAAATACCCGAACGCCATGAAACGCTGGGAACGGCACCGGGACCGGGATGTCATTACACCAATCTTTAAGTTTTCTGCTGACGTTCGGACGGTCATCTATACGACCAATGCGATTGGGAGACTCAATGCAACCTACTGCAAACTGAACCGTCAGAGGAGTGTTTTCCCAAGTGCTCAGGCGTTGCTGAAAGCCTTGTATCTGGCCACATTTGAAGCCACGAAGTGATGCTGTATAAATAAAGTTGACATCTTATTCTCAAGGATTTCATTATAATTTAAGAGAATAAGGAGGCGTTTACGGTGGCAACTAACAGACAGTACGATCAGGAGTACAAAATCCAGGCAGTTAAGCTGGCAAAAGAGATTGGCCAGGCAAAAGCTGCACGTGAACTAGGCATCCCCAAAAACACGCTCTATACATGGATACGCGCTAATAGACTCGGAAATCTGGATCTTGGAGCGGGATCCCAGACCCCCAAAAGTGCTATGACCCTGAATGAGGAGCTTATCACCTTACGTAAGCAGGTCAAAGATCAGGATAAGGAAATTCGTCGTCTTAAAGAAGAAAACGAGTTCCTGGAGGAAGCTAGCGCTTTTTTCGCCGCGAGGCGTCTGAAGTCAGCAAAAATGAAAGGCTGAAATATATCGCTGTTAAGACAGAAGGCGGCATGATTAAAGGGAAACTTACATTCTACTGTCGGATGCTCCATGTGAGCCGCCAGGCATTCTATAAATACCTGCAACGTAAGGATCGGCCTTGGAAATATCAGAAGCTGGCCGATGCTATGCGGGATATCCTAAAGGAAGATGAATGTAATGATACCTATGGTCGTTCCAGGATGCGTGATGCTCTTCTGCAGAAGAAGCCGAAGGATGTCGATATCCCGAGTGA